>BAXG01000008.1 GCA_001310455.1 Photobacterium sp. JCM 19050
GGGGAAAAGAAACCGGACCTGGGAAGAGAAGGTCCTGAGAGAGCAGGGTGGCGAAGAGCAGTGGCGAGTACGCAGTCGGGTGTGGCGAGAAAAAGCTTTGTGTAGCTCCCCCGAACCCTTACATTTTCTCGCCTCTCGCCTCTCGCCTCTCGCCTCTCGCCTCTCGCCTCTCGCCTCTCGCCTCTCGAGTATTTCTACAGATACAAAAAACGGCCACCGATGATAAACACCGGGGCCGGAGACAACGCTATGCCTTGCGTTAAAGGAGATGTTAGATTGCCAGGAAGTCCTGTAGTTGTTTCATAACACCTTCAGCGGTAGCTTTATCTTCCATTTCTACAAAGATTCGCAGAAGTGGTTCTGTACCTGAGAAACGGGCAAGGGCCCAACCGCCATTCTTAAAGTATACTTTTGCACCATCGGCATAGCTGACTTTTTCGATTTCATAACCGAATTCAGGCAGGGATTTCTCTACGTAAATCTTGTTGTAGAGGTACTCTTTTTCGGAGCGCTTGAACGTAAAGTCGCCCTCAGCAGTGTATGCATAGCCATACTTGCCATAGATCTCATCGAGCAACTCAGACAGTTTCTTGCCGGTAACGCTGATCATTTCAACCAGCAGGCTGGAAGCGAATACGCCGTCTTTGCCCTGAATGTGCCCACGGATTGTCAGGCCACCAGAACTTTCTCCGCCAATCAGTGAGTTATCTTCTTCCATCTGGGCGCTGATGTGCTTAAAGCCGACAGGAACTTCGAATGACTTCTCTCCATGACCGGCTGCTATCTTATCAAGGATGTGGGTGGTGGCGATGTTGCGAACCACTGAACCGGTCCAGCCTTTGTATTCAAGTAGGTAGTAATAGAGCAGCATCAGCACTTCGTTCGGGTGAATGAAGTTACCCTTCTCGTCGATGATGCCAAGTCGGTCGGCATCGCCATCAGTACCAATACCAATATCATAACCCTGGCTGGCAACAAGATGCTTGAGGCGATACAGAGTCGCCGGGCTTGGTGATGGCATCAGCCCCCCGAAAGCCGGGTTTTCGCCATCGTTAATTACGTCTACGTCACAACGGCCTGTAATCAGAACGGTTTGCAGCGCGTTTTTCGCAACGCCGAACATTGGGTCAATCAGTACCCGGAGGTTGGCTTTCTTGATGGCATCGATGTCGATGAAATCAACGATTGAATCAACGAACTCGTTCATTGGGTTGATAAGCTCAATCAGCTTATCGTTGACGGCTTCTTCAAAATCTACCGCTTTAACTTCAGTCAGTTTCTCAACGCCTTCCTCTATACGGGCAGTGATGACTTCATCTGCATCGCGGCCACCTTTGAGAAACACCTTAATACCGTTGTAGTCGTAAGGGTTGTGAGATGCAGTCACACAGGCTGAGTAGGCGCACCCCATTTGCCGTGCTTTAAACATCACAACAGGGGTTGGAACAAACTTAGTGATAAAGCTGATTCGTACACCGTTTGCTGCGAGGACTTCCGCCATCCAACGGCTTGCTTTGTCAGACAGGAAGCGGCGGTCAAAACCGACAACAAAACCGGAATCTGCAACCTTGTCTTCATGGATAATATTGGCGAGTGCCTGGCTTACTTTTTGTACATTCTCTTTGGTGAACTCGTCGCCGATAATGGCGCGCCAGCCACCGGTACCAAAACGGATCATGATAGATCCTCCTGAAAATAATCCCTAAATCGCACTTAAAAGGGCGGCAATTGCCGCCCAATACCTTGTTAGCCCATCACTACCAGGACTTCATTAACTGAACCTGCTTCCTGAACCGGAATCGCGCCGTCAATTGGCTGACCGTTCAGGGTGACTGACTTGATGCCTTTACAAACACCGGCGGTGTTGTCCACCTTGATGTTAAATACCGCATCACGCCATTCACGACGGATTTCGAAAGAAGGCCATTCCGCAGGGATACATGGGTCAACCACCAGCCGTCAAAGCTCAGGCGAACACCCAGAATGTAGTTAGTTGCAGCAATGTATGCCCAGCCAGAAGAACCTGTCAGCCAAGGGTGGTTGGCTTTGCCATGGTCAGGGTGGTCTTTACCCATTACGAACTGGCAGTACGAGTAAGGTTCCGAGATACGCTTCTCGATCATGTCGTTCTGGTTGTATGGCAGCAGTGAGTCGTAGAACTTCATTGCGCGGTCACCACGGCCCAGTTTGGCTTCTGCAACCCATGCCCATGGGTTTGGATGCGAGAAGATAGCGCCGTTTTCTTTTACGCCCTGATACA
Organism: Photobacterium sp. JCM 19050; assembly: GCA_001310455.1. Lineage (GTDB taxonomy): Bacteria > Pseudomonadota > Gammaproteobacteria > Enterobacterales > Vibrionaceae > Parasalinivibrio. The sequence goes on from BAXG01000008.1 coordinate 2,261, forward strand.
CACGGGTTACGAAGCCGATGTCATCGTTTGGCGTTGCGAATGATGGTGCGTTCAGGTGCAGACCATATGGAGAGTAAAGGTATTCGTCTACAGCATCCATCGCTTTGGTAGCACGGTTGCCTGTTGCAACGCCGGAAACCACAGCCCAGGTGTTTGATTCGAGGTGGACCTTGCCTTCTTCCTGTGTGTGGGTACCAACTTTCTCACCATGCTTGGTGATGCCGCGGATATACCAATCACCATCCCACAGGTTGTTTTCACATGCCTGGCGTACACCTTCTGCATGGTGGCGTATTTGTCAGCGTCAGTGCCACGGCCCAGGAAGTTGGCTGCGTCAACGAATTCCTGCAGTGCCCAGAAGTGGAGGAAAGAAACCATTGCACTTTCACCACCGCCCAGGTTGAGGCAGTCGTTCCAGTCTGCACGCAGGCCCTTACAGATACCGGTCTGTCCAACGTGCTTGGCTGAGAAATCCAGGATACGGGTCATGTGTTCGTACACAGTACCTTCACCGCCGTCAGCGTAGGTTACAACCAGGTCGAAGAAATCAACATCACCGGTTTCCATTACATAGCGACAGATCGTTGGAACCAACCACAGCGCGTCATCAGAACAGGTGTCATCGAGGCCATGGATCTTGTCTGAATCACTTGGTGTAGGAACAACCGTCGGGGACTTGGACGGCGCGACATCAGGGATCTCTGGATCGAACCAGTCAGGGTCGAACAGGTGCAGGCCGTAACCCTCTTTTACCTGTCCACGGAGCAGGTCGATGATACGCTTGCGGGTCATCGGTGCGTTGGTGTGAGGTACTGCCATGGAATCCTGGGCGGTATCACGGTACCCCAGGCCGGTACGGCCACCTACTTCAATGAAGGAGGCAAAACGGGACCAAACCACACAGGTTTCAGCCTGGTACAGTGTCCAGGTGTTGATCATGGTGTCCAGGCCTTCATGCGGCGTTTTTACCTGGAACTTGCTGCAACGCTCATCCCAGTGGGCCTTGATACCTGCAAATGCAGCGTCAATGGTTTCCATGTTCTGGTATTTTGCACGCATTTCCTGGGATTGTTGTTTACCAATACCCAGAACAACGCTGAATCGTACTTCTTCACCCGGCTGCAGTACAAACTGCTTGTGAAGGGCGCCACACTGGTTATAACAGGTCTGCACATGGTTGGAACAACGGCCGTTTTCCAGTGCGATTGGATTGGCTTCGTCACGGTACATGCCGATAAAGCTGTCGCGCTGGCCATCGTAGCTGTCCGGATCGAAGCTCGCGGTCAGGTAGTAGAAACCGGTGAAGTCATCAGTGTTGTAGTAGAGATCGTAGAGGATCACGCCATCATTATAAGACGTACCGCATGAGTACAAGCTCATCTGGTGGTTCTGGTTATCAGACTGGATATGGCTGAACGAGAACTCAACATATGGGAATGCGCTGATGGTGCGGACTTCGTTGCTGTCGTTACGCAGGCGTACATCCCAGACTTCACAGTCATCGCCTTTTGGAACGAACAACGTTTTTTCAGCATGAATGCCGTTGTAATCACAGGTGAACTTCGAGTAAGACAGGCCATGACGGACTTCGTACTTTGCCTGCTCCAGGCTTTTGGCTACCGGTTGCCAGGAGATACTCCAGAAATCACCTGATGCATCATCGCGCAGGTAAACGTAATGGCCCGGACGATCTTGGGTGAAGTTCGGGCGGAACTTGGTCACGCGGTGGTGTTCAGGAGACTTGTAGAAAGAGTAACCACCTGCGTTGTGCGAGATTACCGTACAGAATTTCTCAGTACCCAGGTAGTTTGTCCACGGAGCCGGGACATCAGGCGGGTAATGACATATTCCCTGTTTGCATTGTCAAAAAAGCCGTATTTCATTTGGGTAATTCCTTATCTAAGATTCTGAAACTCAATCTCACAAACGGTAATTAATGCCTTGGCGGTCAAGATGTTTGAGATGACCGGCAAGTCGGGGCAGGAAATCATTCCAGTCCCTTTGTTCCTTACTGCTCCAGCACACTTCAGCAATGGCGGGAAGCCTCGGGTAAACCATGTAGTCAAAGCGGCTCTGGGTATGGATAAATTCACACCAGAGAGCACATTGAATACCAAGGATTTGGTGTCGCTTTGGCGAGTTAGAAGGCAGATCAGCCAAAGGTTCATAGCTGTATGATTTTTCGAGAGGCACGACGCCTCCCCAAGTGGCACCGGCTTCATCAGCTGCGCTGCTCTGGGTCATGTCGAGATAGGTGTATTGGCCGGGTTGCATCACGACGTCATAGCCGCTTTCCACGCAATCCTGGCCTGCCTGTTCACTCGACCACGAATAAATAACGGTGTCTTTGCTGACTTTGTCGCCGTGGACGGCTTCTTCCCAACCCAGCATTCGCTTGCCTTTGCTGTGAAGATATTCCTCTGCGTAGCGAAGAAGATGCCCTTGAAGCTCTTTCGGATCCCTGTAACCCTGTTTTTCCATCAGTGCCTGACATGCCGGGCTGCCAGTCCAGACGCCCTGAGGTACTTCATCCGCACCTATATGGATGTATGGGCTCGGGAAAAGCTCGCAAACTTCATCGAGAATATTGCGAAGGAAGGTGTAGGTGCCTTCAATACCCGGGTTCAACACATTGTCCGAATAGTTTTGAATGCTGCGGTAACGAGATTGATCCTGTTCTTCTACCAACAGATCTGGCAGAGACTTGATGGCTGCACGTGAATGCCCGGGAATGTCAATTTCCGGGATAACGGTAATGCCACGTTTCGCGGCAAATGCGATAACCTCACGAACTTCTTTCTTGGAGTAAAAACCACCATGGCGCTTGTTCAGCTCAGTGAACTGGGGTTCGATATTTTCCTCAGGACCGCGCCATGCACCGATTTCAGTCAGTTCCGGGTATGCATCAATTTCGATACGCCAACCTTCGTCGTCTGTCAGGTGCCATTGAAAGTAATTGAACTTGTAGCGGGCAAGCTGATTGATGAGTCTCTTCACCCGGGAAAGTGGATGGAAGTGACGAGCACAGTCCAGCATCATGCCCCGGTAAGCAAAGCGTGGTTTGTCTTCAATCGTGACGCATGGCATCACGTAGCTCGCTTCTGCACGGTGCGACGAATAGGCTGGAAGCAATTGGAGAAGCGTGGATACTGCAGCAACAAAACCCTCATGACTGTCAGCAAACACATCAATGTGGTCTCGTGCGACGTTGAGGATATAGGCGCCGGCTTTGAGATCAGTGAGCAGATGACGTTTAAAGTGAATTTGGCCCTTTGATGTCATCGGAACCGGCGTACCGGTATGTTCTTCGAGCTCCTCAGACAACCACCCAGCTGCCATCTGGGCCATTTCAGTCTCAACAGAAATACTGAGCAGGTTTGTCAGTGCAAATTGGCCAGGTTTTCTTGCTACGGCATAGGGGCGAGGGATCAGGCACAGGTCCGCCGCATCAGGCAGCTTCAGTGCTTGTGGAGGCAGATGGCCAAGACCCAGGTCTGTCGGTGTGTGTTCGGCAGTGTAAGCCTGGCAATTTCCATTTTGTGTCACCAGCACACAAGCCTCACCAATGGTGTCTTCTGTAGAGACCAACGGAGAGCAGTTGATGGAAAATTCCACATAGTGGTGACCGTAGGCTGGCAGGCTTTCTTGCGCTGTGTATTTGCACAAGTATCCAACTTGCTCCATTGAGCCATGGGACAGTGAGTTGGGGTCAATGTAGCGACCAAAAGAAAACGTCAGGTGCCAGTTGCGGATGTGCTCTTCGCCCAGATTATGTAATGTCAAAGCGAAGCGGCTGCTGTCTGGTTTCGCTTCCAGCAAGCTTAAATCAACGCGAAAGTTCATACGGAAGCCTCTTCATGGGCATATAGATTGTGTTGGCCTTTTGCCATAAGAATGGCGCCGTCCATTGCATCTCCAACAGGGGTCACCAACAGTTGCTGGAAAGGGGGCTTGATCCAGGGAACGATACGCTCACCAATACTCCCCATCAGGCATACCCGGGTTGCTCCGAGTTTTCTGAGGCCTCCAAGCCACATTTCGATGTCTGCTGCGGTTTGGGTGAGCATGTCGACAGCGAGTTCATCACTTTCATTTGCGTGGGCAAAAATAGCCGGTGAAAACTGACCGTAATCGCAGGGGCGAGCGCGCTTTGACCAGGTGACGATTTCATCCAGGTCATATTTGAAATGTGAAAGCACCTCGTCTGCCAAAGGAGTGATGGGGAGAAGTCCGTCTGCGGCAAGCAGGGTTTTCTGAATCAGGCGCAACCCCATAATGGCACCGCTCCCTGGTCGGAGATCGGGAACTCCCGACCACCAATAACCGAGCATTCACCACCGGCGCGAACAATGCCGCATGAACCGGTACCGGCAATTAAAATTGCGCCATCATCCCATTGAACGCGCCCATCAAAGCACCGTACGCATCGGTGTTAAGGGTGACATGGCCATAGACATGTGGCTGCTTCATAAATTCATGCCATGCTGAGCGTTGTTCGGCACCCGCCAGAGCCAGGCCAACTGCAATTTGGTCAAACTGTGAGACAGGGATCCCAGCCTGTCCGGCCGCTTCAGAAATTGCCTGGTTGATAGATGCCCACGCAATGTCATTGCCCAGAAGGATGTTAGCGCTCCCAGTTTTGGCTTCTCCCAGTCGCTTACCTTGCTTGTCGGTGATTCGGGCGCGGCAGGAGGTGCCGCCACCGTCGACCCCACAATAAAAATTAATCATGACTGTGAGCCTTGTACTGCTGTGCAACAGCAATCAGGTACCAACTTGCGTGCGGAATCCATTGTTCGCCCCATCGCCAGTTTTGCAGCATGTCATCTTTCTGCCCGGGTGGCTTGAAAGCTATGTCATGCTCATTTTCAAAACCTGCCGTAATACCGTTGCAAATGCCGCCCTTGGCATTGGTAAATCCGATCTCAGGTAGATAATCCGGGTTGTTATAACCGTGGCCGTCCAGCATGCACATATCGTACGGGTTTAGACCAAGAATCCAGTTGAGCGATGACTGTGCAAAGGCTTCAAGCCCCGCCGGTAATGTATCCAGTGTATTTGTGTTCAGTGCCATATATGCCATGGTTGCCAGCGAGCCCAAACGGGCATTTTCGCCTTGCCACCAGTAACCGGATTCGTTGTTGTGTGCGACAAAGAATCGGCTTTCTTTTTCTCCGTCTACTGGTTTGACGTACTGGCGTGGATAACCGAAAGGATTGGTTTCCTCTTCCGTTATCTTCAATTCAAAAAGCAGCGCATTGAGCAGTACCTGTTGGCAGGTTTCGCGCAGTGGAATTTCGGAATCCACCTCGAGGTACTGCATCAATGCGATAGCTGGCAGACCGGCATCAGCTGCATGGTAGAAAGGACGGCTACCCGCATCATCTGTGGCCCAATAGTTTGCGACACGCTCATCGCTTGACTGGCAACGCACCAGTTTTTCAGCCCAATACCGGGCTTCAAATAGAAAAGAACGCTGTTTAGTGCTGCGATACAACTCGGTTGCTGCCATCAGAGCACAATAAAAATCGATGATATTTTCCTGTCCGTCGTCGAGATAACGGAGATTGTTTTCGCGCAAGTGCCAGTAACCGCGGGTTGCGTGAGAGAGATACAACGAAGGTGGGTAATCGCTGTCAGTATCAGTAATGCGTGCTGCACGGGCTAAAGCAGCAATAGCCATGCCGCCACCCTGGCGGAAACCAGCCTGAAATGCATCAGACTTATGTCCACTCTGGGTCGCGTACGCACAGATTTCGCGCTGTTTAGTATCTTTGCTCCACTTGTCAAAGACTGTCATGTAGAAGAAACCTTCCGGGTCTTGCATACGAACCAGGAAGTCTGCCCCGAACAGGGCTTCATCTTGCAGGCGGGTGCGGACAAACAACGGATAGTCGGATGCCTCCAAATCCTCGAGCGCTTTCAGCATGTTCCAGACGACCATCGGGATCTGCTGCGGGTTCAGGTAGTTGGCATAAGATAGATGGCTGAGATACTTACTCACATCCCCTGATGCGTCGTACCAACCTCCATGAACATCAGCGGTTTTGTTGCTCCCATACAGTTGGGCAGTTTTATCTTTTGCATCGAACTTGCCGCTGCAACGCTGGGATTTGAAATAATGAATAACGTCAGAGAACGTTTTCTTCATCAACAGATTTTGCTCAATCTTGAATGCCGGAGATGAAATATCCCCGGCTTTCAGAAAGTAATCACCACAGGTGTGAACATCAGTGAAATCAACCAGGTAATAAGTACCGGTGTGCCATTGGTCGACGGTACCGCAAGCTGTAACGGGCAGCTGCTTCCTTTCTTGCCCGGTAACGCGGTCTATCAGGGAAACGAAAGCAGGTACCGACTCTTCAGCAGAGGCCTGGATTACGGCCTGCTTGGTAGCCTTCTTTTCGTATCCGATATGATTGGTCAGCAGCTGCATGTCTTCCTCGCTTACTCGTACAGGTAACAACGTACGTAGTGGTTGTCCGCCAGCTTGGTGACTTCCGGCAGCTTTTCACGACACTTGGCACTGGCGTGCAGACAACGGCCTGCAAACGGGCAGCCGACCGAATCCGGCGTCCAAAGCGGGATTTCCCCTTTGTTACCTTCCAGCTTCTCATGGATGGATTTGCTTGGGTCCGGCACGGCGGATACCAGCAGACGGGTGTATGGGTGCTGAGGACGATGGATAATCTCTTCGCAATCACCCCATTCAACCATGTGACCAACGTACATAACTGCCAGGTCTTCAGCGATATAGCGAGCTGTGGCGATGTCGTGGGTGATATATAAAAGAGCCATCTCTTTTTCGAACTTCATCTCTTCCATCAGGTTCAAGACACCTGCACGGATAGAAACGTCGAGCATTGAAGTCGGTTCATCAGCTAGGACAACTTCAGCGCCAACCGCAATATTGCGAGCCAGGTTTACACGCTGACGCTGACCGCCCGAAAGCTGGTGGGGGTATTTGGCAGCAGTCTCTTTTGGTGGAGTCAGGCCAACCTGATCCAGCAGTTCATAAACACGCTCTTCAAGCTCCTTTTTGTTGCCGGAGACTTTGTTGTGGATCTGCAGCGGGCGTGCAATGTGGTGGAAGATCGTGTGGGTTGGGTTCAGGGAACCAAACGGATCCTGCCAAACCATCTGGATGCCCTGACGATAGCGCATCAGGTCTTCCTTACTGGTGATCTCCTGGATATCACGGCCTTTGTATTCAATCAGACCATGAGTGGGTTCGTACATCTTGGCAATGATCTTGGCTGAGGTTGATTTACCTGAGCCGGATTCGCCAACCACTGACAGGCCGCGGCTTTTGTAGAGCTTGAACGACACATCGTTCAAGGCGCGCATCATCGGCTTGTTCAGTGAAGTACTGTTAATCGGGAAATCCTTTACCAGGTTTTTCCCTTCAATGATTGGTGTACCCAAATCTTTACTCATATTTGACTCCTGAAACCTCTGCTACGCCTACTTGCGGCCATTTACGATGTGGCAGTTTGACAACCTGTTTGCTTCGATCTCCCGCAGGCAGGTTGCTTGCTTGAAGCAGGCTTCCGTGGTTTTTCCACAACGGGCCTGGAAGCGGCAGCCTTGAGGGATCTGCAGCAGGTTCAGAGGGTTACCTGGAATACCAACCAGCTTGTTCTTGGGGCCGGTCAGATTAGGGAACGAGCTGGACAAACCTTCTGTGTAAGGGTGATAAGGGGTTTTCAGGATCTGTTTTGAAGGCGCTACTTCTACCAGTTCACCGGCATACATGACGCCGATACGGTCGGTAAACTCAACCATCAATGAAAGGTCATGAGTGATAAACAGGATAGAGAAGCCAAACTCTTCCTTCAGGTCATAGATTTTTTGCAGGATCTCGCGCTGAACTACCACATCGAGTGCTGTGGTAGGCTCATCCATGATGATCATCTTAGGGTTCAATGCCAGTGCGATTGCAATGACCAGACGCTGACGCATACCTCCGGAAAACTGGTGAGGGTAGTCATTCAGGCGGCTTGGGTGAATGTCAACAATCTCCAACAGTCCCTCAGCACGGCGACGAGCCTGCTCACGGGTCATGTTAGTGTGGCGCATGATAACGTCACAGAACTGCTCTTCCATGGTAAGAACCGGGTTCAGCGCGTTCATCGCTGACTGGAACACCATCGACATCTCTTGCCAACGGAAATCAGACATGCGGCTGTCGCTGTACTTCATGATGTTTTCGCCATTGAAAATGACTTCACCACCGCTGATAAATGCTGGCGGCTTGTGCAGGCGCATCAGGGAGAAGGCAACGGTTGATTTACCGCAACCGGATTCACCGGCCAGGCCAAACACTTCACCGCGTCCGATATCAAAACTTACGTTGTTTACTGCGCGGACATCGCCCGCGTCAGTAATGTAGTCCACACACAGGTTGCGGATTGAGATCAGTGGTTCGTTATTACTCATTTGTCACCGCTCCATAGGGCATTCTGTGGTACAGCAGGCTTCACGTCGCGCTCAGCCTTTTCTTGCTCTTGCATCTTCTTCCAGCGACGCAGACCTTTCTGGGCACGCAGCTGTGGGTTGGCAATTTCGTCCACACCAAAGTTGAGCAGTGCCAGGCCAACCGCCACGATAATCAATGCAATACATGGAGCCAGGACTTCCCACCAAGCGCCAATCAGCATGGATGAGGAGGTTTGTACGTTGTAGAGCATAGCGCCCCAGCTGATGGTGTTCGGGCTACCCATACCCAGGAAGGAGATAGTGGACTCCATCATGATGGCGTACATAACCGAACCGATGAAACTTGCACCAACGATAGAGATAAGGTTAGGGAGCAGCTCAACAAAGATGATGCGCCATGAAGATTCACCCAGAACCTCAGCCGCTTTTACAAACTCTTTCTCACGCAGGGCCATTGTCTGGGAGCGCACCACACGGGCACCCCAGGCCCAGGACGTACAGCCTATTATCATTGCGATAACCAAGGGGCTGGCTTCGCCGATGAATGCAGCAAGTACGAACAGCAATGGGTATTGAGGAATTACCAGCATGATGTTCATGGCTGCTGTCAGGGTGTCATCCACTTTGCCGCCGAAGTAACCGGCGCTGACACCAATCAGTGTTGCCAGGGTCACGACTACCAGACCAGCACCAAAGCCTACACCCAGAGAAATTCTGGCACCGTGTACCAGCTGAGACCATACGTCACGGCCCATCCGGGTAGTTCCCAGCACGTGGTCAGCTTTTTTTGACATCAGCAGGGTACGACGATCTGTTGCCAGATTTTCAGCTACCCAGCCTTGTGGATCAGCTTTTGCTGCTTTTACAACGAAAGCGGGGTATTCGTGTGGGTTACCCGTGCGCTTGTCCGGAACGTGCTTGGACAGGAACGGGGCGAAAATGGCAATCAGGATAAACATACCCAGAATGATGACACCAGCCAGTGCCTTCGGGTTACCTTTTAAGATGTTGATAATCTGAGACATGATTATTTACCTCCCTTACGCAGGCGTGGGTCGAGGTAGACGTAAAGAACGTCGGCGAGGAAGTTAAAGAACAACATGAAGATAGTCATGATGAACAGCTGACCTTGGATAACCTGGTAATCACGCGCGATGATAGCTTTGAGCAGCAGTGAGCCCAGGCCCGGGTAGTTGAAAATCATCTCGATAATCAGCTGACCACCAATCGCCATACCCAGAGACATAGAGAGAGCGGTAACCGAAGGAAGAAGGGCGTTACGAGCCGCGTATTTGAAGACAACACGGTTTTCACTCAGGCCCTTACCTTTTGCCATGGTGATGTAATCTTCATTCAGCAGGTTAATCATGTTGTTACGCATGTTAACCAGGAAGCCACCTACCTGAATGATTGATGCACAGAACAGGGGCAGAATGGCGTGGTAAGCGACATCTTTATAGAAAGAAAGACTTGTCCAGTCAGCTATAGTTCCAGGGGTATAGGCGTAACCTGTCGGGAACCAGCTCAGACCAATAGCAAAGGTAAACAGCGCCAGCATGGAAGTAACCATTGGCGGTACAGCCTGAATAACCAGCATCCCCGGCGAGATAAAGGTATCGAATCGGCTTCCGCGTTTCCATGCAGCGAAGATACCGAGCAGTGAGCCCAGGGAGAAAGAGAGAACAACAGATGTACCAGCCAGGAACAGAGACCAGCCAAATGCGCCGCCGATCAGCTGGTTAACGGTCATTGGGAAGAATTGGATGGATGTACCCAGTTCCCAGGACAGAATACTTTTAATGTACGTAAAGTACTGAGTCAGCAAGCCACCATCGACAAAGCCAAGCAGCTTTTTCATTGCCTCGATACGTTCAGGGGTAACCTGCACGGTCGCGTTGGCAAACATCATGGTGACAGGATCGCCCGGCATTGCTCGGGGAATGATGAAATTCAGCGTGGCTGCAAACAAAAGGGCAACCAGATAAAACCCTAATCTTTTTAAGAAAAAACCCATAATCACACCCTTAATTTCCAGCTATTTTCATATCCCTGAGCTGGACCCAGGACGTACAACCCCCTGACGCTGAGCGCCATATCTTTGCAGAGAGATAGAGGGGGAGGTGGTGGCATACCCCAAGGTATGCCACCGGTCAGACAACTTAAGACTTAGGCTTCAGGTCCAGAACCTGCAGCAGACGCTCAGGAATACCAGCCCAAATCATTGGACGGCCTTTTGGATTCTGCTCGTTCCACCATCCGTCGAAACGGCTGGTGTTGTACTGGAAGAAGTACACGCCAGAAGACACAGGCACAGTTACCTGATCTGCAGCGATGATTTCCTGGATGCTGTGAGCAATCTTCATTTGCTCATCCTTGTCAGCAGTCTTGTAGAAGCTGTCGAGGAGCTTGTCTACTTCAGTATTTTTCCAGTAGTGCATCGCAAAGCGTGGCATACCGTCACCTTCCTGGAAGCGAGAGTTGTAGCTGCTGTTCCAGTAAGTGTGTGGGTCTGCGCCGTGGAAGTAGTTGGTGAACGCTACGTCGTAGGTACCTTCCAGCATCGCTTGGTTGTAAACAGCGAATTCTGGAGTACGAGCTTTAGCATTGATACCCGCTTCCTGAAGCTGTTCTACACCCAGCTGTACAACGTTGTTGAAGTCAGTCCAGCCGTTTGGAGATTGGATGTTCAGCTCAAGCTTCTTACCTGATGGAGTTTCAACGAAGCCATCACCATCCAAATCCTTATAGCCAGCGTCCTTCAGCATCTTCTTAGCGCCTTCGACGTTGTAAGTATTGAATGGCTTGTACTTGTTGTGAGTCTCTTCGTTAGACCAAGCTTTGAACGCATCTCCCAGGCCAGATGCGTAGTCGTTCACAATACCGGCACCGTAGAACGCGATGTCGATAATGGTCTGACGGTCCAGGGCCATAGAGAATGCACGACGGAATTCGATGTCGTTGATTGCTTCGTTGTTGCCGGCTTCAGGTGACTTGAAGTTCAGAACGAACGCAGTTGTACCTGCAGCTGGATACCAATACTTGTGGTTTGGATTAGCTGAAGCGTAAGTACGGTCGATATCAGGAACGAATGAGCTGGACCAGTCGATTTCAGAGTTTACGATTTTGCCCAGCATCTGGTCGTTGTTTGCGATCTGTGGGAAGCGCAGACAGTCAACTTCGAGGTTATCGTTATCCCAGTAGTTAGGGTTACGGCACTGAGTATAAAGCTGTGGAGTAAAGGTATCGATTTCGGTGAACGGACCGGTACCCACTGGGTTTTCGTTAGTGAAGGTTACAGGATCCTTAACCTTGCTCCAGATGTGCTCAGCAACAACAGGAACCTTAACGATTTCATATGGTGCGTTTGAGTTCACTTCAGTCAGGCGGAAACGAATGGTCTTGTCATCGATTTTCTCAACAGACTTAACCCACTTGTTGGCACCTGAAACATCCAGCTCAGGGTGTTTCTCGATGAGGTTGAAAGAGAACAGAACGTCATCAGCAGTATATGCTTGACCGTCAGACCACTTCACTCCGTCACGCAGTTTGAAGGTAACGCTCATCAGGTCGTCAGACATAGAGTAGCTTTCAGCCAGACGCATAACCGGAGTGTTACCGTGCATTTCATTGAAGACTACCATTGGCTCGTAAATGAATTCACGAGTGGTATCCATCTTCGTTGACAGGTACGGGTTAAAGTTGCGCTGAAGGGTTTGGTAGAAGTTAGGTACAATAGTCAGCTCACTTTTTTCTGCAGCTGCAACAGTCGGTGCTGTGATAGCAGATGCAGCAGCAACCGCGATGGCTACTGCGAGCTTTGTTTTCTTAATATTGGCAAGCATAGCTGTTCCTTACTTTGCTTTTGTTTCACTGGTACCAGATGCCTAAGCATGTGGTGGATAAAGCCTGCTAAGAAGAAGTCACCTAACTCCTTTCTCATGGCCAGTGCAGGCTAGGTCAGTGATAGAAAACGCTGTAAAGGGTTTTGGGTCAATTGGACTTCCCGTCAAAAACGTCAATATACCCTTTTGCTCCGTAAAAACCGTAAAAATCACCCTTAATTGATTAGTTTTTCAGCCCTGTTGTTGTCACTTTAGGGCAGTGTTTTTTATATGTGCAAGTAGTGATAAATATCTGATTTTATTGTGTTTTAATTTTTTCTCGGTGTGATAATGGTTCTTGATTGCAAAAATTGATACCTTAATTCCTGCCGGAAAATTACAACGCCCGATTTGTTGTGATTGTCTTCTCATTACCCGAAAATAATTGCAGCGTTGTCATGTTTTTCGCGAAAATTGGTAATAAATTGCGCGATTCACAAGGGGTAAAACCCAGTGACTGTTCTTTTACTAAACAGTTTTTTTAAGGCGTGAATGATGCGCCTCACATCATCTTTTTCTGCTTCACGATAGGGGGCTGTATGCACTGTAGGCAGAGCCATGCAGACTACCCATACCAGTCAGATGTGGCTTTGAAAAACGGTTCAGGATGATGTGAGGCAGCTTGAACCTATCGGATTACCGCGTCCAGATGGGTTGAAATTACTCATTTCAACGTTACTTGTGTCGATGTTAACCGCTCTCCCTCTAGCGCCTGTAACTTGCGCCGAATTGGCTCTTGGATATAGAAAAACCGGAGCCAGGGCTCCGGTTTACGGTGTCTGTTTCGAAAAGAAACGGAAGGGGTTATTGCGCGATAAGACGCTGGAGTTTCTCCCTCAGGGAAATAATTTCCCTGCGATTGATATCGTCTTTTTCACAACGTTCCAGGACAAAGTCGATAGTGTTGAGTACTGTCCGCCAACGAGGTGCCTTAGGAACTGTTTCAACATGCAGGTATTTATCCAGTGTGCGCGTTTGCAACGTACTGCGGTCAAGGTAGACGCGCCACAAGCCACTCTCCTCAGCCAGTTCAAATTTACTCTTGCCTGAGCACTCAGACCAGTAATTCAGGGAGGTTGTCATTACCCTGACCAGGGTTTCCCGCAGCAGGTCTGTCTTATCTGATGCGCCGCTGTCGATACGGTCTGCAAGACGGGTGAATTCGCCGCCAAGTTCACGGAGCTGCTGGAGCTTGTCTCTGTCACCCTGTGAAACAAACTCTGACAGCGCCTCAACAGCACTTTCCAGTAGCTGAACCCGTTGCGAAGTAGCCTTGGTGCCCGTATTCAGTACCAGCATCAGACGCAGGCCGGACTCCTCTGGTAGGTGGATAACGTCTGTCTCAACGGTCTCCAGCCGGTTGTCCACGTTAAACTTGAGCTGGGCAGTGTAGTGCTGTCGCTCATCAGCCTGGGTGCCAATAGGCGTCATCAGGAAGTCATCAATGGCGTGACGCTCCAACGATTCCGGTGACACGCGCAGAAGGCGGCCACAGGCATCATTGGCATACTGGATACGGCCGTTTTCCTGCACACAGAGAATCGCTTCTGACGCTGATTCCAGTAGTCCAAGGAGGCGGTTTTGGGTTTCCAGCAAACCGGCTTCCACTTGTTCCCTGTGGTGGATCTCCTTCACCAGCCTGCGGTTTTCTTCGCGCTCCTTTTCTGCCTTGGAAGCATCGAGGTAGGCCCAATGCGCGCTGCCAGTTCGTCTTTGTTAAACGGCTTAATGATGTAATCGTTGGCGCCGACTTCAAATCCTTTGACCCGGTCTTGTACCTGCCCGAGGCTGAAAGCATGATGACCGGCAATTCAAAGCGGGTGTATTGTTCGCGCAGGCGACGGCATACCTCATAGCCACTGAGCTCCGGCATCATGACATCCAACAGCACAAGTTCTGGTTTTTCCTGTTCAGCCAGTGTCAGTGCTTCCCTACCGGTTTCGGCGGTCAGTACCCGGTATCCGGCAAGACGCAGGAAGTTGCGGATGATCTGCAGGTTAACGGGTTCATCATCAACAGCCAGGATTAACGGCCCATTGGTGTTTTCCGGAAGGCTACTGCTTTCTTCCGCAAAGTTTTCCGCGACCGGTATGGAGAAGTGAGTCTGAGTCCGTATCAGGTTACTGCGCGCTATTTCTGCCTCACTGGCAAACGGCAATGTAAAGCTGAAAGTCGTCCCGATCATCGGCTGGCTGCTGACATAGAGCTGGCCGCCCATAATATCGATAAGCTGGCGACTGATGGACAAACCGAGACCAGCACCCGGACGGTAACCGCCATTTGAGTGCAACTGGATGAGAGGTTCGAAAATATGTTCCAGCTGCTCGGCCGGGATGCCGTGCCCTGTATCGACTACCTGGATACGGATTTGTTGCTCCAGAACCGTCGCAGAAATAATGATTTTCCCTTCATCGGTGTACTTAATCGCGTTGCCGATGAGGTTGTAAAGTATTTGCTCTAGGCGCTGTTCATCCGCTTTAACAAGTGGCAGGTCAACCGGCATCTGGTTGATGATACGCACGGGTTTGTTGCCGAGGAGGTGCGTTGAGAGTTCAAGCACCAGACGGACGGCTGCGCTGGCATCAACTGCCTGAGCTCAATTTCCAGGTCGCCGTAGCGCATTTTGTGATAATCCAGCAGATCGTCAACAAGGTTGGAAAGCCGTTGGCCGGAGTTAACCAGCATCTGCAATTGGTGTTGTTGCGCCTGGGGAACCGGACCGTTAGC
This sequence comes from Photobacterium sp. JCM 19050, assembly GCA_001310455.1. Taxonomy (GTDB): domain Bacteria; phylum Pseudomonadota; class Gammaproteobacteria; order Enterobacterales; family Vibrionaceae; genus Parasalinivibrio. The sequence continues at coordinate 17,308 of BAXG01000008.1, forward strand.
GCCGGCAATCAGGGATTCAGCAATACCAATCATGCCGTGCAGCGGGGTACGCAATTCATGGGAGGTGGTTGCCAGGAAGTCATCCTTCAGTTTGTCAGCAAGCTCCAATTCCTGGTTCTTTTGCTGGATAAGTGCCAGCGAGTTCTCCAGCTCTTTATTCTGTTCCCGGATAAGCGCCAGTTTGTCGCGCACGGATCGTTGCATCCGGGCAAAGCTGACGGCCAGACGGCCTATTTCATCCTTGCGCTCCATCCCTTGTATCTGTTGCTCAAGATCGCCGGCAGACACACGCTCCGCCGCCCAGGTCAGTCGGAGCAACGGTGCCGTGATGGAGTTTGATAACCAGTGGGATGCCAGGGTCACCAGCACAATAGCGGTCAGCATGACCACCAGGAAGATTTTTCGAGCTGGTAGATGCGGGCAAATGCAACCTTTTCAGGAAGCTCGACAATCATCGCCCAGCGAACTCCCGGTGTCGGGGATACTGGGGCGAACGCGCCAAGTACTGCGGTACCGGAAAAGTTAGTGAAGCTTCCGACATCTGACTGGCCTTCAAGGGCGCGGTTGATGGCGGTGCTGTCGAGTTTGGTGGAGAGATCTGCCTGGCCCATACGAGGCAGGTGATCTTCACCAACTACCAGCGTGCGTACCTGATTATTTTTGCTGTCAGATTCGGTGAGCATCCGAGTCAGTGGCTGGTTGTCCAGTTTGAAAATTACAAAGCTGTGCAAATAGCCCTGCTGGGAAATTGGCGCAGCAAACCATGCGACCAGTTTGCCGTTTTCCGGGGAGAAGTCGGTAAAGACTACCGGGATGTTTTCGTCGTTATCCAGATGGTTGCCGACCATTGCTCGGATTTTCCCGAAGGTCTTGCCCAGTTGGGTATCTTTCCATTCAGGTGACTTCAGGTCGACGCCAAAATCGTTATTTTTCTGAACGGAATAAACCACGTTGCCGTTAACATCGACCAGAAGGATATCTGCGAAATCAGAACGCTTGAGGTGTTCCTCATAAGCCAGTGATAGCGTTTGTGTAACAGGCGATAGCGTTCACTGCCAACAAAGCTGGAGGTGGCTGTCATTGCCCCGGGGCGGACTTTGTCACCGCTGCCGGGAATATAGCGCTGTTTTGCCGCTTCACGGGCTTTGTCGGTGTTTTCACCGAGCTGGTGGAACGCAGCGACCAGACCATAAAAACGGCCGCCACTGGCGTTGGCAAGTTCTGACCGGGCAAAAGATTTCACTTCAGAATTCAGCCGTCCGAAATAGCTGGTGAGCTGGTCCTGCTTGGTGTCCCGAAGAGACGCGAGGTGAGTGGTACTTTGCTGAGCCAGATCGTTGCTGTGTGACTGAAGGAAAAAGATAGCCAGTGCAGTCAACGGTGTAATGCTAAGCACAAGAAACGCCAGCATCAGCGTGTGTTGAAGTCGTTTAAACGTCTGTTTCTCTTGCATGTCCTTGCCTGAAATCAGAGCGGGGAATGATAAGTGGCTTAGCCTGTAAGTGCTTAAAGCCATTGGCAAAAATGCCGGGATGCGCCCAAGCGGTGCGCTTGGTTGAATAGCCCTTTATAAAACCTTTTTTTTCTTAGGCAAGAAAGTTGTGTTTGAAGCGTGGGGAGAGCCGCAAAAATAACGAAAATGACGGATTTTTGCGGCTAAAAAGCGGAAAAGCACAGGTTACGTTAAAGTTACCCTTGTTATTTTACCGAGCGGTAAATACTGAATTTGTTGGATGCTGCAACGGTTTGACATGCACCAAACGCTCTTTCAATCAGTGGCGGATACTTCAGGAAGCGGTTGGCAACCATTACCATTTGCCCTCCTTTTGTGAGGTATTCCGGTGACTGGGCGATCAGCGTTTCTGTTGCGGTGTAGCTGGTATCCAGCCCGGCGTGGAAAGGCGGGTTGGTGACGATGGCATCGAACTTTCCGTCAATTGCGGCAAAAACATCGGTGGCTGTCGCTTTACCCTCAAGGTTGTTAAACCGCAGCGTTTCCTCTGCTGACGCCACTGCCAGGGCACTGACATCCGCCATGGTGATATCTAGTGAAGGGTTTTGTTGTTTCAGCACTGCGCCGATTACACCTGCTCCGCAGCCAAAATCAAGGACTGCACCGGAAAGGGCTGGCAACGTATCAAGCAGCAACGCCGTCCCAACGTCCAGTTCACTTTGGCTGAATACTCCCGGCAGGGCGCGTACAGTGAGAGAAGTTTCACCTCGTTTAATCGGGTAGCTGTTGAACCAGTTTTCAAGTTTGAACGGGGCTGGTTTGTTTTCACATTTTCCCCAGTAAAAACTGCAGCGCCGCGCACTGTCGAATTTGCGGATAGTACCCAGCGGGGCAAACATCTTTTCTATGCTGCGCACACCGCTGCGGTTTTCACCCACAACACAGATCTCTGTATCTTCACCCAAAGCATCAAAAAGCATATTCAGCAGGAATTCTGCTTCCGCTTTGGCTTTCGGCCAGTAGAAAAGCACCATATCAGCCGGCTTTTTCGCCTTGTATTCTGCGCCAAACTGAACGTCGATGTGCGGGTAGCGTGACATGGAAGATGCATACGCGTAGTTGGTGGTAAACACCTGAACGCTGGCAGCAACGTCTGTCAGTTCAGTCGCAAAGGTGTCTTCGAGTTCACCGGCCAGCAGAGCGTGGCGGTCTTCAAAATAGGAAAGCTGGCGGGCGACAACTTCGCTCGGCGTGGTGTAGGCCATGGGATTCTCGACAGGTTGGAAACTGCCGCGCATTGTCCCATAAAGGCCGGGGCGGGAAAAGTCCGCCCCGGGAAAGGCAGGCGTGCAGCTATCGGGCTACTCCCGATCCTGCTGGGCGAGGAAAGTCTCAAACTCCGTTTCGTAAAGGCGGAACAGTACGATAGTCACGGCAAAGATAATCGGGCCGTAAATCAGGCCGATAAGACCAAAGAGGTGCAGGCCGCCAAGCAGGGAGAAGAAAATAAGCAAGGTGCTCATTCCGGAATTGCCCTGCATCAGTAAAGGGCGAAGGAAGTTATCGATGGAGCGACAACAACGACACCCCAGACCACGAGGAATACACCCCATTGCCAGTCACCGGTCAGGAAAAGGTACAAGGCAGCGGGCAGCCAGATAAGCGCCGTGCCGACAACAGGGATAAAGGAGGCAAACCCCATCATTGAGCCCCAGAACAATCCGGGGAAACCGGCCAGCGCCATGGCGAGACCACCCGCAAAACCCTGGGCGACGGCTGTAAGAAAAGAGCCAAGGACAGCGGATTTGGCGACCTGTTCTACCTCATCAAGGATTTGGTCTTCCTGACTGCGGGAGAGGGGAATCACGTGACGCAGTGCCTGGATGATTTTTTCATTGTCACGCAGGAAGAAAAACAGCACAAACAGCATCAGGGAGAAATCAACAAAGAAGCCGGTTACGTCACCCACCATCCGGGTACTGATACCGACCAGTTGCGTACTGACTTTGGTAATCGCCGAGGTGGCACGCTGCAGAAGTTCCTGTGGCGCGATGGAATTGAACGGCAGCCACTTGTCGATGGTCGTAAAGGCCGACTGTACCCACGGGTGGTTGAGTGCTTCTTTCGCCCCACCATTTGTCAGCCAGTCATAAGCATTGGTGGTGAAGGTCACGCCCTGGTCGATAATGGCAACGGCCACAACCAGCATCGGGATCAGCACAATAAAAGTGAGCAGCGTACAAGAAAGCAGCGCTGATATATTGGGGCTGTTTTTCAGTTTTCCGTGGATCCGGTTATGTACCGGCAGAAACAGGAGGGAAACAATAAAGCCCAGAATGATTGATCCCATGTAGGGCTCAAGCAGCAGGTAGCTCGCATATACGGCAACCGCAAGCACAGCAATCAGTATCCAGTGCCGGGGCTCGGCTTTAAAAGGTCTTGTCACGTCAGAATTCCTTTGCAGCATGGATCAGACAGTTAGGCGTACTATAACCCCAAATGACGTCAATATGTTTGCACGATTAGAAATTGATCGGTGTGTCGCACCGCCGTAATGTACGGGCGGGGAATTTAAACGGGAGAAAAAGACGTGGGTTGCTGTAATGACAGCTGTGGCTGTGAGACCAAAAAGAAAAAGCGCTTCAGTCCGCTTTGGATGGTTCTAATTGTGATACTCGCGCTGGTGGCGTTTTACTGGCAGTGAGGCTTCGGGTACTTCCAGTATCTTTATTGCGTAAAAAAGAGGCGGCCGCTGAGCCGCCTTCTCTGTATTTGGCTTACTTCGCGAGTTCGGCAAAAGCTTCGTCTGCTGCCATCAGGGTTTTCTCGATCTCATCGTCGGTGTGAGCCAGAGAAACAAAACCGGCTTCGAACGCAGATGGTGCCAGATAAATACCACGATCCAGCATCAGGTGGAAAAACTGCTTGAAGCGCTCGGTATCGCACTGCTGAACGTCTGCAAAAGACGTTACGCTCTCTTTGTCAGTGAAGAAGAAACCGAACATCGCACCGGCATAGTTAACAACCAGAGGAATACCGTGTTTGTCTGCCGCTGCCTTAAAGCCTTCGGCCACGCGCTTACAGGTTTCGGCCAGCTTCGCTTCGTTACCGTCTTTGCGCAGTTCTGTCAGACACGCCAGACCGGCAGCCATAGCGATAGGGTTGCCGGACAGTGTTCCCGCCTGGTAAACCGGACCGGTAGGGGCGATATATTCCATTACGTCACGGCGGCCGCCAAAGGCGCCAACTGGCATGCCACCACCGATAACCTTACCCAGCGTAGTAAGGTCTGGTTTTACGTCGTAGAAAGCCTGCGCACCACCAAGGGATACACGGAAACCGGTCATCACTTCGTCCAGGATCAGCAGCGCACCATATTGGTCACACAGTTCACGCAGGCCCTGAAGGAAGCCTTCTGCCGGCGGGATGCAGTTCATGTTACCTGCAACCGGCTCTACGATGATGCATGAAATTTCTTCAGGATGGTTTTCAAAGGCCTCTTTCACTGAAGCCAGATCGTTATAGGTGCAGGTCAGTGTGTGTTTGGCAAAATCAGCCGGAACCCCCGGTGAGTTCGGCTCGCCCAGTGTTAGGCTCCTGAACCGGCCTTAACCAGCAAACAGTCTGTGTGGCCGTGGTAGCAGCCTTCAAACTTGATGAACTTGTCACGCTTGGTAAAACCGCGCGCCAAGCGGATAGCACTCATGGTTGCTTCTGTACCAGAGCTCACCATGCGAACCATTTCCATGGATGGAACCAGCTCTGAAACCAGTTCTGCCAGGGTAATTTCGCCTTCAGTGGGCGCACCAAAACTCAGGCCATTTTCCGCTGCTTGATAACAGCATTGCGGATGGACGGATGGTTGTGACCCAGAATCATCGGTCCCCATGAACCCACGTAATCGACATAGGCTTTGCTGTCGGCGTCATAGATGTAGGCACCATCAGCGCGTTCGATAAACAGCGGCGTACCACCAACACCATTGAAGGCGCGAACCGGGGAGTTTACGCCACCGGGAATGGTTTTGCGGGCCTTCGCATATAAATCAGCTGATCGGGTCATACTTTATTCCTGTTTGAATTTGGCTCTAGAACGTTGGCCGGAATTGTAGCGGAAATCGCCAAGTGTTGTCGCGTGCGTGAATCCGGTAATTGGTGATACGATTGCAAAGAAAATTCAGTTGAATAGATGTCTAATACTTGAACGATTTAGTCGGGTATTAGATAATTTAAGCCAAAACACTTGGCAGTGATGTGAGGACATAATGAGCGAAACCCAATTGCCACTTCAGTTTACTGACGCTGCAGCGAGCAAGGTAAAAGCGCTGATTGCCGAAGAAGAAAACCCGAATCTCAAACTCCGTGTCTATATCACAGGTGGCGGTTGCAGTGGTTTCCAGTACGGCTTTACGTTTGATGAAAAAGTTAACGATGGGGATATGACCATCGAAAATTCCGGCGTGACTCTGGTTGTGGATCCAATGAGCCTGCAATACCTGATTGGTGGCGAAGTAGACTACACCGAAGGACTAGAAGGTTCACGTTTCTTTGTCAGCAACCCGAATGCTAAAACAACCTGTGGTTGTGGAGCTTCTTTCAGCGTCTGATCTCTTTCAGGCGCCCCGCGTACCCATAGGCACATTTCATTAATCGATGCGGCAAAAATTGCGAACATTTAGTCAATTACGCCGCTCGTAAAAAATGTGCCACGCAAATTCAGTACTTTAGTTGCAGGCACGATTTTTGATATATCTGATTGTAGATATGAACACGGGCATCAGTTAGGTGTCTGGTTGTTGTGAATTGTGTTTGTAGCCAAAGGCTTCCTTTTGGTATCAACCAAACTGATTCGCATTTTCATGTATTCATTCAATTTAAAACCGTTTAGGCTGTTTGAATAAAGCGGTGAACCGGACAGTAGGATGTCGTCCGGAATGAAGCAGTTTCATACCAGAACTGCCAGATTTGCTTACCAACGTCAGGGATACAGACTATGGCTGCATGGCAACGCGTTAATTACTTCTTTTCTTCCAAACCCTGGATCATTTCTTTGGTCCTTATCCTTTCACTGGTTGCATGGCTTGCCAGCGGGCAGGATCAGGAAAACCAGACGTCAGGCAAGGATGAAAAACCGCAACAACACCTTGCCAGAGTGAAAGCAACAACTTTCAATGCCGCGCCTGTTACCCGGACAATTACACTCTACGGACGAACCGCGCCAGACCGGACCTCAACGGTGTCGGCAGAAGTTTCCGGTAAAATCCTGAGCCTGGCGGTCACCAAAGGCAGCCGGGTAGAGAAAGGCCAACTGATCGCCCAGATCGATACCGCTGATCGCGCTGCCCAGCTCAGGCAAGCCCAGGCGCTGCTGAAAGCCCGTCAAAAGGAATACAGCGCCGCTGCGTCCTTGAGGAAAAAAGGCCTGCAGGGTGAGGTCTCTTTCAGCCTGGCAGAAGCCAACCTTGCTGAGGCCAAAGCCGCCGTTGCCAACCTGAAACTTGCGCTTGCCAATACCGACGTCAAAGCCCCGTTTACTGGCATCCTCGAATCTTTGCATATAGAGCAGGGCGATTACGTGGGTATCGGCGATCCTATCGGGCAGTTGGTTGATCTCAACCCTTTGGTGGTAAAGGCTGATGTCAGTGAGCGCCATATCGGACAGCTTGATAGCGGCAGCCAGGCGCAGGTAACTCTGGTGAGTGGTGAAACCCGCCAGGGCAGCTTGCGCTACCGTTCGAGCATTGCCTCTGAAACCACCAACACCTTTGGTATTGAATTGACCATCGACAACCCGGGCCAGGCGTTACCGGCCGGGATCAGTGCAGAAGTGGAACTTCCCCTTGATGAAAAGCTGGCGGTAAAACTGACCCCGGCGATGCTGGCTCTGGATGAAAATGGCAACCTCGGTGTCAAAACCCTGGTGGATCAAAACCGGGTGAAGTTTATTCCGATCAAGTTGGTAAAAGCCGAGTCAGACGGCGTCTGGCTGACAGGGTTGGGGCAACGTGTTGACATCATTACTGTCGGGCAGGGTTTTGTCCGTGACGGGGATGAAGTGGAAGCCACATTGAACAGCCCGCAAGCCGGCAAACAGTAAGGAGGGTCTATGCGCACAGTCATTGAAGCGTCCATGGCCCGCACTCGCAGCATGATGACGCTGCTGGTGTTTCTGCTACTGACGGGCACGGTTACCTACATCACCATTCCCAAAGAGGCAAACCCGGATATCACCATTCCGGTTATCTATGTTTCTGTGGGGCATTCAGGTATATCTCCAACAGATGCTGAGCGCTTGCTTGTCCGCCCGATAGAGCAGGAGCTGCAATCGGTTACCGGTGTGAAAGAGATGACCGCCATTGCCTCGGAAGGGCATGCATCGGTCACGCTGGAGTTTAATGTCGGGGTGGATCTCGACAAGGCGATGGCTGATGTCCGTGATGCGGTGGATCTCGCCGCACCAAGCTGCCGGCTGATTCTGATGAGCCACAGTCCATGAAGTCACACTGGCCAGTGAGGAGCCCGTATTGTCGGTGGTTCTCTACGGAACCGTGCCGGAGCGGTCTATCGTCCAGATAGCCCGCCGTTTGCAGGATCAGCTCGAAAGCTTCCGGCAGGTGCTGGAAGTCGACATTGCCGGTGATCGGGAAGATGTGGTGGAAGTGCTGGTGGATCCGCTTTTGATGGAGAGCTATGGCCTCGACCAGCAAAGCATCTATAACCTGATTGCCAGCAATAACCGGGTTGTTGCAGCCGGGTTTGTGGATACCGGTTATGGCCGCTTTTCAGTGAAAGTGCCGTCGGTTTTCCATTCCGCCAAGGATATTCTCGAGCTTCCTATCAAAGTTGATGGCAAGCAGGTAGTGACATTCGGCGACATTGCACCGTGCGCCGGGCCTTTAAAGACCCCAGCAGCTTCGCCCGCCTGGATGGGCAGCCTGCTGTGGTGCTGGATGTGAAAAAGCGTGCCGGGGAAAACATCATCGAGACCGTCGAGCTGGTCAAAGCGGTGATGGAAAAAGCGCAAACGCGCAGCGAATGGCCGGCAAATCTTAATGTTCGCTACACGTGGGATGCCTCTGAAGATGTGAAGATCATGCTGAACGATCTTCAGAACAACATACTTTCTGCCATCATTCTGGTGGTGATCGTCATCATCGCCATTCTGGGGGCCCGAACGGCGTTGCTGGTTGGAATCTCCATTCCCGGCTCTTTCCTGACCGGATTGGCGATTCTTGGCTTTGCCGGGTTGACGGTGAACATTGTTGTGCTGTTCGCGCTTATCATGGCGGTTGGTATGCTGGTGGACGGTGCCATCGTTGTGACCGAATTTGCTGACCGCCGGATGCGCGAGGGGATACACCGCAAACAGGCTTACCGGGAGGCAGCCAAGCGGATGGCCTGGCCGATAACGGCATCTACAGCCACGACACTGGCGGCCTTTGCCCCGCTGATGTTCTGGCCGGATATTGTCGGTGAGTTTATGAAGTACCTACCGATGACCCTGATAGCCACGCTGTCAGCCTCTTTGGTGATGGCATTGCTGTTTGTCCCAGTTTTGGGTTCCCTTGTTGGTAAGCCGCTCCCGGTTTCAAAAGACAGACAGCGCCGGATGCTCGCCCTCGAAGAGGGGGATTTCAGCCAGGCAACCGGGTTTACCAAGCTCTATTTATCGACCCTCGGCGTTGCGCTTAAACACCCGCTGAAAATCCTGCTGGTGGCAATCGCGTTTTCTGCCGCTGTCATGTACAGCTATGGGAAAGCGGGGCTTGGGGTGGAGTTCTTCCCGGACGTTGACCCGGTTTCCTTCAATATTAAGGTGCGTTCGCATGGTGATCTGTCGATCCATGAGAAAGACGCGCTGATGCGCCAGGTCGAAGAACGGGTATTGGGGATGGATGAAGTGAAGTCCATCTATACCCGAACCGGCGGCGATGACCAGATTGGCCAGATCCAGTTTAACCCGGTCGACTGGCAGTACCGGCGCAAGGTGAAAGAAATCATTGCTGACATCCGGGAAAACACCGCCGATCTTGCCGGGTTGGAACTGGAGTTCAAATTCCCGGAAGCCGGCCCGCCAAGTGAAAACGATCTGGAGATAGAGCTGACCAGCTCTGACTATGATGCACTCAACCAGGCGGTACATCAGGTGCGAGACTGGCTGGAAACCCATGAGGCTTTCACCAACATCAACGACAGCAGCCCTAAGGGCGGTATTGACTGGGCGATTGAAATTGACCGTGCAGACGCCGCACGATATGGCGCGGACGCAACCTTGCTCGGTAATACGGTTCAATTTGTTACTAACGGCCTGTCGATTGGAGAGTACCTGCCGGACGATGCAGATGAAGAAGTGGATATCCTTGTACGCTATCCGGCAGATAAACGTGATATCGGCAAGTTCGACGAGCTTCGCGTTAAAACGGCTTATGGATTGGTGCCAATCACCAACTTTGCCGAAATTTCACCGCAGCAAAGCAAGGTGTTATCCGGCGTGCGGGTGGTGAGCGGGTTCTTGAAGTGATGGCGGATATGACTGAGGGTTACAACCTTAGCTCGAGTTGCCGAAAATCACCGCAGAGCTTGAGGAAATGGAGCTGCCAGCAGGTGTGACCTTCAAAATCCGTGGTGAAAACGAGGATCAGAACAAGTCACAGGCATTCCTGATGAACGCCTTCATTATCGCGCTGGCAGTAATGGCAATGATCCTGCTGACCCAGTTCAACAGCTTCTACCAGTCATTCCTGATTCTGAGTGCGGTGCTGTTCTCCACTGTTGGTGTGTTCCTTGGCTTGCTGGTTGTACAGAGGCCGTTTGGCATCATTATGTCCGGCATCGGGGTGATTTCTTTGGCCGGTATTGTGGTTAACAACAATATCGTTCTTATCGATACCTACAATGTGCTGCGCCGGGAAGGTATTGCCAAGCTCGATGCTATCATGCGAACCGGCGCTCAGCGTCTGCGTCCGGTTATGTTGACCACGGTAACGACCATTCTGGGTCTTCTGCCATGGTGCTGGAAATGAACATTGACCTGGTTAACCGCAAAATTGAATTTGGTGCGCCCAGCACCCAGTGGTGGTCGCAATTAGCGACTGCGGTAGCGGGTGGGCTTGCTTTCGCAACCGTGCTGACACTGGTCCTTACTCCCTGCCTGCTGATGCTTGGGCGGGAGCGTAAACCAGCATTGATTGTGGAAGAAGAGGGAGAAACTTCCGAGCCGGATAATATCAGCCCGCTTGAAGACGCTCGGCATAAACAGCAAGGGTTACCAAGTTAGCACCCGTGATAAACAAAGAAAGGGCCGAGAGGCCCTTTCTTTTTTCCATCCAGAGGCTGAATTCTACAGCTGTCAGGACTTGTTCAATACCGGACCCAATGCAGCCCAGAGCATGCCCATTTTCTGCATCTGCTCAAGGCGGCTCTGCGCCAGGGAAATAAACTCCTGCTTCTCTCTGCCTTGCAGAGACTTGGACTGCGGAAGCTTTACGGTGCGAGGGTTGCGGTGAACGCCGTTTACCAGGAATTCATAGTGCAGGTGTGGGCCGGTCACGCGGCCGGTACCACCCAGAGTACCGATTGTCTGGCCCTGCTTAACACGCTGTCCGGTTTTGACGTAGCGCTTAGTCAGGTGCAAATACTTGGTGATATAGGTAGAGGTATGCCGGATAAAGACATAGTTTCCGTTGTATTTGTTGTATCCGGATTTCTGAACCACACCATCACCGGCAGCCCAAATAGGTGTGCCGACGGGCGCGACGTAATCCGTACCACGGTGTGCTTTCACCTTGCCGGTTACCGGGTGCAGGCGGCGAGGGTTGAAGTTGGAGCTGACGTAACGGAAGCTCAAGGGCGAGCGCAGGAAGGCTTTGCGCATTGCTCGACCGTTTTCGTCATAATACTTACCGGATTCCGCCCGGATAGCTGTGAAGGTTTCACCCTGGTTGGTGAATGACGCAGCAAGAATTTCGCCGCTGCCAACGTGCTCGCCTTCGACAAATTGCTCTTCATACAGCACTTCAAATTTGTCCCCGCCCCGGATGTCGAGGGCAAAGTCGATATCCCAGCCAAAAATACCGGCCAGTTGCATGATTTGGTTGCCGGTCAGGCCCGCTTCAACACCGGCATTCCAGAAACTGGATGTGATGGTGGCACTGGCATAATTAAGTTGGGTGTCAGTGGAGCGCGTATCAACTGGACTGGAAGCCGTCGTCTGTTTTATCCACCACCAGAGTCTCATACGCACTGCGTGGCTGGATAAGTTTTACCAGCTCCCCGTTTTCGTCGATACCCAGCCTGATTTCATCCCCGGGACGCAATTTTGTGAGGATTTTGCGCCCTCATCGCTGTTTATCAACCGGTACAACGTAGCGGGGCTGAGGCCTGCTTTGTCAAATATGACAGCAAGGCTTTCACCGGACTGTACGGTAAATTTCTGCCACTTTAGCGGTTTTTCGACAGAGGCAATTTCAGCGTCACCGGCAAGGGAAACCAGGTTTGAAATAGGAAGGGGGTAAGCCTGACCGATTTTATACCGGGTATCACGGGCTGGAGAGCTTTGCCCGGACGGAAGAAAGAACAGCAGCATTGCCGCAGTGAAGGCAATTATCAGCATGATGCGCTGGAATCGCGGCAAGGCGTTAAATTTCGACACGATCATTGAGGTAAAAAAACGTAACCCGGTAGCAATATAGACAACGGTTAAGTCTAACTGGTTTCAAATCACATCGCTATTCAAGTAGTATGTCGCTCTATCACATTTTGCCAAATCAGTGGGAGCAAGAAACAATGGCAAACCTTGAAGCCGCACTTGCCGAAATTAAACGCGGTGTCGAAGAACTGATTCCAGAAGAAGAGCTTATTGCCAAGCTGAAAGAAAACCGTCCTTTGCGCATCAAACTGGGTGCCGATCCAACGGCGCCGGACATTCACCTTGGTCACACCGTTATCCTGAACAAGCTGCGTGCCTTCCAGGATCTGGGCCATGAAGTTATCTTCCTGATCGGTGACTTTACCGGTATGGTTGGTGACCCAAGTGGTAAAAACACCACCCGTCCTCCACTGACGCCTGAACAGGTTCTGGCAAACGCAGAAACCTACAAAGAGCAGGTATTCAAAATCCTGGATCCAGCCAAGACCCGTATTGAATTCAACTCCAGCTGGCTGAAGGAACTGGGTACTGAAGGCATGATCCGCCTGGCAGCGAGCTCAACCGTAGCCCGCATGCTTGAGCGAGATGATTTCAAAAAGCGCTATGCCGGCAACCAGCCTATCGCCATCCACGAGTTTATCTATCCGCTCCTGCAAGGTTATGACTCTGTGGCACTGAAGGCTGATGTTGAGCTGGGTGGTACTGACCAGAAGTTCAACCTGCTGATGGGTCGTGAACTGCAAAAGCAGCACGGACAGCCACAACAGGTTGTACTGATGATGCCACTGCTGGTGGGTCTGGACGGCGAGAAGAAAATGTCCAAGTCTGCCCATAACTATATCGGTGTAAGTGAAGCACCTACCGAGATGTTCGGTAAGATCATGTCTATCTCTGATGATCTGATGTGGCAGTACTATGAGCTGCTTTCTTTCCGCCCGCTGGAAGAAGTTGCCCAACTGAAAGCTGACGTTGAAGCCGGCAAAAACCCGCGTGATGTGAAAATCCTGCTGGCAAAAGAAATCATCGCCCGTTTCCATTCTGAAGCGGATGCCGATGCAGCTGAGCAAGACTTCATCAACCGTTTCCAGAAAGGCGCGATGCCGGATGAAATGCCTGAGTTCTCTTTTGAGCAGGGCATTGCTATCGCCAACCTGCTGAAAGATGCCGATCTGGTCGGTTCAACCTCTGACGCCATGCGTATGATCCGCCAGGGTGCGGTGAAGATGGACGGCGAAAAGGTAGAAGACACCAAGCTGGTTCCTGCGGCTGGTACTGCGGTTTACCAGGTTGGTAAACGTAAGTTTGCCCGTGTAACGCTGGCTTAAGATTACACGCAGTGTGAAAAGGGCGCTCAGCGCCTTTTTTGTGCCTGCCTTAAACTACTTGCCGGGAAGATCAAATGCTGGCAGGGAAAGGTGCCAGCGAATTGCAGCCAGCCGGATAAGCAATGTTGTCAGGATGCCGGCAATCGAGGAAGTGACCGCATCCGAGCCCATCGCCAGTGCAATGGTGTGGATGCATCCGCCAGCGATACAGGCTGTTGCGTAGACTTCGGTTCGAAGCACCATCGGAATTTCTCTGGCAAGGATGTCACGGATAATGCCGCCACCACAGCCGGTCATCACACCCATAATGACAGCCACCATCGGGGAAGCACCAAACTGCAGCGCTTTGTTGACACCGATGGCAACGAAGACCGCGAGACCGATGGCATCGGCAACCGGCAGGACATACCAGGGAACCCGACGCGGACGGCGGATTGCCACCATGGATACGGCGCAGGTAATTAATATTACCCAAATGTAGTTGGTGTCTGTAATCCAGAATACCGGCGTGGCACCGAGCGCCATATCCCGGATAGTACCGCCGCCGATGGCGGTTACGGCCGCGAGCACAATGACACCAAAGGGATCCATGCGTAACTTGCCCGCAAGCAGGACGCCGGAGACAGCAAATACCGCGGTGCCAAACATATCGAGCAGATACAACAGCATTGGAAATCCTTTAAAAAATGCATAGAAAGAATCGCGGCGATTTTACGTGGCACAGGGTGATTCTCAATCCGGTAACCCTGCATCTGTGATGCTTTTCACTAACTGTTTTTTAAACAATTCAGGGGGCTGTGAGCCCCCTGAGTTGTCATCGGTTCTGATTATTGCTGTTAACTGATTTTTACCGATTCCCTTACGGCATCCAGATAACCGCAAACCTGTTCCAACGCTTTCAATGTGCGGGGTGTCGGGCGATTGAGCCAGTCAGTGTTGAGCGTCCAGACATCATTGTTTTTTACCGCAGGTATCTCATTCGCCCAATTGTTCCACCAGGGATTATCGCCCTCGGCGTGGCGTGATACGAAGATGACTTCCGGCTTGCGGACAATGACCTGCTCCGGGCTGACTTGCGGGTAAGCGGCCGGGCTGTTGTTGAAAATATTTTTACCACCACAGGTTTCGAACACCGGCGCCGGCCAGTTCTTGGAAGAGACTGTCATCAGTGGTGCGCCGCTAAGCTGGTAGAAATAGCTGACCTGCCGTTTGTCCTGGTAATCATGGCGGATTTGCCGGAAGCGCTCCCGCAGGGAGTTGGCTAGTGCAGTAGCTTTTTCGGGATCCGGAGACCATTTGCCAAGCATATCCACCGCATCAGCAATGTCTTCCAGACTCTCCGGGTTGGTGTAGATAATCTTGAATCCCAGGTTTTCCAGCGCCTCCATTTGCCTTGGAGGGTTACCACCTTTCCAGGCCAGAATCAGACCGGGGTTGAGCGTTACGATGCGCTCTAACTTAATGCCGCGATAATTGGCCACACGCTCAAGCTGTTTGGCTGCCACCGGAAAATCGCTGTATTCACTGGCGGCGATCATCTGGTTTCCCAGACCGGCTGCGTAGCAAGTTCGGTGCTGTGTGGAGAGAGGCTGATAACAGTGGGAAGTTTCGCCACGGAAGGCGCGGCTGTAAGCAAAACAGCGAAAAACGCCAGAAGCTGGCTCAGTAGCTTTGGGAATCCGTTCATGATTGTCCTAAAGGGTAAAAATGAGCATGACAACAGACTGAAGGGCAATCCAGTACAGTGTCTTTTTCTGCAACGTATGGTTGAGGAGCGACAGATGATAGCCAGCTGGCACCACTTGTCCACCCATTTTACGCCGCTCCTGCTTCGTTCCCTGATAGATGGCCGGGCCGCCGAGAGACAGTTCCCATTTGCTGCCGGCACTGCTGAGCAGCCATCCGGCCCCGGGTGCCCGCCACTTTTCTCCTTCGCTCATCAAGGCGCGGAATCCGGTGCGAAAGCCTTTGCCGCAACAGATAAGCAGGGCAAACAGACGCAGCGGAACGATATCCAGCACAGCGAGTGCGGAAGCCGTGAAACGGCCAAAAGGGTCAAATTGTTTCCGGCTTGGAGACCACCCTCTTGCCAATGTGGCGGTCAGGCTGTAAAGGAATGCGCCGATTCCGCCGAGCAGCCCGTACCAGAAAAGGACGCTGATAACATTGCGGCCATATCCCATCAGCAGGGTTTCGGCTCCCGCTTTGCCGAGGCCAACCATAGAAAGCCCTTCGGTTTCACGATTCAGTTGGCTGGAGAGCAGCAGTCGCGCTGTGCCTTTGTCTTCTGCGACATAGAGGTTGCCAGTGATTGACCCAGATGATGGGTCGGTTTCCACCCCAATGCCAGCCACAAAAGGAACAAGTCATAGAATGCGGGTTGCCAGACGAGCTGCGCGGTGGCGATGAGAAGCACTGCAAGGGTGAGCCAGATTATCGCAAAGGAAAGTATGCCTGACAGGCGGCGCTGCTGTTCGCTGTCGGCCTGGTGGTTCACTTTGCCGGACAGTAGCAGGGCAAAGCGGCGGCAATAAGAGAGCGGGTTAATGTAATCCGGTACCGGCATGACCCAGTGGAGCAACAGCCCTCCCAACATGGCGAGGAGGGCAGCATGGTGTTGCAGGATGGTCAGAATGTCCTGGCTGTCCATGGCAAAGCCTGTGATTAGGCGTCAGCCAGCAGTTGGATCATTTTGTTGACCATTTCTGAAGAGCTCTTCGCCGCCAAAGGCAGGAACTCATCAAATGTCATTGGAGACTCTTTATCTGCGACGTCAGAAATTGCACGCACCACAACGAACGGTGTTTTGAACTGGTGGCATGCCTGTGCAATGGCAGCTGCCTCCATTTCAACAGCGATGACTGCCGGGAAGTTGTCTCGGATAAATTGCTGCTTTTCAGCTGTGTGGACAAAGGCATCACCGGTACAGATGAGGCCGCGTACAGCATGCGGTTGAGGTTCCATTGCTGCCAGGGCCTGCTCAGCGAGATCCATCAGTTTAGGGGCTGACTCGAATGCCGCTGGCATCGCTGGCAGCTGGCCAAGTGCATAGCCGAACGCAGTGACATCGGCATCGTGGTAGCAAACTTCTGAAGAAACCACCACGTCACCCAGGTTCAGGCTGGAATCAAAACCGCCGGCAGAACCTGTGTTGATGACAACGTCAGGCTTGTGGGTTTCCAGCAGGATGGATGTACCAACCGCGGCAGCTACCTTACCGATACCTGACTGAAGCAGAACAATATCCATGCCGTGGAGTTTGCCAGTGTAGAATTTACAGCCAGCTTTTTCCTGCACATAGCAGTTTTCCAGCTGTTGCTTCAGGATGGAAACTTCCTGTTCCATGGCACCGATAATACCGATATTCATTGGCTCTTTTCTCATCAAAGATAACTAAATAACAATTGCGCGATTGTATCACGGCTGGCCGCGAATCGAGAGCAAGATAAAACACGATGCCCGCACATGGCGGGCATCTTTATCAGCCGAGCAGGCAACGTCAGACGTCAAGGAAATCCATGATGCCTTCTGCCGCTTTCCTGCCTTCATCGATAGCCGTTACCACAAGGTCAGATCCGCGTACCGCGTCGCCACCGGCAAAGATCTTCTCATTGCTGGTCTGGAATGGGAACGCCGATTGAGCAGGAGCCTGAATTCGACCCCACTGGTCAACATCAACGCCAAAGGGTTCCAGCCATTCCATTTTGTGGGGTTGGAAGCCGAACGCCATGATAATGGCATCTGCCGGAAGGACATGCTCGCTGCCTTTAACCGGCTCCGGTCGACGGCGACCGGCGGCATCAGGTTCACCCAGTGCGGTTTTCACCACCTTCACGCCGCTTACCTGACCGCGGGCATTCACTTCAACACCCAGTGGCTGGAGGTTGAACATGAACTTCACGCCTTCCTCTCGGGCATTTTTTACCTCACGACGCGATCCCGGCATGTTGGCTTCATCCCGACGGTAGGCACAGATGACTTCCTTGCCACCTTGTCGGATGGAGGTACGCACACAGTCCATGGCGGTGTCACCCCCCCAAGCACTACGACGCGCTTGCCTTTCATGTCGATAAAATCTGAAGGGGATTTTTCAAACCCCATCACCCGGTTGGCATTGGCGACAAGAAACGGCAGGGCATCGAAAACGCCGGGAGCATCTTCGTTATCCAAACCGGCTCGCATGTATTTGTACGTGCCGACACCGATAAATACCGCGTCAAATTCGCTGACCAGATCATCCATGGATACATCTGAGCCGACCTCGGTGTTGAGCCTGAACTCCACGCCCATGTCAGTAAAGACTTCCCGGCGACGGATGATGACTTCTTTTTCAAGCTTAAACGACGGGATACCGAAGGTCAGCAGACCGCCGATTTCCGGGTAGCGGTCAAAAACCACCGGTTTCACACCGTTTCTTACCAGGACATCTGCGCAGGCAAGGCCGGCAGGTCCTGCACCAATGATGGCGACGCGTTTGTCCGTCCACTCAACGTGAGACATATCCGGACGCCAGCCCATCTCAAAGGCTTTGTCAGTGATATATTTTTCGACGTTGCCGATGGTGACGGCGCCAAAGTCCTCATTGAGCGTACACGAACCTTCGCAGAGGCGGTCCTGCGGGCAGACCCGGCCGCACACTTCCGGCAGGCTGTTGGTCTGGTGGGAAAGCTCCACCGCTTCCATGATCCGGCCTTCATTGGCAAGTTTCAGCCATTGGGGGATGTAGTTATGGACCGGGCATTTCCATTCACAGTACGGATTTCCGCAATCCAGGCAGCGATCTGCCTGAGCTTTGGCCTGATTGTCCGTGAAGGGCTCATAAATTTCGATAAATTCCGTCTTGCGTGCCTTGAGCGGCTTCTTTCGCGGATCAATACGCTGGACGTCAATAAATTGGTATACGTTCTGGCTCATGGATCCCTCCGTTACTGCGCCTGAACACGCAGTTCTGCTGCGCTGCGGCTCTGGTGTCCCAACAGGGAACGCACGTCGGCCGCTTTTGGTTTCACCAGATAGAACTTGCTTACCCATTGCTCAAAGTCTGCCAGAATACTCTGGGCTCGGTCTGAACCGGTCAGCTCAAGGTGGCGGTCAATCAGGCCGCGAAGGTGTTCCTGGTGAATAGTCAGTTCATCCAGGGATATTGCCTCAACCAGTTCCGGGTTTACCCGGCGGGCAAAATCGTCCTCCTCATCGAGTACATAAGCGAAGCCACCGGTCATACCGGCACCGAAGTTCACACCGGTGCGGCCAAGGATGGCAACAATCCCCCCGGTCATGTATTCACAGGCGTTGTCACCGGCCCCTTCCACAATGGCAAGGGCGCCGGAGTTACGGACTGCAAAACGCTCACCGGCCCGGCCTGCGGCAAACAGCTTACCGCCGGTTGCGCCATACAGACAGGTGTTGCCGATAATGGTGGACTCATGGCCAAGGAAAGCAGACCCAACCGGGCTGCGGACGACAACCCGGCCTCCGGCCATTCCTTTTCCTACGTAGTCGTTGGCATCACCGATAAGATCCAGGTTCACACCACCGGCATTCCAGACGCCGAAAGACTGCCCGGCCGTCCCGCGAAGCTGGATGTTGAGAGGCGAGCCGGCCATGCCGTTGTTGCCATAACGCCGGGCGATTTCGCCGGACAATTTGGCTCCCACGGAGCGGTCTGTGTTACGGATGTCCATAAACACGTTGGCGCTGGTCCGGTTTTGGATAGCCGCTTCAAGCTCGTTAAACAGTTTCTGGTTGAGCTCGCCGCAGTCAAACGGCCGGTTGGGCTCCGTGCAGTACACTTCCTTACCCGACCAAGGCACCGGTGCGCGGAGGATCGGTGAGAGATCCAGTTTGGCCTGCTTGGCGGTGTAACCATCAAGTGCTTCGAGCAAATCTGTCCGGCCGATAAGATCAGTCAGTTTTTCTACCCCAAGCTCCGCCATCAGTTCGCGTACTTCTTCGGCAAGTCCCTTGAAGAAGTTCATCACCTGCTCCGGCAACCCTTTGAAGTATTCCTTACGCAGGGTGTCGTCCTGGGTTGCAACGCCGGTTGCGCAGTTGTTCAGGTGGCAGATACGCAGGTATTTACAGCCCAGCGCTACCATTGGCGCAGTCCCAAAGCCGAAACTTTCCGCACCGAGGATAGCGGCTTTGACGATATCCAGTCCGGTTTTCAGGCCACCGTCGACTTGCAGGCGAACTTTGTGGCGAAGGCCGTTTTCCACCAGGGCTTGCTGGGTTTCAGCGAGACCGAGCTCCCACGGGCTGCCTGCGTACTTCACTGAGGTGAGCGGACTGGCACCGGTACCGCCGTCATAACCGGAGACGGTAATGAGGTCGGCGTAGGCTTTCGCTACACCCGTTGCAATAGTGCCGACACCCGGCTCTGATACCAGTTTTACCGAAACGACAGCATTCGGGTTGACCTGCTTGAGGTCAAAAATCAGCTGGGCGAGATCCTCAATCGAATAGATATCGTGGTGTGGCGGCGGTGAAATCAGGGTCACTCCCGGTACCGAATAACGCAGGCGGGCGATTTCTGCCGTCACCTTGTGACCCGGAAGCTGCCCGCCTTCACCCGGCTTGGCACCCTGGGCAACCTTAATCTGCAATACATCGGCATTGGTCAGGTAGTGTGGGGTAACGCCAAAACGGCCGGATGCGATCTGCTTGATCCGGGAGTTGCGCTCAGAATTGAAACGGCGAGGGTCTTCACCGCCTTCCCCGGAGTTTGAGTGGCCGCCAAGACGGTTCATCGCAATGGCAAGGGCCTCATGCGCTTCGGGGCTCAGGGCGCCGATAGACATGGCTGCTGAATCGAAGCGCTTGTATAGCTCGGAGTCCGGCTCAATTTTCTCAAGCGGAAGTGGCGTATCGCTCTTTTTCAGTTTGAAGAGATCACGAAGCGAGGATACCGGGCGGCTGTTAACCGTCGCGGCGTAGGTCTTGTAATCCACCTCGTCACCAGATTTCACGGCGCTTTGCAGGTACGTACCACATCCGGGTTGTAGGCGTGGTACTCACCGTCATGGACGTATTTCAGTAATCCGCCGTGCTCCAGCGGCTTGCGCTTGAGCCACGCTTTTCGGGAAAGGTTGAAAAGATCCTGCTGGAAGTCTTCAAAACTTGCTCCCTGGATCCGGCTGGCAACGCCATGGAAACAAAGCTCTACCACATCGTCATGCAGGCCGATTGCTTCAAACAGCTGGGAGCAGCGATAAGAAGCGATGGTTGAGATGCCCATCTTGGACATGATCTTGAACAGCCCCTTATTGATGCCGTTACGGAAGTTCAGCATCGCCTCACGGTAGGTTTTGTTCATCGCTCCGCTGTCCACCAGCTTGGCAATGGTCTCGTAAGCCAGATATGGGTAAACCGCAGTGGCACCAAAACCAAGCAGGACAGCGAACTGGTGTGGGTCACGGGCTGAGCCGGTTTCCACCACGATATTGGCGTCGCAGCGAAGGTTGGTGTCTACCAATCTTTTCTGCACTGCACCGACAGCCATTGCTGCCGGTACCGGCAGCGTCGATTTGCTGATCCCCCGGTCGGTCAGTACCAAAAGCACAGTGCCGTCACGCACGGCTTTTTCCGCCTCGTCACAGATGTTGAGGATCGCCTGTTTCAGATCGACAGAAGACGGATCGAAATTGATGTCTATGATGCTGTTTTTGTAGTGCTCCCCGTCAAGATCAAGTAACTGCATCATGTCGGAATAAAGCAGAACCGGCGTTTTGAATGCCACGCGGTGAGCGTGCCCGTCGGTTTCGCAAAATACGTTCATTTCGCGGCCGATACAGGTTGCCAGTGACATCACATGGTTTTCACGCAGCGGGTCAATCGGCGGGTTGGTCACCTGGGCAAACTTCTGGCGGAAATAATCCGCAATGTGGCGCTCACGGGAGGAGAGCACCGCCATCGGGGTATCGTCTCCCATTGAGCCGGTTGCCTCCTGGCCGATATCACCCAACACGCGAAGAACCTGATCGATTTCCTCGTTGCTGACACCAAACAGTTTCTGGTGGACACTTAATTGCTCATCCTGGAGGTTGCGACGGCCGTTGGCGCTGTCATCGTCCAACTCTTCCATCGGAGTAAGCCGGGTGACACTTTTATCCAGCCATTCCTTGTAAGGATGGCGGCTCATCAGGTCATCGTCGATTTCAGCCGAGTGCCAGACTTTGGCATTGCGGGTATCAATCACCAGCAATTCACCGGGGCCAACCCGGCCTTTTTCTGCGACTTCATCCGGGGCGTAATCCCAGATGCCGATTTCCGACGCCAGGGTGATCAGTTTGTCCTTGGTCACCACATAACGAGCGGGACGAAGCCCGTTCCGGTCGAGGTTACATGCTGCGTAGCGACCGTCAGACATAACAATGCCGGCTGGGCCATCCCAGGGTTCCATGTGCATGGAGTTAAAATCGTAGAAGGCGCGCAGGCTATCATCCATATCCGGGTGGTTTTGCCACGCTGGCGGCACCAGCATCCGCATGGCCCGGAACAGATCCATTCCGCCAGCCAGCAGCATCTCGAGCATGTTGTCCAGACTGGAGGAGTCAGAGCCGGTTTCGTTCACGAATGGAGCCGCGGTGCCAAGGTCCGGCAGCAGAGGGGATGAGAACTTGTAAGCCCGCGCCCGCGCCCACTGACGGTTACCTTCAATGGTGTTGATCTCGCCATTGTGGGCGAGGTAGCGGAATGGCTGAGCCAGCGGCCAGCGTGGTTGGGTGTTGGTGGAAAAGCGCTGGTGGAACAGGCAGATAGATGATTCCAGCCGCAGATCAGCCAGATCGAGGTAAAAACGGGGAAGATCCGCCGGCATACACAGACCCTTGTAGACAATGGTCTGTGTTGAGAGGCTGGTGATATAAAAATCAGGTCACCGCTCAAACGTTTCTCTGCCCGGCGGCGGGCAATGTAAAGCCGGCGTTCGAGATCGCGGGCACGCCAGCCCGCGGGGCCGTTTACGAAAACCTGCTCAATGCGCGGCAGTGAGGAAAGGGCAATTTCGCCCAATACTTCAGGGTTGGTGGGCACATCCCGCCACCCGGCAATGGTCAGGGTTTCGGCGTTGATTTCCTCTTCCAGTACTTTTCGGGCTTCTGCTGCCTTACTTTCGTCCGGGCTCAGGAATAACATGCCAACGCCATACAGGCGGCTCAGATTCCAGCCGTTTTCCTCTGCCAGAACCTGAAAAAACTTATCGGGCTTTTGAAAAAGCAACCCACAGCCATCACCGGTTTTCCCATCGGAGTTGATACCTCCGCGGTGGGTCATACGGTCGAGGGCGGAAATCGCGGTCCGGACCAGTTTGTGACTCTGTTCCCCTTCGATATGGGCAATAAGGCCAAAGCCACAGTTGTCCTTTTCCAACATAGGGTTGTAAAGAGACATTGCAATTCTCCCTTGCTACTGCAACAAGTGCAGTGACTCCATCACACGTTGATAAAAATGCTATAGCGAAATTATTGTGATATTGCGTCACCGGAATATCCCTTTTGCGATATGCCGGTGTTGTTTTTGGGGGCTGTCTGACGGCAGGTTCCGTTTGCAGCGACCCTCCAAAATAGCGGTAAACTTGACATGGGTCAAATTATGCCCAGCCAGTTTTCAGACGCTCATTCAGGTGATTTACCCCATTACATTACTGTTTTTTCAGGATAATAGACTGCAATATTTGTCGATCTTATTCACAAATAATGTAGGAAGATAGTTGGGAAGTGGTTTCATAAATTATATGAAAAGGGTTTCTCGGGCTTTTAGTCAATATCGTTTGAATGTTCTTTAACCAGATTGTGTTGGCGGGCACAGCGTTAAGTCGCTGCTTTGAGAACAAAAAAGCCAGCCCGAAAGCTGGCAAAACTGGAAGTAACACTCGTTATTATTCGAATGTGTCTTATGCGGAAAGCATCAGGGAGTCAGCTTTGGCTTCCAGGTTGGTTTCACCCATCAGGAAGCTGTCGACTGCCCGGGCGCATTCCCGGCCTTCATTGATACAACGCACAACCAGTGATTGCCCGGTGCGCATGTCACCTGCGGCAAATACACCTTTCTGGTTGGTCATAAAGTTTTCAGTTGCAACGTTGCCCCGGTCATCCAGTTTGATATCAAGCTGGGCGAGCACACCGTGAGGTTCCGGATGGAGGAAGCCCATTGCCAGAAACGCCATTTCACAAGGGATATCACGCTCTGATCCAATGACCTCTTCAAACACCGGACGTTCACCCGGCTTTGGAGTCTTCCAGACCAGGTCAGCAATGCGCAGCGCCTTGAGGTTGCCGTTTTCATCACCGATGAATTCCTTGGTCAGGATATTCCAGTGACGGTCACAACCTTCCTCGTGTGAGGTAGATGTGCGCAGGATCATCGGGTAGTGCGGCCAAGGTTGGTTGGCTGGGCGATCTTCCGGTGGAGTCGGCATGATCTCTACCTGGGTAACGCTGGTAGCGCCATGTCGGTTGGAGGTGCCCACACAGTCTGAACCGGTGTCACCGCCACCGATGACAACAACGTCTTTTCCACCAGCATGGATCTCATCAGTTTTCAGATCCCAGCCGTTGGCCCGGCGGTTATTCTGCGCGAGGAACTGCATGGCGAAATACACACCATTGAGCTCTCGGCCCGGAATGGGCAGGTCACGCGGAACCGTAGAGCCCCCGGTTAGAAGAACCGCATCAAAGTCCTGACGGATCTGCTCTGCGTTGACGTCTACGCCGATATGGGCATTAGTGACAAAGTTAACCCCGGCTTCAGCCATGAGCTCGACCTTGCGGTCGATAACAGCAGTGCTGAGCTTGAAATCCGGGATACCGAAGCGCAGCAGGCCGCCCACTTTCTCATCGCGCTCGAACACAGTGACATCGTGACCGGCACTGTTAAGCTGTTCAGCGGCTGACAGACCCGCAGGGCCTGAGCCAATAATTGCCACTTTCTTGCCAGAACGGCTGCGTGGTTTTTTCGGCTTGGCGTAACCTTCTTTGTAAGCACGCTCAACAATGGTCTTTTCGATGTTACAGATGGTGATTGGATCCTGGTTAATCCCCAGGACACAAGCCGTTTCACAGGGGGCCGGGCAAACCCGGCCTGTGAATTCTGGGAAGTTGTTGGTAGAACTTAAAATGTTCCACGCCTCTTCCCAGCTGTCGCGGTAAACCGCATCGTTGAATTCCGGGATGATGTTACCAATCGGGCAGCCGTTATGGCAGAAAGGTACACCGCAATCCATGCAGCGTGATGCCTGCTGGTTAATTTTGTCCCCGAACTCCTCGTTCAGTACGAACTCTTTGTTGTCCTGAATGCGGACACTTGGGTCTTTTTTCTTTGGCAGCTCGCGGCCAAATTCCATAAATCCGGTTGGCTTACCCATCGATCGCCTCCACTTCGTCCTTGTTGTCGGCTTCAGCCTTACGCTTCTCCAGTACGGCTTTGTAATCCCGAGGCATAACCTTGACGATTCGGCCAAGGTTCTCTTCCTTGTTGCTGAGGAAAAGCTCTGCCACGGCACTGCCAGTCAGTTCCTTGTGCTTGGTGATCATGTCGACCAGTAAAGTCACGTCTTCGTCAGCCAGCGGGTCAAGATCGACCAGCTCAGGGTTGAGCTTGGATTCGAAATCGCCGAACTGATCCCAGACGTAAGCCACACCGCCGCTCATACCGGCAGCAAAGTTACGTCCGGTCTGGCCGAGGATGATGGCCACACCGCCGGTCATGTATTCACAGCCGTGGTCACCAATGCCTTCAACAATGACTTTTGCACCGGAGTTACGGACACAGAAACGCTCGCCGGCAACACCACGGATGTAGGACTCACCGGATGTTGCACCGTAGAAGGCCACGTTACCGACAACGATGTTGTCTTCAGCAACAATGTCTGCCTTTTGGTTCGGGTAAAGTACCAGGGTACCGCCAGACAAGCCTTTGCCCCAGTAGTCGTTGGCATCACCTTCCACTTCGAAAGTCACGCCCTTGGCAAGGAATGCCCCGAAACTCTGGCCGGCACTGCCGTCAAATTTGACGTGCATTGGCTCTGGGAGTCCCTGATCCTTGTAGGTCTTGCTGATTTCGTTCGACAGCATGGTACCGACTGAACGGTCGGTGTTGACCACCGGGAAGCTGGCGTTAACCGCCTTACCTTCTGTCAGTGCCGGTGCCGCTGCATCAATCAGCTTGCGATCGAGCACCGCCTCCAGACCGTGGTTCTGCTGGCTCTGGCAATACAGACCATCATGGTCGCGTGGTGCTTCACGGAACAGGATGGTATCAAGGTTGATGTTCTTGTATTTCCAGTGGTTGACGTCATCACGTACTTTCAGACGGTGTGACTGGCCAACCATTTCATTGATGGTACGGAAGCCGAGCTCTGCCATGATTTCACGCAGGCCTTCTGCCATGTACTTGAAGAAGGTAACAACATCCTCAACACGGCCGTCGAAGCGTTCACGCAGAGTCTTGTCCTGGGTGGCGATACCGACCGGGCAGGTATTGAGGTGACACTTACGCATCATAATACAGCCTTCAACAACCAGGGCTGCGGTTGCCACACCCCATTCCTCAGCACCGAGCAGGGTGCAATGGCGATATCACGCGGGGTTTTCATCTGGCCGTCAGACTGGACAACCACACGGTTACGCAGGCCGTTTTTCAGCAGGGTCTGGTGGGTTTCAGCAAGGCCAAGCTCCCATGGCAGACCGGCGTGACGAATAGAAGACAGCGGTGATGCACCGGTACCGCCGTCATAACCGGCGATCAGAATGACATCTGCTTTTGCTTTGGCAACACCAGAGGCGATAGTACCGACACCGGCTTCAGACACCAGCTTCACGTTCACACGCGCTTTGCGGTTGGCGTTTTTGAGGTCGTAGATAAGCTGCGCCAGATCCTCGATAGAGTAGATATCGTGGTGAGGCGGAGGCGAAATCAGACCAACACCCGGTGTCGAGTGACGGGTTGCACCAATCCAGTCATCAACTTTGTGACCCGGAAGCTGACCGCCTTCACCGGGCTTGGCGCCCTGAGCCATCTTGATCTGGATCTCTTCGGCGTTAGCCAGATAGTAAGAGGTCACACCGAAACGGCCGGAAGCAACCTGCTTGATAGCAGAACGTTCCCAGTCTCCGTTTTCCTTTTTCTCGAATCGGGTCGGATCTTCACCGCCCTCACCAGAGTTGGACTTGGCACCAAGGCGGTTCATGGCAACTGCCAGAGTGGAGTGTGCTTCGTATGAGATAGAGCCAAAGCTCATCGCACCGGTTGCGAAGCGCTTAACAATGCTTTCAACAGATTCAACTTCATCCAGCGGCACAGATTGTGAAGGGATTTTCACAAACTTGAATTGGCTGCGAAGCGTTGCGGCATCATCACCCTGGTTATCAACCGCTGAGCAGTATTTCTTGAATTCAGCAAAGTCGCGGTTGCGGGTGGAGTGTTGCAACAAGTGAATGGTTTCCGGGTTGAACAGGTGTTTTTCACCACGCTGCTTCCACTGGTAAACACCACCGACATCCAGCATCTGGATTGGGATCTCACGGTTCGGGTAACCGAAGCGGTGACGAACCAGTACTTCGCGGGCGATATCATCCAATGACAGGCCACCAACACGGGTAACAGTGCCGGTAAAATATTTGTCTACCACTGCTTTGCTGATACCAGTGCCTCGAAGATCTGGGCTCCGTGATAGGACTGTACGGTGGAGATACCCATTTTGGAGAAGATTTTCAGCAGGCCGGCATTGATTGCCTTGCGGTAGTTGCCGAACAGTGAGTCGACGTCAGTCTCTGCATCAAGCTTCTTCTTGGCCTGGAGATCAACCAGGGTTTCACGAACCAGATACGGGTTTACTGCGTTGGCACCGTAGCCGATAAGGGTTGCGAAGTGATGGGTTTCACGCGCATCACCGGTTTCAATCACGATATCAGCCTTGGCACGCAGGCCCTTGCGGATAAGGTGGTGGTGAACGGCACCCACAGCCAGCATGGCCGGGATAGCAGCATGGTTAGAGTTCAGAGCGCGGTCAGTCAGCAGGATGACAGAATAGCCGTCGTTTACAGCGTCTTCTGCGTACTGGCATACACGCTTGAGTGCGCGTTCCAGTTTGCCCGGCTCACCACTGGCTCGAAATACGATATCCAGTGTTTTGGCCTGGAGGAAGTCGTTGTCGATTGCGCGCAGTTTTTCCAGCTCAACATTGCTCAGAACCGGGGATTCCAGCTCAACCTTACGGCAATGCTCTGCTGATTCAGCCAGCAGATTCTGGTCGCGACCAAGGTAAGTATTGAGCGACATAACCAGACGTTCGCGGATTGGGTCAATCGGCGGGTTGGTTACCTGGGCAAACAACTGCTTGAAGTAGTGTGAGAGATGCTGCGATTGGTGCGACAGTACCGCAAGCGGCCAGTCTGCACCCATAGCACCCAGAGGCTCTTTGCTCTCACGCGCCATCGGCAGGACGATTTCATTCACTTCTTCGTTTGTAACACCGAATGCCTGGAGATGGTGGAGCAGGCGCTCAGCCGAAGGCTGGCTGTGGAGCTGTTCGGCATCCGGCAGGTCGTTCAGGTGGATAAGGTTTTGCTCTACCCACGCCTGGTAAGGTTTGCTGTTGGCAATATCTGTCTTGATTTCGTCATCAGCAATGATTCGGCCTTGCTCAAGGTCGGCAACGAAGATTCGTCCCGGCTGCAGACGGCCGCGGTAACGGATATTTTCCGGTGCAATTTCAATAACACCGGACTCTGATGCCATTACCAGGAAGTCATCTTTTGTCACGGTATAACGCGAAGGTCGCAGACCGTTACGATCCAGTGTGGCACCTACTTTTACGCCATCAGTGAAACACACAGATGCCGGGCCGTCCCATGGTTCCATTACCGTTGCATGGTATTGGTAGAAAGCGCGCAGGTTGGCTTCCATGTTCGGGTTTTCCTGCCAGGCTTCCGATCATCATCATCAGTGCATGAGGCAGGCTGCGGCCGGTCAGTACCAGCAGCTCCAATACCATATCGAAGTTTGCTGAATCTGACGCGGTTTCCTGGCAGATAGGGCGCATCATCTTGAGTTCCTGATCCGTAAAGAATTCAGAACTCAGAAGTGCTTCACGGGCCTTCATCCAGTTGAAGTTACCGCGTACGGTGTTAATTTCACCGTTGTGCGCAATGTAACGGAAAGGCTGAGCCAGACGCCAGCGTGGGAAGGTATTGGTAGAAAAACGTGAATGCACCAGAGCAAGGGCTGACACCATGTTCGGGTTGCGAAGGTCCGGGAAATATTGCGGAACTTGCTCTGTGGTCAGCTGGCCTTTATATACCAGTGTTTTACACGAGAATGAGTTGATATAGAAATCGTCGCCTATGCCGGCAACGCTTTCCAGGCACACACGGACGGTGTAGTTGCGCAGTACGTAGAGCTTGCGTTCAAGCTCATTGATGTCCATGTGTTCGCCGCCGGTGACGAAAGCATGTTCAAAATGCGGTTCGGTAGAAAGGGGATCTTCTCCGAGCATGCTGTTGTCAGTCGGAACGTCACGGTATCCGATAACCTCCAAATCGAGGCGGCGGGCATTTCGTTCAAAGATTTCACGGCACTGTCCGCGCTTGTCCT
Source organism: Photobacterium sp. JCM 19050 (assembly GCA_001310455.1). Taxonomy (GTDB): domain Bacteria; phylum Pseudomonadota; class Gammaproteobacteria; order Enterobacterales; family Vibrionaceae; genus Parasalinivibrio. The sequence continues at coordinate 46,324 of BAXG01000008.1, forward strand.
CATCCTGAGGGAAAAGCATGACACCGACACCGTATTTATCAAAAGCCGGTAATTGAATACCCAACTCCTGGGTTTCCTGTAACAGGAACTCATGCGGCTTTTGCATGAGGATACCCGCACCGTCACCACTGCAGGGGTCACAGCCCTGTCCGCCGCGGTGTTCCATACGTGCCAGCATCTCTAACGCCTGGGATACAATGGCGTGGGATTTTCGGTTTTTCAGGTGGGCTACGAAACCGATGCCGCAGGCATCATGTTCCATTTCAGGCACATAAAGGCCTTGCGAGCGCAGCTCTGCTTCCATCATAAGCTTTCGTCCTTCCAGTTGACGCCAATACCTCCCGGTATTGGTTTCCTTTTGTTGTTACCGGGCGTCATTGCCCTTTTTATGCAGTAGCAAGAGGTTGTGCTGCGAAGGGAAAAAAATTCCAAATATTTCTTCGCAAAATAGTTGTTGTAATAAACAAACTGCCAAGCATTGGGTAAATTACAGAATTTTCCTGTTTGCTTTTTAATCAGTTTGCGTTTTTATACTACAGTTTCGTGTACATACTTATCAATATTGAATTTGCCATTTAAGCATATTTTGAATCAAAAACCATATCAATTGGGTCAAAATGACTCTCAATATATTATTGATGAATAACTATTCATTGATAGTGAGCGCGTTCGGAATGAAGGAACAAGAAGAAAATATTGCCTGTAATTTTGTTACGTAAATGTTTAAATCCGGTCTCCTGTTACGCTGATAGATGTGTTCTCAACGTCAAAAAGTGATAGACTGCACAGTCCTGAGATGAAGGCTTCCCGCCATACATTCTGAATAACTTCACCATTAGTCACGTTTTCCTATGCAGTTACACGAACTCGTCAATACATTTGGCCAGGATCTACAACGCCGTTACGGTGAGAAGGTCCATAAACTTACCCTGCACGGAGGATTCAGTTGCCCAAACCGGGATGGAACCATCGGACGTGGCGGCTGTACCTTTTGCAACGTTGCTTCATTTTCTGATGAAGATGCTCAGTTTATGAGTGTTCGTGACCAACTGACCCAGCGAGCGTCAGAGGTTCGGGCGCGAAAATACCTTGCTTACTTCCAGGCGTACACCAGCACCTATGCGGAGGTGGAACGTTTGCGGGTGATGTATGAGGATGCCTTGAAGCAGGCCGATATTGTGGGTCTGTGTGTCGGCACCCGACCGGACTGTGTACCGGATGAAGTGCTGGAGTTGCTGGTTTCATACCAGCAGCAGGGCTATGAAATCTGGCTGGAGCTGGGGCTTCAAACCGCCAATGACCAGACACTCAAGCGTATTAACCGTGGTCACGATTTCGCGTGTTATGAACGGGTTACTCGTAAAGCAAGGGCGCTTGGCCTGAAAGTCTGTACGCACCTGATAGTTGGCCTTCCGGGGGATACGCCGGAAGATCACATCACCACGATTGATAAGGTGGTGGAAGTGGGTGTAGATGGTATCAAGCTGCATCCGCTTCACATTGTTGAAGGCAGTGTTATGGCGAAAGGTTGGCGAGCGGGCCGACTTGAGGCAATATCGTTAGATAATTATGTAGAAAGTGCGGTGAAAATGATTCAACGCACACCTGCTGATGTTGTTTATCACAGGGTATCGGCGAACGCTCGTCGACCGACCTTGCTCGCACCGGAGTGGTGTGAAAATCGGTGGTTAGCAATGACGGATATTGGCAGGGCTCTCGCGTTGACCGGTGCGCAAGGAAGTGCCATTGAAGACTCTTTCGTATACACCATGCCTGTTTTAAAGGCATCTGGATATAGCGCTCGGTAGTACCCTTATAGACACAGAAAGAGCAGGCTTATGATTTACTCTGCTGCCAGTGGCTTAATCCTGGTATTAGTGTTGCTGACATTGTGGGTGTTACCATACTGGCGGGCAGCGAAGGAGACGCGAAAGCGTCTCTTATCCAGTTCTCAGCCCGTGGTAATTCTGGCACCAAAGACCGGTGCCATTGTTGATGCCAATCCCCGGGCGATCCAGGAATTCTCCCTCTCTCAAAAAGACGGCCGTTTCCATTTCCCCGAAAATGCGGATCTTCTGTCACTGAAGTCGGTTCTTCAGGGCAGCGACAAGCAGCGCGGGTTTGTGTGCCTGCAATCCCATCTCGGACAAAGGCAATACGCCGTTAGTTGTTGTGCGACCGTTTCTGGTATTTCCGTTGCCTACGGCTTTGTGCTGACCCGCTTGAGCGTTGCAAATGGAGATGATTCTTCCGGAACCGGGCTGCTTTCGGCTATCAATGCGCTGTCTGAGCTGGTTTGTTACCAGGGCAAGGGTGGTGAGGTGCTTGCTACCAACCATGCGTTTGACCGTTTCTGGAAAGGCCGCGAACTGGAAGGGGTGATCTTTGACGCGACAAACCCCAAAGGAAAACGTCGAAGCTGTCAGACCTGGACTACCGCACCTGACGGCTCAAGCCGTTTGCTGGAAACCAACCAAAGCCTTCTGAAAAACAGCCAGGATGAAATTATCGGGTTGCTCAGTATCAGCCACGATGTGACTGAATGGCACCAGATGCAGGAAGAGCTGCGGAAAGAAATTACCCGCCGGGAAGATGCCGAACAGTTGCTTGCCACCCGCAGTAACCTGCTTGAGGTGATCTTTGAGGCGAGCAGCGACCCTATCGGTATCTATGACAGCAACTTTGTTTATTTGCTGTGTAATGAACCGTTTGCCGCATCACTTGGCCAGACCCGGGATGTCATCATTGGTCGATCTGCTTTTGATGTTATTGAAGAAGATTTGCTGGCCTCCTACATTGACCGGGATCGGACCATCTTCGAAACCCTTGAACCTCAGACTTATGAAGACTTGGTTTTCCGGCCTGATGGCTCCCAGGTCTGGTATGAGGTGAAAAAGACGCCTCTGATTGACCCGACAGAAGGCGACCCTCGTCTGCTCGTTGTTGCGCGGGATGTGACCCAGCGTAAACACACTGAACAGCAACTGGCTGATGCAATCATGGAGTTGCAGGAGCTGAGCTTTGTCGACAGCCTGACCAAGATTGCGAACCGGCGACGCTTTGATGAGCAGCTTCGTAGCCAGTGGCAGTCGCATATCCGGGAGAAGAAGCCTATCTCTCTGATCTTGTGTGATATTGATGACTTCAAACTCTATAACGACAACTACGGACACCAGCAAGGTGACCTGGCGTTGCAGGGTGTGGCTGAAGCGTTTCGCAATTCTGTGTTGCGCTCAACAGACCTGATAGCCCGTTATGGTGGTGAGGAGTTTGCGCTTCTGCTATCCAATACCAACCGCAGAGGGGCTGAGCATGTCGCCAATGCCGTTGCAAAAGAGCTGACTAAAATGGGTATTGTTCACGAGCATTCCCACGTCGAACCCTACCTGACGATCAGCCAGGGAGTCGTTACGCTTATTCCGGAAGTTGGGCATGATTACGGTGAGCTTGTTCGTCTGGCTGATGAAGCTCTTTATATGGCGAAGAAGGGCGGCCGAAACTGCGTCCGCTTTATCGATAAAACGGTAGAAACCGTCGAACAATAATTTTTCCAATCGAGCTAATTCGTTGATCATTCTGACTTGTTGAAAATATCTGCCGCTGCTTTGGAGTTTTGATACCAGTGTCACGGGCGCTGGGAGTCAGCCTTGGTATTGATATTGTCTTCAGTGTCATTTCTGACCGGCTTATTCTCACGATTGGTTTACGCTTTTCCAAAGCACTTTCCCCGGAAGGATACGATGAAACAAATTAAGGTATTAGCCCAGTATTACGTAGATCTATTGGTGAAATTGGGGATTGTCCGCTTCAGCCTGTTGTTGGCCCTTGCGCTGGTGGCGCTTGCCGTGGTGGTACAGGTTGGCATTACCCTTGTCCTTCAGGGTGATGTACATGATATCGATATCGTCCGTTCGGTGTTTTTTGGCCTCCTTATTACCCCTTGGGCGGTTTATTTTCTCTCTGTGGTGGTTGATCAGCTCGAAGAGTCCCGACAACGTCTTTCTAAACTGGTTTCAAAACTCGAGGAGATGCGTTCACGCGATCTGGAGCTGAACCGCCAGTTGACGGAAAATATCCATCAGCTTAACCAGCAGATTGAAGAGCGTGAACGTGCGGAAGAAGCACGCCATGAGGCGATGAAAGATTTGGAGAACGAAGTTTCCACCGCGAGAAGGCCCAGTTGGATCTGGCTGAGCAGACCGCGCTTCTGCGTTCGTTTATCGATGCGTCGCCGGATCTCATTTATTACCGCAACGAAGCCGGTAAGTTTTCTGGTTGCAACAAGGCGATGGAAGAGCTGACCGGCAAAACGGAAAAAGAGCTGGTTGGTTTGACGCCGTGGGATGTATACAGCGAAGATGTGGCGTCCAAAGTCGTTGAAACCGACCAGCAGGTGTTTGACTCCAACGTCTCTCTGACTTACGAGCAGTGGCTGGAGTACATGGACGGCCGCAAGTCCTATTTTGAGCTTCGTAAGGTGCCGTTTTTCAGCCGTGAAGGCCGCCGTCTAGGCCTGGTAGGTTTCGGGCGTGAAATCACCGAACGTAAGCGCTACCAGGACGCACTGGAAAAAGCCAGCCGGGATAAGACGGCCTTCATTTCCACCATCAGTCATGAACTGCGCACGCCACTTAACGGCATTGTCGGTCTCAGCCGGATGCTGCTTGACTCGCCCCTCAATGATGAACAGCGTGGTTACATGCGAACTGTCCATGTTTCGGCCATCACGCTTGGTAACATCTTTAATGACATTATTGATATGGATAAGTCCGACCGCAGTCGTCTGGAACTTTATCCTAAGCCTCTGGATCTTCCTGACTTCCTTTCTGATATTGAAAACCTGGCGGGTGTGTTGGCAGACCAGAAAGGGCTTCGCTTCAGTGTCGAGCGTCTGACAGATTTCCCTCGCATGATTGAGGTTGACGGGACCCGCCTGCGTCAGGTGCTTTGGAACCTGATTAACAATGCGGTGAAATTTACCCAGGAAGGCTGCGTGATTGTCTCTGTGAGTTGCGACGTGGAAGATGACATGGCTTACCTCCACTTCGACATTGAAGACAGCGGCATGGGTATCCCTGAAAAAGAGCAGGAGAAGATTTTCGCCATGTACTACCAGTACAAGAGTGGTGACAGCAATCTTCACGCAGTAGGCACAGGGATTGGCCTGGCTGTATCACGCCAGCTGGCCAGATGATGGGCGGGGATATTACAGTTGAGAGTGAGGTTGGTGAGGGGAGTACCTTTACCGTGACACTCAGTGCCCCTGTGGTAGACAAAGAAGAAGAGCTCGATGCAATGCCAGATGAGAAGCAGAGCAGCCTTCGCGTCCTCCTGGTAGAAGACATAGAACTTAATGTTACCGTTGCGAAAAACCTGCTTGAAAGCCTTGGCCATACCGTTGATGTTGCGATGTGCGGTAAAGATGCTTGGTGATGTTCTCTCCGGACAGCTACGATCTTGTACTGCTGGATATTCAGTTGCCGGACATGACCGGGTTCGATATTGCCAAAAACCTCAGGGAAAATTACGAGCATCTTCCGCCACTGGTTGCCCTGACAGCCAATATTATCAAGGACAAGAGTGAATACCTCAAGAAAGGTATGGATGAGGCGATTAGCAAGCCGATAAACGCCAAAGCGCTGTCCGGTGTGATTCAGCGCCAGGCGTTGACCTGTGCACTGCCGGATACCAAAGAGACGTCACCTGTTCAGGGAATTGTCAGTGATGAACTGTCAGATACCCTGTTGGATCTGGATATGCTGACATCCTACGTTGACCTGGTTGGTGCCAAGCCGGTGCTTGACAGTATTACCATGTTTGAAGAGATGATGCCGGGTTATATCGAAATACTTGATTCGAACATGACGGCCAGAGACAAAGAAGGCATTGTTTCTGAAGCGCATAAAATCAAGGGTGCGGCCGGCTCTATTGGCCTGAAACATATTCAGCAACTGGCGCAGAAGGCCCAGTCTCCGGAATTGCCTGCCTGGTGGGAGAATGTATCCGATTGGTTGATGAGATTAAAGAAGGCTACCAGCACGATGTCGCTTTCTTGCGAAACTGGGTCAGCCGCTACAGCAAGGACTGAAGCCGGAGCCCGGCTTTGCCTCGCGAAGCTCCGGATGCAGAAAACGCCAGATGTAAAAAAGGCCCTGACAGGGCCTTTTTTTCGGAGCGTTCCGGAAGGATTATTCTTCTTCCAGATCGCCACAGAAGCGGTAACCTTCGCCATGGATGGTAGCGATGATTTCAGGCGTGTCACTAACTGATTCGAAGTGCTTACGGATGCGACGGATAGTGACGTCCACAGTACGGTCATGAGGCTTCAGCTCACGGCCGGTCATCTTCTTGAGCAGTTCAGCACGAGTCTGGATAGTGCCTGGGTTTTCACAGAAGTGCAGCAGGGCACGGAACTCTGAACGAGGCAGCTTGAACTGTTCGCCGGTTGGGCTAACCAGTGATCGGCTGTTGATTTCCAAAGACCAGCCGTTGAAACGATAGCGTTCAACCTGGCGCTTGTCTTCTACCTGAGAGCCTGGTTCATTGCACGAGCCAGCAGGTTACGCGCACGGATAGTCAGTTCACGAGGTTGAATGGTTTAGTGATGTAATCATCAGCACCAATTTCCAGACCCAGAATCTTGTCTACTTCATTATCACGACCGGTCAGGAACATCAGTGCCATATCACCTTGCTCACGCAGTTCGCGCGCCAGCAGCAGGCCGTTTTTGCCTGGCAGGTTGATATCCATGATTACCAGATGTACACCCTGATTTTGCAATGCCTGGTGCATCTCTTCGCCATCATTGGCTTCCAGGACAACGTATCCCTCTGCTTCGAAAATGCTTTTCAGAGTGTTACGAGTGACTTGTTCGTCTTCAACGATCAGAATGTGAGGGGTTTGCATTGGCGATACCTAATTCACTTAACTTTTAAAATTGTCATAACGCTGCATAGACATCGTTATGGAGAAATATTACACACAGACAATAAGGGTAATACTATTGATAATGCGAAAATTAGACTTATTGTCTGTCTGGTACGCCATCCTTAGTGAAGGTGTCGGGGAGAATCGTCCAATACACCGCGAACTTCTGCATACCTGCTGAAGTCCAGATTAATCCATTGAATGGCACTAATTTTATTCGCTTAACAGCCCGCTAACAATAATTTGATTTTATCATAAGGCTGTTTTTTCATCTTTATTGATATACGTCAATCCACCTATTTTGCTAAGTCTGACATACAAGACAAGATGAATATTGTTACGATGACATCAAGTACGTAGAAATATAACTACAGGTGATTATGACGTGTAACAAGCGATCGTTATGGGATTGTTACCACAATATTGTGTTTACCGCTACGGTTTGTCCAACATTCCGATCTTTCGCCATTATAACGGCTGCGAATCCATTCAGTAGATTGTTAGATGATGCGCATAATGCTAGACGAAATCAATCGTTTGCTGCGAGCCTGAGTATAAAAGCGATCCCTTTTTGTGAAATTACGGGTAAATCTCCGGATAACAGTTGGCAGGAGCTGGATTTGCTGTTGCAACGTCGTTAGAAGACGCTGTTACCCTGGCAACAAAACAGGAACAAAATGCGATTTATTGGGTAGAGGATAACCGGGTTTACTTGGTGCCAGTCACACTTACAGGTTATGAGACGGAGTTGGTAGGGGAATTTTCCGTATTGTTCAGGCAGGATGTTGACTAGTTTTGCAAACTGCTGGAGGAAAAATGGACGATCTCCTTCCGGAAATCTGTGACCAATTTGATGAATCAGTGTGTTGGATCCCGTTGCAATGGGTTGATGTGGGCGGAATACCGGTATTTTATGGTCCGGTGGAAACGCTGCGCTGTTTCGAAGACAACTCCAAAGTCAGGGAGCTTCTCGGTCAACCCGGTAACGGGCGGATTCTGGTTGTCGATGGACAGGGATCACGTCGCCGTGCGTTGCTGGGGGATCAACTGGCAATGAAGGCGGTAGAAAATGGCTGGGCCGGTGTGGTGGTAGTTGGGTATGTCCGTGATGTGGCAACCATTGGCAAGCTGGACCTCGGCGTAAAAGCCTGGGAGTTTGCCCGGTGAAAACTGAAAAGCGTGGCCTTGGGGATGTTGGCGTAGAGCTGCGTATCGAAGGAATCAGTGTCTCTCCAGGGTGCTACCTCTATGCTGACAAAAACGGGGTTGTCGTCAGCGAGACCGAGCTCGATTTAAGCCTGGTGGGTCAGAGCTAACGAAGGCGCTGAATGAAAACGTGCAGACAAAGGAGTGGGTCGCTTAGCGGCCTCTTTCTTATTTGATAAACCCAAATCAAAATCGGAAAGAAACTCCCAGCTGGTACTTGGGTTCGTTCAGCACCTCTTTTTCACTGTCTTCACCGATGTGGTAGTCGAAACTGGCGTGCAGGTTTAGCTTGTCAGTGAGTTGATAGTGACTGGACACGGAAACGCCGGTATTGGTTTCATCCTGTTCTTTTTCGGTGAACAGGGCGCTGCCTACTTTGATGTACGGTGAAAAGTTATATTCGATGCCGCTCAGTAACCCCCGCTTGGTTGGAGAGTGTTCTGATGCAGAGGACATTTGCGTGCCTAAAACCAGGCTGAACCCACGGTAAACGGGGTAGGAGTAGCCGCTGCTAATTTGCCAGCTGTCGAAGGATTCACTGCTGGATTCAGACGACAGATACCATGACCCCGAGGTATTCGGAGATGGGGCGTCTGCTGCTGCTGCATGAAGTGCCACGGCCTGCAGGACGATTGCTGTTAGTATGTATTTCATACGCAACCTTCCTTGTTGTTTGTCTTATTTTCCGTATTGCATAAGCCACTGAAAAGCGTGAATGCAATAAGTTGATTAAAGATTATACGCCAACAGTTTTATTTGTGCACACAAGCGATTGTGACTAACTTCAGAATGTGTCTCCTTTCCTGTAAGGATAGACATCGTTGAAGCAACCTTCCTCGATGTTTTTTTGTAGCCCCTTCCAGAAGTTTGCCTCGAAGAGATCGCTATGTAGTTCTTCAAAAAGGCTTTTTACCCGGGAACTGGTCAGGAGGAAGGTTCGGAACTCCTCAGGGAAAACGTCATTCTCACCCACGCTGTACCAAGGCTCTGCTGCCATTTCGTCTTCCGGGAAACGTGGCGGCGGGATGCGCCTGAAGTTCACTTCATGTAAGTAACTGATTTCATCGTAGTCGTAAAAAATGACCCGATTGTGACGGGTAACGCCAAAGTTTTTGAACAGCATATCGCCGGCAAAAATATTTGCGGCAGCCAGCTCTTTGAGGGCATCCCCATATTCCTGGACGGCATCCTTCAGCGCGTCGTCATCGGCTTGTTCAATGTAGATATTGAACGGGATCATCCGCCGCTCCATGTAGAGGTGTTTGATCAGCACTTCCTTGGCAGTTACCACGATTTTTGAGGGGGCAACGTCCAGTAACTCTTCAAGAAGCTCGTCACTGAAACGGTGGCGAGGGAATCGGAAGTTGCGGTATTCCTGGGTATCTGCCATACGGCCGCAGCGGTCATGCTCTTTTACCAGCTTATATTTGGCTTTGACCGTTGCGTGGTTCATGTTTTTCTGCGGAGCAAACCTGTCCTTAATAACTTTGAAGACGAAACCGTAGGAGGGGAGCGTAAATACGCTCATCACCATCCCTTTGATGCCCGCAGCAATTTCAAATTGATCGTCCGATTTATCCAGGTGGTGGAGAAACTCCCGGTAAAGCTCGGTTTTTCCGTGTTTCTGACAGCCAATGGCGGTGTAGAGCTCAGAGAGGGTTTTATTCGGCATCAATTGGCTGAGGAAATCGACAAGAGCTGCAGGTGCCGGTGCGTAAACCATAAAATAGGAGCGGGCGAAGCTGAATATCATGCTGACGCCATCAGTATCGGAGATACAGGCATCGACATACATTTCGCCGTTTTCATTGGTGAGTAGCGCAAGCACAAAAGGTTGGGTCTGGTTGGCCATTTCCATCCGGCCAATCAGGTAAACACCTTTGTTTCGGTAGAAAGGCTCTCTCACCATCTCAATGGTAAAGCCAAGGGTAAGCTGGGGACCAAACCGTTTTTGCAGAACCTGGGTGATACGTTTGATGTCCCTTGCCTGATTTTCCCAGTTAATGGAGAAAGGCGTGTCGTCGAGCAGCCTTTCAATGGTGGCGTAAACACCGGCCTGGGACGTGTACCGACGAAGGAGTGGTGTCGGATACTTCGGAATCCTGCCTCCCTGTGAGCTCTGGATAAACAACTTTTCCCGCCGGATATTGCGGTGTTCGAACAACCGGCAGTAAACCGAGTTAAAAAAGCTCTCTGCGATGTCATAACGGGGATAGTTATTGAGAAGCAGCACGTAGGCGGCTTTTACAGACATAAGGAAAGAGCGCGTGGCATAGCGCTTGTTCAGCATGGTCTTTAACTGCTGACCTACAAGACCGACGTGGTGATCATAAATGTTGATCCGTTCTTTCAATGACGCCTGGACACCTTGCCAATCCTGTGCCTCAAAGCGTTCCTGGGCACCGGCGGTTACATCGAGGAAGCGACCGTACATGGCATCCGCTCCCTGGAGAATACTGTGGGCAACCAGTTCATCCATCGCAGTTTTCATAGGCAATCCGTTGTCTGCTTTTTATACAGTTACTATGTCGGGATTCAGAGGTGGCTGCAACCGTTACAGGGCGATGAGGTTCACATCCATGAATGGAAGCAAAATGTGAATTTATGTTGACCTTGGGCGCTGATTTCGGTAAACGTTACACAATAAGCAAATTAATGTAGCAGACACGGCATGTTTCCACTGACCCGCACCATGACCATTATTATTACCGGCACTTTTCGTGTTGGTGCGGGCTGATGCACAGAAAAAAATAAAAAGAGCCCGTACCCAACAAGGTACGGGCTTTTTTTTAGCCAGTTTTAGAGATATCCAAGGAGGATGGGATGCGAGTGCTTAAATTTGGCGGGACTTCACTAGCGAATGCGGAGAGATTCGCTCGTGCCGCCGATATTATAGTCAGTAATTGCGGTCAATGTGACTGTTCAGCGGTACTTTCCGCGCCGGCAAAAATCACCAATGCATTGGTTGCTGTTGTTGATGGAACCATCAAGCATGGTGAAGCGACAGTCGAAGTGAATCTGATTGAGAAAATTTTCACCGATCTGTTCAACGGTCTTTCTGAGCTCGAGCCTGCATTCGATTCAGCGCCGCTTTTTTCTAAACTTGAGCGCACCCTCGGCCAGCTTCGTCAATATACCCATGGCATGACCCTGCTCGGCCAGTGTCCTGACAGCATTTATGCCCGCGTCATTTCCAAGGGGGAACGCCTTTCGATTGCGACCATGGAGGCGTTATTGGTCGCGCGTGGTTACAACGCGTTTGTGATTGACCCGGTTAAATATCTCGTCTCTCTTGGTGATTACCTCGAAGGTGTGGTCGACATCGACCTCTCTACCAAAAATTTCAAAAAAGATCCTATCCCGTCAGCATATCGGCCTGATGCCGGGTTTTACTGCTGCCAACAGTAACGGGGAACTGGTCACACTGGGTCGTAACGGCTCCGATTATTCGGCTGCTGTGCTGGCGGCGTGTGTTCGCGCAGAGTGCTGTGAAATTTGGACTGATGTAGACGGTGTATACAGTTGTGATCCCCGGTTGGTGCCGGATGCGCGTCTGCTGAAATCCCTCAGCTATCAGGAGGCTATGGAGCTGTCATACTTCGGCGCCAAGGTCCTCCATCCGAAAACCATCCTTCCCATTGCCCGCTTCCAGATTCCTTGCCTGATTAAAAACACTGCCAACCCACAGGCGCCCGGTACGCTGATTGGCCAAGATACCGGAGAAGACAACCTGGCGGTGAAGGGAATCACTACTCTGGATAAGCTCAGTATGCTGAACGTGTCCGGACCGGGCATGAAGGGCATGGTCGGCATGGCTGAACGTGTGTTTGGCGCGATGGCTGATTCCGGTGTTTCGGTTGTACTTATTACCCAGTCTTCCTCAGAGTACAGCATCAGCTTCTGTATTGAGTCGGAAGACAAAGCCCTTGCCGAGCACTCGCTGGAAGCGGAATTTGAGCTGGAACTGAAAGACGGCTTGCTGGAACCGCTTGAGTTTATTGATGATCTGGCAATTGTTACGCTGGTTGGTGACCAGATGCGTGAGGCAAAAGGGGTTGCAGCACAATTCTTTACCTCGCTGGCGGAAGTCAATATCAACATTGTCGCCATTGCCCAGGGCTCGTCAGAGCGTGCGATTTCCGCCGTAATTCCTGATGGAAAGGTATCTGAGGCAATCAAGGCATGCCACGAAAACCTGTTTAACAGCAACCACTACCTTGATGTGTTTGTGGTGGGTGTTGGCGGTGTGGGTGGTGAGCTGATCGAGCAGATCCAGCGTCAGCAGGCCAAACTGGCCGATCAGAGTATCGTCATCCGGGTTTGCGGCCTTGCCAACAGCCGCAGCATGGTGCTCAACAGCCGTGGTGTTCCCCTTGAAAACTGGCGTGACAGCCTGGGTAACAGCACTGAGCAGTTCTCACTTGCCAGTATGATCCAGCTTGTGCAGCGTAACCACATTATCAACCCGGTGCTGGTGGACTGCACGGCCTCCCAGGATATTGCAGACCGTTACGCGGATTTCCTGGCAGCAGGCTTCCACGTTGTAACGCCAAACAAGAAAGCCAATACAGCGAGCCTTGCTTACTATAACCAGCTCCGCAAAACTGCGCTGAAGACGCGCCGCAAGTTTATGTATGACACCACGGTTGGTGCGGGTCTCCCGGTTATTGAAAACCTGCAAAACCTGATTGCAGCCGGAGACCGCCTTGAGCGTTTCAGCGGCATTTTGTCCGGTTCACTGTCATATATCTTCGGTAAGCTGGACGAAGGGATGAGCTTCAGTGATGCGACAAAGGTTGCCAAAGATAACGGATTTACCGAGCCGGATCCGCGAGACGATCTGTCAGGCATGGATGTTGCGCGTAAACTGCTTATCCTCGCACGGGAATCCGGTTTGGAGCTTGAGCTGGATGATGTGGTCGTAGAGCCGGCATTGCCACCGGGCTTTGACCAGTCTGGTTCGATTGATGAGTTTATGGCCCGTTTGCCAGAAGCTGATGCCTACTTCAACAAGGTGTTTGCCAATGCATCCGCACAGGGCAAGGTGCTCCGCTACGTTGGAGGCATTGACAACGGCAAGTGCGTGGTCCGTATTGAAGCGGTGGACGGTGACGACCCGATGTTTAAAATCAAGGATGGCGAAAATGCCTGGCATTCTACAGCCACTACTACCAGCCTATTCCGCTGGTATTGCGGGGTTATGGTGCCGGTACTCAGGTCACAGCAGCAGGTGTTTTTGCTGATCTGATGCGTACCCTTGGCTGGAAGCGGGGGATTTAAGATGGGTGTTGTGGTTTATGCCCCGGCATCAATCGGGAATGTCAGTGTCGGTTTTGACGTGCTGGGGGCTGCTGTGTCCCCGGTCGATGGCACCTTGCTGGGTGACCGTGTGGAAGTGAAAGCCGGCAACAGCCCGTTTTCACTGGAATGTGTCGGTCATTTTGTCGGTAAACTGCCAACCGATCCCAAAGAGAACATTGTTTATCGGGCTTTTGAGGTGTTCAGCCGGGAATTGGCTCTGAAAGGCATAGCGCCAAAGCCGGTTGCCGTCACCCTTGAGAAGAATATGCCGATTGGTTCCGGTCTGGGTTCGAGCGCCTGCTCCATTGTGGCAGCACTTGATGCCATGAACAGGTTCCATGACATGCCTCTGGACGAGACCGAGCTTTTGGCGTTGATGGGGGAAATGGAAGGCGAGATCTCCGGCAGTATTCACTATGACAATGTTGCTCCGTGTTTCCTTGGGGGCTTGCAGCTGATGGTTGAAGAGCTTGGCATTATCAGCCAACCCGTTCCCTGCTTTAATGAATGGTACTGGGTAATGGCTTATCCGGGTATCAAGGTGCCGACAGCCGAGGCTCGTGCTATCCTTCCTGCTCAATACCGTCGCCAGGATGTGATTGCGCATGGCCGGCACCTGGGTGGATTTGTCCATGCCTGCCACAGCGGACAGCCTTTGCTTGCTGCAAAAATGATCCGGGACGTGGTTGCTGAACCGTATCGTGAGAAGTTGCTCCCGGGCTTCGCGGAAGCAAGAGAGTACTCAACAGAAGCCGGTGCGCTGGCGACAGGTATTTCGGGATCCGGCCCGACACTTTTCAGTATCTGTGACAGTTTGGATGTGGCGGAGCGAGTAGCCCGCTGGCTGAGAGAACATTACGTACAAAACGAAGAAGGATTTGTCCACGTTTGCCAAATGGATAACGAGGGCGCTCGAGTGACAGGAAGTGTGCTATGAAGCTGTACAATATTAAAGAAAATGATGAACAGGTCTCCTTTAGCCAGGCGGTGAGACAAGGGCTTGGCCGTAACCAGGGGTTGTTTTTTCCGGCAGAGCTGCCGGTATTTGAAGATGTAGAAGCGCTGCTTGCTGAAGACTTTGTCAGCCGCAGCAGCAAGATCCTCTCTGCTTTCATTGGTGAAGAGTTAGACAAAGAGACTGTCGCAAACATGGTCTCCGGGGCGTTCCAGTTCCCGGCACCGCTTGAGAAGGTCAAAGAGGGTGTTTATGCCCTTGAGCTTTTTCATGGTCCGACCCTGGCGTTTAAAGACTTTGGTGGCCGCTTTATGGCCCAATCTCTGGCTGCAGTTTCTGAAGGCGGCAAGATCACCATTCTGACAGCCACATCCGGTGATACCGGTGCTGCCGTCGCCCATGCTTTTTATGGCATGGAAAACATCAATGTGGTCATCCTTTATCCCAAAGGCAAAATCAGCCTTTGCAGGAAAAGCTCTTCTGCACCCTGGGTGGTAACATCCATACTGTTGCTGTAAATGGCACCTTTGATGATTGTCAGGCACTGGTTAAGCAGGCGTTTGATGATGAAGCCTCCGCAAAGAGATTGGCCTGAACTCTGCAAACTCCATCAATATCAGCCGACTGCTGGCTCAGATCTGTTACTACTACGAAGCGGTTTCCCAGATCCCGGCAGAGCAGCGTAAAGAGCTCGTTTTTGCCGTACCGAGTGGTAATTTTGGCAACCTGACTGCCGGTCTTCTGGCAAAAGCGTCTGGTTTGCCAATCAAGCGCTTTATCGCTGCCACCAACGTGAATGACACCGTGCCACGCTACCTCAAAGAAGGAAAATGGGATCCAAAAGAAACCATTCCTACATTGTCGAATGCGATGGATGTGAGCCGCCCGAATAACTGGCCGCGCATTGAAGAGCTTTGCCAAGTGAAAGGTTGGGGATTGGGTGAGCTGGGTTATGGTGCAGTGACTGATGAGGAAACTGCAGAGACCCTGAAAGCGATGTCAGACGAGGGATATTTGTGTGAACCCCATGGGGCGATTGCTTACCGTATCCTGAATGAGCAACTGGCGGAAGATGAGACCGGGGTATTCCTGTGTACTGCGCACCCTGCGAAGTTCAAGGAAGCGGTCGATGAGATCCTTGGTAAGGATATTGACCTGCCCGGGCCGTTGGCGAAACATGCCAAGATGGAATTGCTTTCCGTTGAGCAGGATGCTGATTTTAGCCAGCTGAGTGCCTTGCTGCGTCAGGTCGCCAAATAGCTCCCAAAAACGCTATGACACAAAAACGCCCGGCTTAACCGGGCGTTTTACTACGGACTGTAGATTTCCTGGGTGGAAATTACAGAGAAGTAGTGAAGGTACGGGAGATAACGTCGCGCTGCTGCTCTGGAGTCAGAGAGTTGAAGCGAACTGCGTAACCAGAAACACGGATAGTCAGCTGTGGGTACAGCTCAGGGTTTTTCACTGCTTCTTCCAGTGTTTCACGGCGCAGAACGTTCACGTTCAGGTGCTGACCGCCTTCGATGCGAGGAGCAACTTCCAGCTCAACTTCACGGTACTCGATGTCACCCAGGTCGCTCTGAGCAATCACTTGGTCAGCTTCAAAGCCGCCTTTTGCACAGATACAGCGAGCCTGGTTGGTTTCGCTGTCCAGGATCCAGAAAGAGTTCAGCAGGTCATCATTAGCCGCTTTGGTGATTTGAATACCAGTAATCATAACTTTCCCCTTATTTACGTAGTTTTTATAACGTTCTTTACGTTACTTGCCACCGGGTAGCATGAAGGGTGGCCGTTAACGTTGACTTACGTCAATTTACAACGAATAACCTTTATGTGTCTAGGTGAATTTCCTTGCTTTAAGTCAAAAAAGGGTGAAATAGACATTAATTGGTCAGGCCAATAATCCACTAAGACTTTCATTTGTAATTTAATTACTACATTTTACTGTTTGAAAAGCAGCCGAAGCGGCATTGCACCGTTGGTATTTAGAAAGCTATGATCTTGAAAAATTCAAAATCGAGAGGGCAAAAAAATATGAAATTAATTGGAGCGCATGTCTCTGCGGCTGGCGGTGTATTTAATGCTCCAAAAAATGCAGAAGAGATTGGTGCCAATGCTTTTGCCCTTTTTACCAAGAATCAGCGACAGTGGCTGGCAAAACCTCTTGAGGAAGAGGTTATTTCAGCGTTCAAGCAGTCATGTACCGAGCGGGGATTTACCCCGGATGCTATTTTGCCTCACGATTCCTACCTGATTAACCTGGGCCGGAAATAGAGAAGCTGGAAAAATCCCGCAATGCTTTTGTTGATGAGCTGGCCCGGTGCCGGCAACTGGGACTGACACTGCTGAACTTCCACCCGGGAAGCCACTTGAAAAAAATGGATGAAGCAGCTTGCCTGTCCCGGATTGCGGAATCTATCAACATGGCTCTGGATGCCGTGCCAGATGTGACCGCCGTGATTGAGAACACTGCGGGGCAGGGAACCAATCTTGGATGCCGTTTTGAGCATCTGGCCTCTATTATCAATGAAGTGTCAGACAAGAGCCGGGTAGGTATCTGTATTGATACCTGTCACACTTTCGCCGCCGGGTATGATTTGCGCACTATGGATGCGACTGAAAAGACCTTTGATGAGTTTGATAAGGTGGTGGGCCTGCAATACCTGCGCGGGATGCACCTCAACGACAGCAAGACGCCTCTTGGCAGTCGCGTAGACCGTCATGACTCACTCGGGCAGGGAGAGATAGGTTGGGACTGCTTTGAATACCTGATGAAAGACAAACGCTTTGATGGAATCCCGCTGATTCTGGAAACGATCCGGCCGGAAATATGGCATCAGGAGATTACTACTTTGCGCCATTGGGCGGCATAAATGTGCCATTTGCGAACAAATGCACAAAGTCTCAATGCATAACTGGCTGTAATTTGTTGAATATAAGGTAGTTTAATAATTGGCATTCTTTTTTCATGGCTTTTTGCGGCGAGTCGAAAAAAGGAGGAAGCCATGGAACAGCAGTTCTTAACGGTAACACCACAAGCGCACCGTCCTGTTCAGGGACGAGGACATTGGCGTACACCCCAGAAAAAGAGCCAGCGTTTGCGGGAAAACCGATAAAGCGGCGAACCAACACTGAATTCCTTGCAGGCAGTGGTTACAATAAAGCGAATTCAGTGTTGGGGGACTTATGAGCGAATCGTTAACCTGGCAGGATGTGATTGGGGTAGAGAAGTCACAACCTTATTTTCAAGAGACCATGGCATTTGTCGATGCCGAGCGTGAGAATGGGAAAGTTGTTTATCCGCCGCGTGAGGATGTATTCAATGCATTCAAGTTCACCCCGTTTGACAAGGTTAATGTGGTTATTTTGGGCCAGGATCCTTACCACGGTCCTAACCAGGCCCATGGCCTGTGTTTTTCTGTGTTGCCGGGAATCCAGCCGCCACCATCTCTGAAAAACATGTACAAAGAACTTGCCCAGGAGTTCTCAGACTTCACTGTTCCTGATCACGGCTACCTCAAAAGCTGGGCGGATCAGGGCGTGTTGCTGCTTAATACCGTTCTGACGGTTGAGCAGGGTAAAGCCCACTCGCACTCGCGGACCGGATGGGAAACCTTTACTGACCGAGTTATCGAAGCGGTTAATCAGCATCGTGAAGGTGTGGTTTTCCTGCTGTGGGGATCTCACGCCCAGAAAAAGGGCAGCAAAATTGATCATACCAGGCACCATGTGCTGTCGGCTCCGCACCCATCTCCGCTGTCGGCACATCGCGGTTTTTTGGGTTGTGGCCACTTTGCGCAGACCAACAACCTGCTGACCCAAATGGGCAAGACGCCGATTTACTGGCAACCGGATATCAACGCCTGATTGTTGATTGAGGAAGAAGCAGGCCTGGCCTGCTTTTTTTTGTCTGTTATTGCGCCACACGGCTCAAGGTTGAGAGAGTGAAGGAATCGGGATGAGAAACTCTCCGCATAAATTGTCACACCTTAATAACAACATCTGAATTCATGACGTAGCGCAAATCTTAACCAATTTACTCATTTACACTGAGTAGGTTAGGGAGGAAATGCCATGTTAGACCTGATTCATCTAGAACATAAAAACATATCTCGATTACTGGCATTGCTTGAAAGGAAACTTGCTGCGATTCAGGCGGAAGACGAAGTTGACTTTAGGCTTATTCGGGATTCTGTGGAGTATCTTGGGAGTTACTCTGAGAAATACCACCATCCAAAGGAAGATGTCATTTATCTCTATTATCTGGAGCATTATGGCGACAATGGGAACATCGCCAAGCTGGATAAAGAACATGAAGAATTATCGGTCCTGACTGAGGATTTTGAAACGACCGTGGATATGATCCTGATGGACGCCGTTGTCCCGCTTGATGTGTTTGCTGACCAACTGCAGCAATTTATCCGTCGGCAACGGGATCATCTGATGTTTGAAGAGCGAGATGTACTCCCGGTTATTGCGAAAGCATTTAATGAGCAGGATTGGTTAAACGTCAGAGAACGGTGCATTCTGGAGTATGACGACCCACTATTCGGCCGGGAAGTTTCGGCCCGATTCCGACGGTTGTCCGAGAAGCTGTTCGAGCAGGCGTAGCTGCTGATTGAAAGGCAACAAAAAGGCGCTTAACAGCGCCTTTGTTCATTTCGGCCATTACGGCGCGTGCAAATCACTGAAATGGTGGTTAAATGTCTATGTCGTCGAGGTCGTAGTCCCCGGCTAAATCCATCTCCATCAGCTCCTTACGGAGGCGTTGTCTGTCCTTGAGTGCTTCAATCTCACGCCACTTGCGTTTCTGCGGTTTAGCTCTTTTGGAGCGTTGTGGCATGTCTTGATCAAAATAGTCATCAAAAGCAAAGCTATCCATATTCTCACCTCAAACGCGCCGAAGCGGTAAACAATTAATTAGCACAGGCAAGGCAAAAATAAAATTGAACTGTTTCTCATTTGTTGCGCTTCGATGAATAAATGATGAGCTGACGATCACAGAATAGTTTTGATGGTTTATTTTTTAACCACAAATGTCCAGTTTTCGTCTGAAGTAGTGCGGGGTTCGCGGAGCAAGAACCAATGCTGCTCAACCCCTTGCCTGATGCGGCATGCGGGTTAGTTAGTGCTCTAACGGATTTTTCCCTATGGAGAGAAAAAGGCTGGCACTTGGTTTTCTGGCTGTTTCCGGTGTGTTTTGCTGTTGTTATTGGTATGTTTTGGTTTTTGCAATGCCAGACGAAAAAGTGCGACGTACGTCTCGATAATAAGCATTTCGATTCATATTGATTTTTGCTGTATCTCCCCGCATTATCTTGCCACGCTGCCGCCTTCCCGGGGTTAAATCGCGGCACTAAAGACAGCAAACCCATACCGGACTGTATAACGATTTTCAATGAACAGGGTATGGGGCCAGCCCAAACAGGGCAGATAGTTTCACCACAAATAATTACCCGGGATTTTTGGTGTTGAATACCAGGGACGCCTTTTGTCCTGTTCAGTCTTTTGATGACTGGTATTCCAACAATGTCCTCAGTACAAGGCGCTCCCGGGTTGATCGTGGTCATCACCCGAATGTTGAGCTCCAGTTGCGTACGATTTTAATCATCCTTTGCAACTGTGTGGCGTTCGTCTCTTGATGCGCGCCTTGTACCTATTGATGCTTATGAGAGGTAGGCGTGGTAAGTCTTATCAACTTTCTCAACGACCTTCTTTGGGGCTCAGTTCTGGTATATCTGCTGATTGGCGGGGGTATTTACTTTACCCTGCGCCTTGGCTTTATCCAGTTCCGTCACTTTACCCACATGTTTAAAGTGATGAAGAACAGCCGCAAAGACGACGAATCAGGAATTTCTTCCTTCCAGGCGCTGTGTACCAGCCTGGCAGCCCGCGTAGGTACCGGTAACATGGCCGGTGTTGCAGTAGCAATCACCCTGGGTGGCCCCGGTGCGATTTTCTGGATGTGGCTTATTGCGATGCTGGGAATGGCAACAGCGTTTGCTGAAAGTACCCTGGCGCAGCTTTTCAAAACCCGTGACGATGACGGTAACTTCCGTGGCGGCCCGGCCTATTACATGGAAAAGGGTCTTGGTATGCGCTGGATGGGAGTGGTTTTCTCTATCCTGCTGATGATTGCGTTTGGCCTGGTATTTAACTCAGTTCAGGCGAACTCTATCACTCAGGCGCTGCACGTCGCATTTGGTTTCAACTCGCTTTACGTTGGCCTTGCGTTGGTGGTGATGTCTGCCTTCGTCATTTTTGGTGGACTGCGCAAAATCGCCCGTACTGCAGAAATCATTGTGCCGGTTATGGCGGTGTTTTACCTGGCAATCGCGTTCTGGATTGTGGGAGCTAACATCGAAAAACTGCCTGCGGTGATTACCCTTATCTTCAAGTCTGCTTTTGGCCTGGATAAAGCGGCATCCGGTGCACTGGGTTACACCGTTGCACAGGGCATGATTCAGGGCATCAAGCGGGGCCTTTTCTCAAACGAAGCCGGTATGGGTTCTGCACCAAACGCTGCAGCCAGTGCATCTCCGTATCCTCCGCACCCGGCTTCCCAGGGTTATGTACAGATGCTGGGTGTGTTTATGGACACCATCGTCATTTGTACTGCGACGGCGGCGATTATCCTGATGTCCGGTCAGTTTGTACCGGGCGGCGAGATTACCGGTGTTGAGCTGACACAGCGAGCGCTGAGTACTGAAGTGGGAGACTGGGGCGGAATCTTTATCGCCATCGCAATTTTCTTCTTCGCGTTTACCTCAATCATTGCCAACTACTCCTATGCGGAAACCAACCTGATTTTCCTGGAGCACAACCACAAAGCCGGCCTAAACATTTTCCGCGCTGTCGTGCTGCTGATGGTGATGTTTGGCTCACTGGCGGAACTGCCGACTGTATGGGTGATGGCGGACATTTCCATGGGCCTGATGGCCATTGTGAATATGGTCGCGATCCTGCTGCTTTCAGGTACCGTGGTAAAACTTGCCCGGGACTACAACCGGCAACTGGCATTGGGCAAAGTGCCGTGTTTTGACAGCCGCGAATATCCTGAGCTTCACAGCCAGATTGACGAGGGTATCTGGGACAAGAAAGCGGACTGACGCGCCATTTGTTTTCCTATTGAACCTATCGAAAAAGCCATGCCGCGCCGGCATGGCTTTTTGTGTTAATCTTTGGATTAAAGACTGATTTACATGGATGCCCGCATATGCTGATCGTAGTTTCCCCCGCCAAAACCCTTGATTACACGTCACCGCTGGCAACAGAGCGCTTTACACAGCCAGAGCTTTTGGATGAGTCATCACGTCTTATCAAAGTGTGCAAGGAGCTGACACCGGCTGATATTTCCAGCCTGATGAGTGTCAGTGACAAAATTGCCGGGCTCAATGCAGCACGTTTTGCGGAGTGGCATCCCGATTTCACGCCGGACAACGCGCGTCAGGCTATTCTGGCGTTCAAGGGGGATGTCTACACAGGCCTTGAGGCTGAAACCCTGGATGACGACGGGTTTGATTACGCCCAGAA
The DNA here is from genome assembly GCA_001310455.1 of Photobacterium sp. JCM 19050. Taxonomy (GTDB): domain Bacteria; phylum Pseudomonadota; class Gammaproteobacteria; order Enterobacterales; family Vibrionaceae; genus Parasalinivibrio. The sequence continues at coordinate 68,246 of BAXG01000008.1, forward strand.
GCACCTTCGTATGCTATCGGGCCTCTATGGCTTGCTGAAACCGCTTGATTTGATGATGCCATACCGTCTGGAAATGGGTACCAAACTGGCGAATGAACGTGGCACCAACCTCTACCAGTTCTGGGGCAGTATCATCACTGAAAAACTCAATGCCGCTTTGGCTGAGCAAGGGGATAATATCCTGATAAACCTGGCGTCTAATGAGTACTTTAAATCAGTAAAACCGAAGCTGCTGGAAGGGGAAATCATTACGCCGGTCTTCAAGGATCGCAAAAACGGCCAGTATAAGATGATCAGTTTCTTTGCCAAGAAAGCCCGGGGCATGATGGCGCGATATATCATCGACAACCGTATCGAGTCAGTTGAAGATCTGAAAGGCTTTGATACTGCCGATTATTACTTTGTGCCAGAGGCATCAAGCCATGCCGAACTGGTCTTTCACCGTGAAGAGCAGCAGTAAATCCGGCTTCTGAACCCGAATTGGGTAAAGCGCGAGGGTGTTGCCAACGACGTAAAACCATTTTGTGAGTGCAAAGAGAGGCCAGCATTATTGCTGGCCTTTCCTTTTTTCAGACAGGCGTTTTGGTTCAGTTTACTTTAGCCGGATTGTCGCCTTTTACAGAACTTGCTTCGGTTCCGCCGGAGCGCTTTTTCCAGTAGTCCGCATTCTTGATACCGAGTTTCACCGGGTCAAAGCTGTAATCTTTCACTCCGGCTTTTTGCTGTTGTTCATAGTCATCAAGCGCTCTCAGTGCAGGTTTGCTCATAAAGAAGATAATGAGTATGCCAATGATATTGAGCCATGCCATCAAGCCAACGCCCACGTCACCCATCGCCCATGCGAGGTTGGCTGTTTTCACCGTTCCGTAGAACACGGCTGCAATCAGAATAACCTTGAGGATAAACATTAACCCGGGCATACGGAAGGTACGGCGGATATACGCCACATTGGTTTCCGCAATGTAGTAGTACGCCAAAATGGTGGTGAAGGCGAAGAAGAACAGGGCAAAGGCAATAAATGGCTTGCCCAGACCCGGCAGTGTGCTTTCAATCGCCATTTGGGTAAATGCCGGGCTGTTGGCTGCCAGTTCTGCCGGCAGGTTCTGGATAAGGAATGAACCTTCTGCCAGCCCCTGAACGTTGTAGGCGCCGGTAATCAGGATCATAAACGCCGTTGCTGAACAGACCAGCAGGGTATCAATGTACACGGAAAATGCCTGCACAAGCCCCTGTTGTGCCGGGTGTTGTACGTTTGCAGCCGCTGCAGCATGAGGCCGGTGCCCTGGCCGGCTTCGTTTGAATACACACCCCGCTTTACACCCCAGCCAATAGCGGCTCCCATACCCGCCATTGGGGTAAATGCGTCAGAGACGATCATTGATATGATTCCCGGCAGCATACCGATATTGAGCAGGATGATGATAAAAGCAATGACGATGTAAGCGAGCGCCATAAACGGCACCACGACTTGGGTGAAACTTGCGATACGCTTTACGCCGCCAAAAATAATGAACGCCAGAATGATGGAAACAAAAGTGCCAGTGGTTATTTTGGCAAAGCTGAAGGTACCCAATGCTGTTTCAATCATCGGGCCGGAGCCGAAGGCTGTTTCTACCGCATTCCCGATACTGTTGGACTGTACACCTGGTAAAAGCACGCCACAGGCGAAGATCGTCGCGACGGCAAAGATCCAGCGTACCATTTCTGACCCATGGCTTTTTCAATGTAGTAAGCCGGGCCACCGCGAAATTCGCCGTTTTCCTCTTCCTTGTAAATCTGTGCCAGTGTGGATTCTGCATACGCGGTAGCAGCGCCGAGGAAGGCGACAACCCACATCCAGAATACAGCCCCCGGACCACCGAAACCGATAGCGGCTGCCACGCCGGCAATATTACCGGTACCTACCCGGCCTGACAGGGATACAGCCAGCGCCTGGAAGGAAGATATGCCTTTTTCTGATTGTTTGCCGGACATCAGCAGCCGCCACATCTCACCAAAGTGCCGGACTTGTACAAAGCGGGTGAGTATGGAGTAGAACAGGCCAGCACCAAGACAAAGGTATATCAGTGCCGGGCTCCAGATGACGCCGTTAAGGAAATCTACGAGTGATTGCATCGAAAGGTCCCTCTTGATTCGGTCAATTGTTGTATTTATGTAAATGCGAACCGAATATTACGCCGATGAGAGGTCAATTGTTAACATATTGTTTGATAATAATGCTGTTGGTGTGAATTTGATCTTGGTTTTGGATTTTATTTGAGAGGAAGTATCTTTTGTGGTGATGTGTTGTGGACGGAAAAAGGAAAGGGGCTGAATAGCCCCTTCATTAAAAAAATCTTTTCAGCAGAACAGCTTACTTGCTTTTCTTCTTGCCGTTCTTTTTCTTTGCGTCCTTTTTGCCGTCTTTCTTCTTCTTTTTCTTGAATTCAGGCTTTTTGTGTTTCGGACGCAGACCGTCAACATAACGCTCTTTGATGTCTTCTTTGGTGTAGCGGCATATACGATCCATCATTGGCTGATCGTGGGCTTCTACCAGTGAGACAGCGATGCCTTTTTTGCCTGCACGGGCTGTTCGGCCAATACGGTGAACGAACACATCTGCGGTACGAGGCATGTCGTAGTTGATAACGTGGCTGATATCCGGGATATCGATACCACGGGCAGCAACGTCGGTTGCCAGCAATACGGTCACTTCACCCTCTGTAAAGCGGCGAATCGCGTTGTTGCGGGATTTCTGCTCCATTTCACCCTGGATCCAGGCGAATTTGATGTCAGATTTATCCAGCTTGTTGCGAAGATCTGCCAGGCGCTCGCGGGTTTTGATAAACACGATGGCTTTTTCAGCGTCTGCCAGGATGGTGTTCAGAATCGCAAGTTTGTGGTCCATGTCGTCGCAGCGATGATACCACTGGGCAATTTTTTTACGCTCACGACGTGGTGGCTCGACAGTTGCCTCGTAAGGTTCGTTAAGCAAGTCAGCGGTGAAGCTGCTTACGCCACGCCCTTCCAGAGTTGCAGAGAACAATAGGGTCTGTTTACGCCAGCGACATTCTGCTGAAAGACGGTCTACCGTTGGGCCAAAGCCCATATCCAGCATGCGGTCTGCTTCATCCAGGATCAGCATTTCGATGGCGCGGCAGTCGAAGCGTTCTGCTTCGATGTACTCCATCAGGCGGCCTGGTGTGGCCACTATGATGTCCTGAGTTTGCGCCAGGGTTTCTGCATGATCTTCATAGGCAACACCACCGGTGATAGAGGCGATGTTAAGGTCAGTATATTTCGCCAGTGCGCGACCTTGCTCGCAAACCTGCAGCGCAAGTTCACGGGTTGGGGTCAGCACCAGTACACGCGCCGGACCCGGCTTGGTGCGAGGGAAGTCCATCAGGTGCTGAAGGGCAGGAAGCAGGAATGCCGCTGTTTTACCGGTTCCGGTTGGTGCGGAAGCAAGGATATCCCGGGCATCGAGCGCCTGAGGGATCACTTCCAGCTGGATTGTAGTTGGCCGGGAAAACCCCATCTCTTCGACTGCAAGCAGCAATTGGGGATCGAGTTCCAGATCAGCAAAGGTTCGCACGGGTTATTTCTCCGCAAGTGGCATTCAGTGTCCTGCCGGCGGGTGCCGGGCAGTTTTGTCGAGTCAGACTGTGGATGTTGAGTATACCCCCAGTCTGGCGAAAGGGCGGCATTATATACCCAAACACCCTCAAGGTGCAGGTTTCATTTTGCCCAATATAAGGTGCGCAGAGCCGTTACATTTTCAGGTAAAAATCCCGGGTCAGAGCGATAAATTCCGGGGTGTATTTGCCGCTGTCCTGTATGACCAGCTCAGTGGTTTCCGGCTGGAAATCTTCAGCCATTCCTTTTTGCAACCTGATAAGCAACCGGGAGGCCGGTTTTGCAGGTGTGCTTTTGACCAAGGCTTTTTGCCGGCAGGTAAGCCCGGCGCCTGAAGCCAGCTCAATCAGGTTTTCTCCTTCGTATACGGGAAGAATAAGACTGGCTGAGCCTGCGGGAGAAAGCAGCTTTTCGATGGCATTAACTAACGCCAGGTGGCTAAGGGCGTCGTGGTGTCGTGCCGTTGCACGTTGTGCGGAACTGGCCTGGATGCCGGATGTGAAATACGGCGGGTTGCAGACGATATGGTCGAAATACTGCTCCGGCTCCCACGCTGTCACATCTATTGCCAGAACGTTAATCCGGTCAGCCCAGAGGCTTTGCAGAGCGTTATCCCGCGTGGTTTGAACGGCCGTTTTGTCTATATCAATGGCTGATATTTTCGTGCCGGGAAAGCGCTGGGCCAGCATCAGCGACAAAAGCCCTGTCCCACAACCGATATCCAGAAGATTGTGGCACCCGGAAGCGTCAGCCCAGGCACCAAGCAGCACCCCGTCTGTACTGACCGGCATACCGCATTTTCCCATGTCGACAGAAAACTGTTTGAAATTAAACCGCTTGCTCATAAACCCTTCACTGGTCGATTTTATGATGTTGATTGATTGTAATTCTGTAGTTGTTTGTTGGTGATATATTATTCTTTTTTATATCTGTTGAATTTCCTAAATTTTTAACCCTATCTTTCAAATAATCATTTAGTGTTGGGTAAAAAATCCGATCATTATGGTTTTAATGGCATATTATCGGCTTTTTATTGCCTCTATTGCTTAATAATTAGAACTTCGTCATCATGCTGCATAAAAGGTGAGTGGTAACAGAATATCCTGTTAATATCCGCCGCCTGAATAAAACAAAAACATCCATTTGCAAACACAACAGGTAGGGTAGATATCGTGTCTCAGAAATTAAAGATAAGCGATATATGGGCGTTGGGTTTTATGACCTTTGCGTTCTTCCTCGGGGCGGGGAACATCATTTTTCCACCGCAAGCAGGTCTGCTTGCCGGTGAGCATTCTCTCTCCGCCATGACCGGGTTTCTTTTCACAGCAGTAGGCCTTCCACTGACAGGTATTGTGGCGGTAGCGGTAGCAGGTGGCGGCTGGCGTGGCCTGACGCGTGACCTTCCAACCTCTGTAGCAACACTGATTGCCGTACTCATTTTTATTATTATCGGTCCTGCGTTTGCTGCACCTCGTGCCGGCCTTGTTGCTTATGAAATGGGCTTTAAGCCATTCATTTCCAACGCGGGTCAACTGGAGCTGACGATTTTCTCTGTGGTGTTCTTTGCCATTGCTATGGGCTTTTCCCTTTCACAGGGCAAGCTGATTGATACCATCGGCAAGGTACTTACCCCGGCACTTTTTGCTGCGCTGGCTGTTCTCGCTATTGCCGTGTTTGTTGCCCCTCAGGCTCTATCGGTGCTGCGCAGGGTGATTACCTGACTCAAGCGTTTACCAAGGGTTTCCTGGAAGGTTACAACACCATGGATACCTTCGCAGCCTTGATGTTCGGCATGCTGATTGTTGATGTTATCCGCAAGAAAGGCATTTCTGACGAACGCACTACCTGCAAATACCTGATTTATGCAGGTGTGATTGCCGCAGCTGGCCTGGCGTTCGTTTACATCTCACTGTTCTACCTGGGTGCGACTGCAACTGGTTTGGGTGAAGGTGCTGCGAACGGCGGTGAAATCCTGGCTGTGTATGTTCAGGCGCTGTTCGGCCCAATCGGCCTGGTTATCCTGGCAGTTATTATCGTACTGGCGTGTTTGACCACCGTAATCGGCCTGATCTCTGCGTGTTCTGATTACTTCAGCTCGCTGACCAAGATCAGCTACCGTAACTGGGTAGTTATCCTCTCGGTAGCGTGTGGCGTGGTTGCAAATGTCGGCCTAAATCAGCTGATTTCGGTTTCTGTACCGGTGCTCTTTGCCCTGTACCCGGTTGCCATTGCCCTGATTGCCCTGACCTTTGTCCGCCGCTTTATGGTTAACCCTAAGCTGGCATACCGTGCAGTACTGGCGGTGACCTTCCTGTTCAGCATGATTGATGCGCTGAAAGTTGCGGGAATCAACGTGTCTGCACTGAAGAGCCTGCCGCTGTTTGAATACGGTATGGCATGGTTGCTGCCGATGGCGGTCACTTTGGTGGTGACCAGTTTTATCGGTGGTAACCGCGAGCAGAAAGCTCAAACTGTCTGAGTGTTTCTGTCGTCCAGATAAAACAAAGCCCCTCGTACTGCTCGTACTGAGGGGCTTTGTCATTTTTGTCGTTCGGTAAAAGTCAGAGTAGCGCCTGGTATTCCGTCAGAACTTGCTCACACCACGTAGCGATACGTTCGTCGCTCAGGTCATACTGCTGTCTTCATCCAGTGCCAGGCCAACAAACATGGATTTGTCAGCGGTCAGGGCTTTGGAGGCTTCGAAGTGGTAACCGACATTCGGCCAGTAACCGATAAAGCGCGCACCTGCCGGCTGAAGTTTCTCGTGCAGAAGGCCCATAGCATCAAGGTACCACTCGGTATAACCCTCTTGGTCACCAAGGCCATACAGGGCGATCACCTTATCTTCTAAAGACAAGCCGTCGAGTTGTTCCCAGACTGCTTCCCAGTCTTCCTGCAATTCACCGAAGTCCCAGGTAGAGATACCCAGAATCAGGAATTCGTATTCTTTGAGTTTGGAGAGGGGAGTTTCTTTAATGTTATATATATCAACCAGGTCTTCACCCATGATGTCGCGAATTTTCTCCGCGGTCATCTCGGTGTAGCAGGTGGTTGAACCGTAAAAAAGGCCGATCTTCATTATTTTTGTCCTGTCCGGTGACGAACTTTGCGCCATTCTAACCACTGGCGGGAGAGAAATAAAAATCCTTTCCCGACCCTTGGGGAAATTTCCTGTATTCTTGGGAAAACTAACGATAACAACGACAATACACCACTGCGAATAAAGCCATGACCGTCAATGAAAACAGTGTAATGCTGGAGCGCTTTCTCGATGCGATGTGGATGGAACGCGGGCTGTCTGAAAACACCCTTTCCTCATACCGTACCGACCTGATGAAATTATGCCGATGGGCTGAAGAGCAGGGCAAAAACCTGACGGACCTGGAAACCACTGACCTCCAGCGCTATCAATCCTGGCTGGCTGAGCAGGACTATAAGCAGACCAGCCGGGCAAGGATGCTCTCTGCCATCCGCCGGTTATATCAGTATTTTTTCCGGGAAAAGATCTCCGAGGCCGATCCCAGTGCAACATTAATCAGTCCCAAACTGCCAAAACGCCTGCCGAAAGACTTGTCGGAAGCCCAGGTTGATGACCTTTTGTCTGCGCCGATAGTGGAAGACCCGCTTGAGCTTCGTGACAAGGCAATGTTGGAGTTACTTTATGCTACTGGCCTCCGAGTGACCGAACTTGTCAGCCTGACCACGGAAAATGTCAGCTTGCGCCAGGGGCTGGTCCGGGTAATCGGTAAGGGAGGGAAGGAGCGGTTGGTCCCTATGGGGGAAACAGCGATAGAGTGGCTGGAAAAATACCTGTCGGAAGCCCGCCCGCAACTGCTTGGTGAGCAAAGCTCTGACGTATTTTTCCCGAGCCGCCGAGCCCGTCAGATGACCCGGCAAACCTTTTGGCATCGTATTAAGTTTTACGCCGTGCAGGCGGGGATTGATACCGAGTCCCTGTCGCCACACGTATTGCGCCATGCATTTGCTACCCATTTATTGAACCATGGCGCCGACTTGCGTGTCGTACAGATGTTGCTGGGGCACAGTGACCTGTCTACAACCCAGATTTATACCCATGTTGCCACCGAAAGGCTTAAGCAACTTCACGGCGAACACCACCCTCGTGCATAATGCTCGGGAAATGAGATTTTTTTTCGGTTTAGTGGGTCTTTATAGGTTAACCCTCGAGCCATGAATAAGGATGAATACATGCTGCAATTGAAGCGCCTGTCAGCGTTGTTGCTGATGGTTACGGCTTTTACCGCCCATGCTGCTGAAGATAACCAGGCGATCAAACAGACATTTGCCCCTTTGGGACTGACTGTTTCTGAAATTGCCAAGTCACCGGTTGACGGTCTGCTGGAAGTGACCACCGACCGTGGTATTTTTTATGCCACGCCGGATGGCAAGCACTTTATGGCTGGCTACTTGTATGAAGCTACCGGCGGTGAACCTCGCAACCTGACCGAAGAAAAAACCAGACTCTGAACGTTGACCGCATCAAGGCAGTGGAAGATGAAATGATTGTCTATCCGGCCAAGGATGAGAAATACGTAGTGACTGTCTTTACTGACACCACCTGCGGCTATTGCATGAAGCTGCACAAAAACATGAAAGCGTACAACGACCTTGGAATTACAGTGCGTTATCTGGCATTCCCGCGTTATGGTTTGCAAGCGCCAAACTTTGAACAGATGAGCGCAATCTGGTGTGCAGCGGATCCGGCGAAGGCGATGGATGAAGCCAAGACCGGTTCATTCAAAGAAGAGAACCGCAAGTGCGCAGATATCGTTGCCAAACATTTCCAGCTAGGCCAGCAGATGGGCGTGCGTGGAACCCCGGCAATTGTATTGCAGGACGGTACTATGCTGCCGGGCTATCAGGATCCGGAAGACCTGCTGCGTACCTTCAGGCTCATCAGGGTTAAACTATACTTTCCCAATCCAGTGCAGCTTCGGCTGCACTTTTTACAGCGTTAAAAGAGAATCATGATCGAAATCCGCCGCCGTACACCACAATGCACCCCCCAGTTTTCTTCTCAGATCCCGCCGCTGCTTCAGCGCATCTATGCCAACCGGGGTGTTTCGACGGACGATGTGATGGACAGGAGTGCCAAGCGCCTGCTCTCTTTCAATAAATTGCATGGCATAGACGAAGCGGTTTCCCTGCTTGCTGACGCACTGGTGCAGAATAAACGCATCATTGTGGTGGGAGACTTTGATGCCGATGGTGCAACAAGCTCTGCGCTTTCTGTCACCGCATTGAAAATGCTTGGCTGCACCAACTGTGACTACCTGGTACCCAACCGGTTTGAAGATGGTTATGGCCTGAGCCCGGAGGTGGTAGAGCAAGCCATTGCCAAAGGCGCGGAAATGATCATGACGGTGGACAACGGCGTGTCATCCATTGAGGGTGTCGCGGCAGCGAAAAAAGCCGGTTTGACCGTTGTGGTGACAGACCACCACCTGCCGGGCGGCTCGCTCCCGATTGCAGATGCCATTGTTAACCCCAATCTGGAAGACTGCGGTTTTCCTTCCAAAGCGTTGGCCGGTGTAGGCGTGGCGTTTTACCTGATGCTGGCACTGCGCTCCCACCTGCGTGAAAAGGTTGGTTTGCAGAAAAAGGGCTTGCCGAGCCAAACCTTGCCATATTGCTGGATTTGGTGGCGCTGGGAACCGTTGCCGACGTGGTGCCCCTTGATGACAATAACCGGATCCTTGTCCACCAAGGCTTGCAACGTATTCGGGCCGGGCAGTGCCGTCCGGGGATTCTTGCACTGATCGAAGTAGCAAACCGTAACCCGGCACAACTTGTTGCCAGCGATTTTGGTTTTGCCCTTGGGCCACGGATTAATGCAGCCGGGCGTCTTGATGATATGTCATTTGGCGTTGAGCTTTTACTGAGTGACAACCTGCAGGCGGCGCGGCAAATGGCTTCAGAGCTTGACGGACTGAACCAGACTCGCAAGGAAATTGAGCAGGGGATGAAAGAAGAGGCGATGGCAATCTGTGAGCGCCTGAAATTCTCCCCGGATATGGAAATGCCTTATGGACTGGCGCTTTTCCAGCGCGACTGGCACCAGGGCGTCATTGGTATTCTGGCATCGCGCATCAAAGAAAAGTTCCACCGTCCGGTGATTGCCTTTGCTGATGCCGGAAATGGTGAGATAAAAGGTTCAGCCCGCTCAGTCCAGGGGCTCCATATGCGCGATACTTTGGATCTGGTTGATACCCGCAACCCCGGCCTTATCAAGAAGTTTGGTGGTCATGCGATGGCAGCCGGCCTGACCATTGCAGAAGCAGATTTTGAAAGGTTCTGCCGGGAGTTTGACGGTGCGGTGCGTGAAGTGCTCGATGAAGCAGCCTTAAAAGGTGTTTTGCTTTCAGATGGCGAATTGTTGCCACAGGAAATGACCCTGGAAACGGCCGAGCTGCTTCGAAGCGGCGGCCCGTGGGGGCAGGGCTTTCCTGAGCCGTTGTTTGACGGCGAGTTTCGCCTTTTGCAACAGCGACTGGTCGGTGGGAAGCACCTTAAAATGATGCTTGAACCTGTCATGGGTGGGCCGATGATTGACGGTATCGCGTTCAACGTGGACCTTCGCCGCTGGCCGGACCCGTCTGTGCAGCGTGTACAACTTGCCTACCGGCTGGATGTGAACGAGTTCAGAGGAAACCGAAGTGTCCAACTGCTGGTGGAACACCTCGACGCCATCTGAGCCTGTTATCTGACACATGCTTTTTGCCCTGTTATCGGCAGGGCAAATATAACCGCCAAGAAATCCCCCCTTATCTTGATCACACTCTGTTTATTAGAGCGACAATTCGATAGAATCCTCCGGTTAAATCTCATTCGGCCAAGAAAAGAGTGACCATGTTCGAAATCAATCCGATCAAAAACCGTATTGCGGATATCAAAGGACGCACCGACGTTCTTAGGGGGTATCTTTGACTATGACGCCAAGCAAGAGCGTCTAGAAGAAGTCAATGCCGAACTGGAACAACCGGATGTGTGGAATGACCCCGAGCGCGCACAGGCGCTGGGCCGAGAGCGTTCTGCACTGGAAGCGGTTGTTAAAACCATCGATGAGCTGGACAGCGGCGTAGATGACGCCGAAGGTCTGCTGGAACTGGCCATCGAAGCGGAAGACGAAGAAACCTTCAACGAAATCACCCCTGAGTTAGATGTGCTGGCAGAAAAACTGGGCCAGCTTGAGTTCCGCCGTATGTTCTCTGGCGATCACGACTCCTCTGACTGTTACCTGGATCTACAGGCAGGCTCCGGCGGTACAGAAGCACAAGACTGGTGCTCAATGCTGTTGCGCATGTACCTTCGCTGGGCGGAAGACAAAGGCTTCAAGACAGAAGTTATCGAAGTGTCTCCGGGTGAAGTGGCAGGCCTTAAGTCTGCGACTGTTCGCGTTCAGGGTGAATATGCCTATGGCTGGCTGCGTACCGAATCAGGTGTACACCGTCTGGTACGTAAGTCTCCGTTTGACTCAGGCGGCCGACGTCACACCTCTTTCTCGTCTGCGTTCGTGTATCCGGAAGTTGACGACAATATCGCTATCGATATTAACCCTTCCGATCTGCGTATCGACGTTTACCGCGCATCAGGCGCTGGTGGTCAGCACGTAAACACCACTGAATCTGCGGTACGTATTACCCACAACCCAACCGGTATTGTGGTGCAGTGCCAGAACGAACGTTCCCAGCACAAAAACAAAGATCAGGCGATGAAACAGCTGCGTGCGAAGCTGTTTGAATTTGAGCTGCAAAAGCAGAATGCGGAAAAACAAGCCAATGAAGACGCGAAGTCTGACATCGGCTGGGGTAGTCAGATCCGTTCTTACGTACTGGATGACTCACGCATTAAAGACCTGCGTACCAGCGTAGAGACCCGCAACACTCAGGCAGTGCTTGACGGTGATCTTGACCGATTTATTGAAGCAAGCCTGAAGTCAGGTTTGTAATAAGCGAATTGCGACATTAAGGGTTCACTATGACTGACCAGTTACAAGACGAAAACAAGCTGATTGCTGAACGTCGAGCCAAACTCAACCATATTCGCCAGGGCTGTAAGGCGAATGGCCACCCTAACGATTTCCGCCGTGACAGCATGGCAGCAGATCTGCAGGCGGCTTTCGGTGAGAAAACCAAGGAAGAACTGGAAGAGCTGGCCCAACACGTTACCGTTGCAGGCCGTATCATGGCTAAGCGTGGTCCATTCCTGGTCATTCAGGATGTATCAGGCCGCATCCAGGCATACGCTGACAAAGCTGCCCAGAACGACATTAAAGACCGCTACATGGGTCTGGACATCGGCGACATCATTGGTGTGTCCGGTTCGCTGCACAAATCAGGCAAAGGCGACCTGTATGTGAATATGGAAAGCTATGAACTGCTGACCAAGTCACTGCGTCCGCTGCCAGAAAAATTCCACGGTCTGACTGACCAGGAACAACGTTACCGCCAGCGTTACGTTGACCTGATCGTAAACGAAGAATCACGCAACGCCTTTATGGTTCGCTCTAAAGTGGTTCAGGGTATCCGTAACTTCATGACCACCAAAGGTTTCATGGAAGTGGAAACCCCAATGATGCAGGTTATCCCTGGTGGTGCTTCTGCGCGTCCGTTCATCACTCACCACAATGCGCTGGACATCGACATGTACCTGCGTATCGCGCCTGAGCTTTACCTCAAGCGTCTGGTAGTAGGTGGTTTTGAGCGCGTGTTCGAAATTAACCGTAACTTCCGTAACGAAGGTCTGTCTCCACGCCACAACCCAGAATTCACCATGATGGAATTCTATATGGCGTACGCTGACTACCGTGACCTGATGGACCTGACTGAAGAAATGCTGAGCCAGGTTGCCCGCGAAGTGCTGGGTTCAGATGTCCTGCCATACGGTGATGTAGAAGTGAACTTCGGCGGCCCATATGCGCGTATGAGCATGCTGGATGCAATTAAACACTACAACCCGGAACACGCTGACATCCAGGCGCTGACCTATGAAGGCGTTAAAGATCGCGACCTTATGGTGTCTATTGCCAAGAGCCTGCACATTGACGTTGAAAGCTTCTGGACCTGTGGTCAGCTGCTGGAAGAAATCTTCGGTGAAACCGCTGAACCTAAACTGATTCAGCCTACTTTCATTACTGAATACCCAGCGGATATTTCACCGCTTGCGCGCCGTAACGACGAAAACCCATTCATACTGACCGCTTTGAATTCTTCATCGGCGGCCGTGAAGTAGCGAACGGTTTCTCAGAGCTTAACGATGCGGAAGACCAGGATGCACGCTTCAAGGCACAGGTTGCTGCGAAAGATGCCGGTGATGACGAAGCCATGTTCTACGATGCAGACTATATCACTGCACTGGAGCACGGCCTGCCACCAACAGCTGGACAGGGTATCGGTATTGACCGTCTGGTGATGCTGTTTACCAACACGCACACCATTCGTGACGTTATTCTGTTCCCTGCAATGCGTCCACAAAACGGCTAATTCGCACTGAGTGTGTTTTAACCGTCTTAAAACCGTTTCAAAGGCTGCTTAAAAAGCAGCCTTTTTTGTTTCAATTATTAGACTGTTTGCACGACGGCTGAATAAAAATTTTGGCACTAATGCCATTAATTTATTAACAGTCGCTATGTATGTTTTCTTTAAATAAAAAATAATATATATATCAATACTGAGAATTGCGATTTATCGGTTTGATAAATAAAAGATTATTCTTTAACTGGTTGCATATGCCGCCTAAGCGCTGTCTCACCTGACGGCAGGGTCTCAATTTTGAGAACCACCAGCATGCACATCTTTTATACTTATTAACGCAATTATCAACATCAGTCTCAATTTTTAATCAATAAAAAAATAGGCAGGCGTTATGGGTATGCAATCAAGAATGGATTCAGCACCTGGTTCATTGGTAGTTGTGGGCGGTACATATGAACCATGGATTGCGATGCTGGAACAGACCGGTTGGCGTTGCCATCGCTGTTATGATCTTCGTGCAGCTCAATCGCTGTTACAGGAAATCGGTCCCTGCATCGGCATCGTGGATTTAAGCCACGATGACTTCAGTCTTAACGGTGTTGCTTCTCTTGTGAACCGTAACAAGCAAGTTCGTTGGATGGCACTCATCCGCGACGATCAACTTCGAAATGACGCTATCTGCCAGTTCATCGTCAGTTTCTGTATCGATTACTTTACCTCTCCAGTCCCTAATTCTCAGTTGCTAAGCACCATCGGGCACCAGCTTGGTATGCTCAACCTTGAGCGCCGTGTCTGGCCACAACTGGGCGATCACAGTGATATGGGTCTTTATGGCGCCTCACAAGCCATGAAGAAACTCCGTGATCAGGTTCGGCGCGTTGCATCAACCGATGTATCTGTACTTATCAGCGGCGAAAGTGGAACCGGTAAAGAATTGGTTGGTATGGCTATCCACCAGACATCTATTCGGGCTAAAGGACCTTTTATTGCGGTGAAATGCAGTGCATTGCCGGAAAAAGAGCTCGAGGTGGAACTGTTCGGCGACGAACAGTCTGAGGGTAAACTGCGGGAAGCACACCGCGCTCAATTATGCTCGATGAAATCGGGGATATGCCAGCTGCACTCCAGGCTAAGTTGCTCCACTTCCTCCAGGAAGGTGTCGGGGACGACAGGTACAGCCGCGAAGTTGATGTCCGGGTAATCGCTTCCTGTAATACGGATCTTGAAAGAGCGGTCGCAGAAGGGCAATTCCGAGAAGATCTCTACTACCGGCTAAATGTACTGCATATTGCAGTGCCGTCACTGCGTGAGCGCGGCAATGATATCTGTGAGCTGGCTGAGCATTTCCTGGTGAAGTTTGCCCGCCAGTACAATACACAGGCCCGCACGTTCTCGGACGATGCCAAGAAAGTGCTGGCAAGTTACACCTGGCCGGGGAACGTTCGCGAGTTGATTAACCAGGTCAAGCGAGCGGTTTTGCTGGCCGATAACCTGGTGATCGAGGCCGAGCACCTGGATCTGCCGCGTAACGGCGATTACCGCCAGAGCCTTCGCCGGATCCGTGAGGAGTCAGAGCGTGATGCGTTGCTGTCCGTGCTGGAGAACAATAACGGGCAGGTTTCCGCTGCAGCGAAGGAACTTGGCGTGTCCCGTGCGACCATGTACCGGCTTCTCAATAAACATAACCTGATCCCGGCACCCAGAAGTTATCGCTAGAATCAGGACGGTTCCTAAAAGAAAAACACCCGCAGCATGCGGGTGTTTTTGTATCAATGTGCGGTAGCTGTGTTGCTTTCCGGAACCGGGAATATGTGGTCGTAAGCCAGGTTGTAGACATAGGCGTACACCAGGTAAAACAACACCAGGCCGATGTCCATCAGGAATGCTTCCCAGAGCGTCATTTTCAGCACCCAGGCGATAACCGGTACTGTTACCCACAACAACCCGAACTCAAAAATGATTGCGTGAATAATGCGAAGTCCGGTTGTTTTGCGGGTATGCCCGTAGCGTTTTTCCATCATCTTATCGAAGGCGACGTTGTAGACATAATTCCACACCGTGGCGATAACAGAAAAGAAAACCCCCATTGCACCGACATGTCCGGCGTTGTAGCCGAACTGGCTCATGACACTGACAATCAGCAGCAGACCGATCACCTCGAACCCTACTGCGTGGCGAATACGATCCAGACGTGATCTCATTTTTTATTCTCCAGCGAAATTGGTCTGCAATTCTATTCCTTATATAGATAAAATAAAGTCATTACCTATCTATAAAACCGATACATATGAGTATCTCTCTGGAGCAGATTTCTGCCTTTGTTGCGACGGTAGACAACGGATCTTTTTCCGCCGCGGCGAGAAAGTTAGGCAAAGTTCAGTCAGTTATCAGCACCGCTGTTGCCAACCTTGAAGCGGATCTTGATCTGCAATTGTTTGACCGAAGCGGGCGCTATCCGGTGTTGACGGCTGACGGGGAAGCGATGCTGGCACGGGCGCGGCGGGTCCTTATCGAAAGTGACCGGCTGGTGGCGCACGCCAGTGAACTGCATGACACCCTCGAACCCCGGCTGACCATTGCTATTGAATCTATGGTGATGACCAACTCTCTTGCCCGGGTTTTCCGTCAGCTCCAGCAAAGCTTTCCATTGCTGGAAATTGAAATCCTGTCTGCCGGGGCCGACCGTATTCTGCGTCTTTTGGAAAGTGGCAGGGCGCAACTGGCCATTTCCGGACAGCGGATGTTGCCACCACCGGAATTTGCCTTTGTTAACTACTCCTCTGTACCGCTGTGTCTGGTATGTGGTGCATCCCACCCTATGTCTTCAATGAACAGTTTCTCTCTGGATACTTACGCGTCTCATACCCAGATTATTGTTACCAGTGGTGATGTCCCGGTTTATTTTCGGGGCAATTATTCCGACAGGCTTGCTGATACCGTATGGCTGACGGAAAACGCCCCATCTGCGTTGATGTTGGCAAAAGCGGGAGTGGGCTGGGTGGCGCTGCCAGAACATATGGTCAGAGAAGGGATTAAATCCGGGGAGTTAGTTGAGCTTCCTTTTGATGCTGAACCCGGCGCATGGATACAAGCCATCGATATTATTTGGCTGCGAAGCCAGCCGTTGGGTAAGGGTGCCAGGACATTGGTTGCTTATCTTACTGATAAGACCAGAAAATAAACTGATTTCATTACAAACAAAGTGGATGAATGATTGGATGATGCTGTCTTGATTCTTATTTTCGCTATTCCGCTCTGAAATGAATTTGGAATAAAACATTCCCTTGAGTTATCTTTCCGAGGTGTGTAAGTTAACAACTGATTAACCCACAGGATCTATTGCCACGGAGGTGCGACATGACAACGCTATTTAGTGCATTTGCAGCATGTCGACATCCGATCTCCCGGTTCTTCACCGGAGATAAATCGCAGTAGATCCGTATCCGTTAACCCGGCTGCGGATGATTGTGCCGCAGGGGTTAACGTCTGAAATTTCCCCATAACGTCAAACCGGTACTGTCATCCCAGCCTCCTAAATCAACAACATAGGAGAGCAAAAGATGTCTCGTTCTGTTTATATCCGCCTCGCAGTGGTTTTAGTACGTTTGGATTTGGCCCGCGAAGAGCGTCTGTGGAGAAAAGCGCACCGGCGTATCAGGTATGTAGGCCCCCCGTTATCAGAGCACCTGTTGCGCGATATTGGCTTTGATTCGGACGGCTACGCGATTGGCTCTACCTCACCGCAAATGAAAGCTAAGCGCGAGGTGGCACGAATTCGCAAAAGGCTTTATTCGAGAAACCTGACGTAGATTGAGCCCCGGTTTGCCGGGGCTTTTTCGTTTTTGCTGGAAAAGTCGGGCAGGTTCACGGGCAGGGGTTGGAATAAAGCACCGCGACGCTGTTAATTTCATCGAGTATTTCATCAGAAAGAGAGATGTCGACACTGGCGATATTGCTTTCAAGCTGTTTCAGGTTTGTCGCACCAACAATGTTTGAGGCGACGAATCCTTGTTGGTTTACAAAGGCCAGTGCCATCTGGGCCGGATCAAGGCCATGTTTTTGCGCAATATTGACGTAAGCTTCTGTCGCCAGTTTTCCCGCTTCGGTGAAATATCGGGAGAAACGTTTGTGCAAGGTGCATCGGGCATCAGACGGCCAGTTGTTATTGAGATATTTCCCACTCAGGGTACCAAACGCAAGCGGCGAATAAGCCAGCAACTCCACGCCCTCCAGGTGGCTGATTTCCGACAAACCGACTTCAAAGCTGCGGTTAAGCAGGTTGTAAGGGTTCTGGATCGTGGCAATCCGGGGCAGGTTATGTTTTTCCGCAAGGTGGAGGTAACTCATCACGCCCCACGGCGTTTCGTTGGAGACGCCGATGTAACGGATCTTTCCGGCCCTGACCAATTCTGCCAGTGCATCCAGTGTATCAAGCAGGCTGACACCACTGTTGTCATCACAGTGGCCGTAATTCAGTTTTCCGAAGTTATTGACCTGCCTTTGTGGCCAATGAACCTGGTAGAGATCGATGTAGTCAGTTTGGAGGCGCTCCAGGCTGCTGTTGACTGCATCATGAATGTTGCGCCGATCCAGTGCCATATCTGGGCGAATATAGGGTAATGAGCGTGGGCCGGTAACCTTGGTGGCGAGCACAATCTTGTCACGCTGTCCGGATTTCGCCAGCCAGCTGCCAATAAACGCCTCTGTCCTGCCTTGCGTGTCGGGGGAAGGGGGAACCGGGTACATCTCCGCCGTGTCGATAAAATTGACGCCCTGCTCTAACGCGAAGTCGAGTTGTGAGTGTGCTTCCTGCTCGGTGTTCTGCTCACCGAATGTCATTGTGCCAAGGCAAATTCGGCTTACTTCCAAAGAAGTATGTGGGATTGTCCTGTATTGCATTGTCGCTCCTTGTACCCGGGGAAATTAGCGAGATTCCGTCGTAACCGGATAATGATTTCCAGCGCTTCCCTTAGATACTTATATGTAAATGGATGCGAATCAAGACTCCTGGCATGTTTATTGTCCCTACAGGAATACATTTTTGCTGTTATTTGGCGTGTGGAAATTATCTGCATCCGGGTTGTCGTTATGCCGTGGGTATCAGTGACTCGAACCGGTTATTGAATCGTTTCTCTACTGATAACTATGAACAACGAAATAACCCAATTGGTATAAACTGATAATTCAAGGAGTGAAAAGAGGTAAGCAGGATGAAGTTGAAGCAGTTAAAGCTCTGGTTAAAAGCCCATGAAGCCCGATGCCAGGTTGTTTTCTTGTCAGCCATGCCGGCAGTCTCAGTATATGGTAGAGGTGAAGGTGAAGCATCAGCTTGAAATTCTTCGCTCAGACAGCGGGGAAGTGATGCACTTTGATACCGTCGATCAGGCCGGGGAACTGCTTAGAAAGTTTGGTTTCGAAACGGTAACCCTCCGGCTTACTGACCCTTACGACGAGTTTGGCCCGGGGGAGGGCCCAAGCTGTCGGGAAGATATGACAATAAGCCTGGGCGGTCAGGCGTAGTAACGCCTCAACAACTGTTCAGTGAAGGATTTACGCAGGTAAAAACCCCGGGGCAGTGTGCGGATAGGCTGCCCGTTTTCCCCAAATGCATCGGTCAAAACACGGCCATTGGCTGCTTTTGGACGCATCTGCAAGTATTCCCCGTGGCGCGCGGTGATACTCTCAATTTTTCCCAGTGAGACAAGATCCAGTAACTCTTCCCAGTCGTTGCGGAGCTGTGCTTCCTCTTCCGGAGACGGGGACCAAAGCATTGGCATGCCGACGTGCCGGTCGCAAACCGGGATTTCCCGCTCTCCCTCGACAGGGATCCACAGTACGCGTGAGAGCTTGTTACGCACATGACTGTTTTCCCAACGAAGACCCCGGATACCGGTCAGGGGGGCAACGGAAACGAAGGTGGTTTCCAGTGGCCTGCCATCATGTCCAACCGGGATGCTTTTCAACTCGACCCTAGTTCTTCGAAATCCTGAGTGGGTTTACTTCCGGCTGTCGCACCAAGGAAGACTTCAAATAGCTGGCCAACCCAGCCTTTGTCCCTTTGCAGGTTTTCCGGGCAGTTAACGCCAATTTGTGCAGCCAGTTCACCCAACGTCAAACCGGCCATCATTAATGCCCGTTGGAGCAGTTCCTGTTCTGACTGTGGTCTGTTCATGGACGTCTCAATACAAATAAACGACAGAAATCATACCAAATTGCGTGGTGATTGGAGTGAAAGAATGATCTTTGACAGGTGCTGTACGATCTTTGTACAGCTCTCGGTCCAAGCCGAGGGTTTATTTTGTGAATAATCTTAATCGATTGATATTTAAGGATTAAATCGCCACCTTACTGTCTGGTTTGGAATTTATGCAATGGCATACAGGTTTTATCTCGGATCTTTCACAAAGTTATCCACAGCAATATTGGATAGAGTGTCACCGATATAAGGATATGTATCTATATACAGGTGTGTAAGTGTGTGAAATGGTGATGAAACTGGAGCTGTGACGTAAAAGTAAACAACCTGTGTGGACAAAGTATGATGTGGTGGATCTTTGACCGATCTGAATTTTTCTCACTGAGTGGTAAAAATGCATGTTTAAAAAAATCCGCGATAAATCGTTTATAATATTGAATAATAAGGGTATTTATCTGAATTTGGTTGTGTTGGAGGCACGAGGAAAGACTGAAAAACAAAGACTTCAGTAAAGGTTGGATAGGTTCTTCACAAATCTATCCACAGAAAGAGTGAATAAATGTGCTCTATGTCTCATCTTTGTGTTTATAACTTCTTGCGAGAGGTTGGCTTATCCAAAAACTCTCAACTATACGACGAAAATATGAAGTAAGTAGGCAATCGCAGTTTACCATTCCCGCTGATCTGTGAAAAAATCAGTGTTAATAACTAATTTTATTGAGGGCGTCCTGTGATTGATGGCGACGGTTACCGTCCCAATGTTGGGATAGTGATATGTAACAGCCACGGTCAGGTGCTTTGGGCAAGAAGATACGGACAACATTCCTGGCAGTTCCCGCAAGGCGGAATCGATGAAGGAGAAACTCCGGAAGAAGCCATGTTCCGGGAACTGTACGAAGAAGTCGGATTGACAAAAAAGGATGTAAGAATACTGGCAACCAGCCGTCATTGGCTGCGTTATAAGTTACCAAAGCGTCTGGTACGTTGGGACTCGAAGCCTGTCTGTATCGGGCAAAAGCAGAAATGGTTTCTGCTGCGTCTGGAGTGTGATGAGTCGCGTGTGAACATGCAGCGTGGCGGAACACCTGAATTTGATGGATGGCGATGGGTAAGTTATTGGTACCCGGTTCGTCAGGTTGTGTCTTTCAAGCGGGAGGTTTACCGGAGGGCTATGAAGGAATTCGCCCCGTTGGCTATGCCTTTCCGTGAGCGAAAAGCACGAAGGAAAGCGAAAAGGAATGGTTAGATGCTCACAGAGCTGCGGGACATAGTACAGAGCGTCGCATCTTCATCAACGCTGATGGATGCACTGGTACTTTGGTTAACCGCACCTGTGTGGCAATGACAACGGAATGTTGCTCTGTTTATATCTCTGACCAGAGCAATCAACGCCTGACCCTGATGGCCAGTCAAGGGTTGGACACCTCTGAACATATATCCCTTGGGTTTGATGAAGGCCTTGTTGGCCTTATCGCCCGCCGGCTGAGCTGGTGAATGTCGCCAACGCCAGTTTGCACGAGTCTTTTAAACACTTCCCTGATATTGGCGAGGATAATTTTTGTTCCTTTCTTGGTGCGCCGATTATTTACCGCAAGGAAATTCTCGGAGTGCTGGTTGTCCAGCAGCGTGTTGCCCGTCAGTTTGATGAAGGGGAAGAGTCGTTTCTTGTCACCCTTGCAGCACAGCTTGCCATGGTACTGGCGCATGCCCGAGCGCAGGGGCTTTGGCCGGACAAACAGGGGCAAAGCCTTCAACTTAAAGGGGCACCTGCATCACCGGGTATCGCCATTGCACGTGTATGGTGTGATAACTCCCAGCCAAAACTTGAGGATGTTGCGCCTTCCAGTTGCCTGAATATTGCCAGCGAGCGGGACAGGCTGGAGGCGGCGATAGAAAAGGCCAGCGCTGAGTTTCGCCAGCTTCGTAAACGGTTTGACTCGGATCTCCAGCAAGATACGCTGGCGATATTCGAACTGTTTTCACACCTTTTACATGATCCACTTCTTCGCAAAGAGCTTGATGCCAAGGTAGACAGCAGGTCGACAGCTGAATGGGCTGTGCGGGATACTGTCGAAACTTTTGCCCGCCAGTTTGCCCGGATGGAAGATGATTACCTGAAAGAGCGGGCGTCAGATATCCGTGAGTTGGGGCAGCGTCTGATCTATTTCCTGGATGAGAAGCACTACGACCAGCTCGATTTGAATGAGCCTGTTATCCTTGCGGCACGTGAAATTAATGCAGCCATGCTGGCCTCCATTCCCCGGGACAAGCTGGCAGGCATTGTCGCTCAGGAAGGCGCCGTTAATTCTCATGCTGCTATTCTCGCCCGGGCTTTGGGCATTCCGTCGGTAATGGGGGTGGAATTTCGCCCCAATATGGTGATGGGACAACAGGCTGTGCTTGATGCATACAGCGGCCAGTTGTTGATAAAACCCAATGCCCATGTGGTAGCCGAATACGAGGAATTGCAGCGCGAAGAAGATACACTGACCTCCCAGGTGGAAAAGACCCTGGCAGGGAAAACCCGTACCTCTGACGGTACTGCCATTGAAGTACATCTCAACGCCGGACTGAGCGCTGACAGCAGCATTGCCATTAACGATGGTGTTGACGGCGTAGGCCTTTACCGCACGGAAGTGCCGTTTCTTTTACAGCGCAGTTTTCCGTCTGAAGATGAACAGACTCACCATTACCGCAGCATCCTGGAAACGTACCAAGGCAAACCGGTGGTAATGCGGACATTGGATATCGGTGGTGATAAACCCCTGCCTTACCTTGCGATTGAAGAGGACAATCCGTTTCTTGGATGGCGGGGTATCCGGTTCACGTTGGATCACCCTGAGATTTTTCTTATTCAAATCCGGGCGATGCTTCGAGCCAGTGTTGGGCTCGATAACCTCGATATTTTGTTGCCGATGATCTCCGGTATCGGGGAGCTGCGAGAAGCCCGGGCGCTGATTGACCGGGCGTTTGATGAGGTCTCCGAGTTGGTTGAAGGGCAGGGCAAAACTCTTAAACGGCCGAGAATCGGTATCATGGTCGAAGTCCCTTCTATCGTTTATCAGCTTGACCGCGTTAAACCGCTGGCAGATTTCCTTTCTGTGGGCACCAATGACCTCACTCAGTATCTTTTGGCGGTGGATCGCAACAATGCCCGCGTCGCTGATGTGTATGATTCCTTTCATCCGGCTGTCTTATCCGCCCTTCAGACTGTTCAGCAAATGGCGTCAAGGCAGGGGATGCCGGTCTGCGTGTGTGGTGAGTTAGCGGGAGATCCAATGGGCTCAGTGGTACTGACCGGGCTTGGATACCGTGCGCTGAGTATGAACACCCGCAGTGTTGCCAGAATTAAGTTTATCCTCAGGCACCTGAGCCTTGAGGATGTAAATGCAGTGGTTTCTGATATTATGCAATGCGACTCACCGGGAGACATTCGAGCCCTTCTGGTTTCTTTCTTCAACCGCCACACATTGTCAGGCTTTGTCCGGGCTGGTGCACGGACCGGATAATACACATGTCTGAAGCTGTAGTTTTTCTCTTTCTCCAGTGCCTTGTACTTGGGGGCATCGTCGGTGTGCTTGCCGGCCTGTTGGGTATTGGTGGTGGCCTTATTGTCGTTCCTGCATTACACCTGCTGCTGCCGGATGCCGGTATCGAGCCTCAACTGGTCATGCCTATGGCGCTTGCAACCTCCCTGGCAAGCATTGTGATGACCTCGGCTGCATCGGCACGGAACCACTACAAAAGAGGAAATGTCAGTTTCAGCGTTGTCCGCTCCCTGGTGCCGGGGGTGTTGATTGGCGGACTGTGCGGCAGTGCCCTGGCTGATCTGCTGCCTACAGCCTGGTTGCCGCGAATTTTCGGAGGAATCGTGTTGATACTGGCACTTCAGATGCTGGTATCATTGAGGGTTCAGCGCCAGCGCCCGTTACCGAGTGCAATCGGGCAAGCCGCGGCCGGAGGGTTTATTGGCATGATTGCCAGCCTGGCCGGAATTGGCGGTGGTGCGCTTACGGTTCCTTATTTGAGTTACCATGGCGTGCCCATGCGTCAGGCAATTGGCTGCTCATCGTTGTCAGGTGCGGTATTGTCAGTTTCTGCAATGACGGGCTTTATTATTCTGGGTCTTCACAGTGAACAGGTGCTGCCTGCGTGGAGCTTTGGTTATGTTTACCTGCCGGCGCTGTTGGGAATTATCCTGACTTCTGTCATGGCGACGAAACTTGGCGTCCATTTGGCAATCAAACTCCCTACACACTGGGTAAAAAAGATATTTGCCCTGTTTTTAATGATCGTCAGCATCGAAATGCTGTTTTAAACGAGGTTTGGATCCATGACAGAAGGATTTCTGACATTTCCACAAATTAATCCTATTCTGGTACAGATTGGGCCTTTGGCTGTGCGTTGGTATGGCCTGATGTATCTGGTCGGTTTCCTTTTTGCCATGTGGCTGGCTAACCGGCGGGCAGAAAAGCAGGCAGTGGCTGGACCAAAGATGAAGTGGGTGATCTCCTGTTTGCCGGCTTTATGGGTGTGGTTCTGGGCGGCCGCATTGGCTATGTACTGTTTTATCAGTTCGATACTTTTATTCACGATCCGCTCTACCTCTTCAAAATCTGGACCGGGGGGATGTCATTCCACGGCGGTTTGCTGGGGGTGATTACGGCGATGTTCTGGTTTGCACGTAAAACAAACCGGACATTCTTCACTGTTTCTGACTTTATTGCACCTTTGGTGCCATTTGGCCTCGGTGCCGGGCGTCTGGGTAACTTCATCAACGGCGAGCTGTGGGGCCGGGTAACAGACGTGCCGTGGGCGATGATTTTCCCATCTGGTGGCCCTTACCCTCGCCACCCATCACAGCTTTACGAATTTATTCTTGAAGGCGTTGTCCTGTTCCTGATTCTGAACTGGTTTATCAAAAAGCCGCGCCCAGCGGGTGCTGTCTCCGGTTTATTCCTGCTGGGATACGGTACCTTCCGTTTCCTGGTGGAATTTGTGCGTCAACCTGACGCCCAGCTTGGCCTGTTCGAAAACTGGATCAGTATGGGACAAATCCTGTCGACGCCAATGATTGTAATTGGCCTTGGCATGATGGTGTGGGCGTATCGCCAGCCGCAGAAGGTACAGAACTGACGGCTTCGGTCTCTTCTAAGATTTATGTTAAAGTGCGCCTTATTTGGCGCATTTTTTATAGATGGAATTCGTGAGATGAAACAATACCTGGACTTGATGCAGGATATCGTCGAAAACGGCAGTGACCGTGGCGACCGTACCGGTGTGGGCACCCGTTCTGTATTTGGCCGTCAGATGCGGTTTGACCTCAGTGAAGGCTTCCCCCTGTTGACCACTAAGAAACTCTACACCCGTGCAATCATCCACGAGTTGCTGTGGTTTTTAAATGGCGACACCAATATCAAGTATCTGCAGGATAACCGTGTTTCTATTTGGGATGAGTGGGCGACAGAAAGTGGTGATCTTGGCCCGGTGTATGGTGCGCAATGGCGTTCCTGGGCATGCCCGGATGGTTCTACAGTGGACCAGATCAGCCAGTTGATTGAACAAATCAAAACCAAACCAAATTCCCGCCGCCATATTATTACAGCCTGGAACCCGGCTGACTTGCCGGATGAGAGCATTTCCCCACAGGCCAACGTGGAAGAGGGCCGGATGGCTCTGGCGCCTTGCCATTGTCTGTTCCAGTTCTATGTTGCTGATGGTAAGTTGTCCTGCCAGTTGTACCAGCGCAGCGCCGATTACTTCCTGGGCGTGCCGTTTAACATCGCAAGCTACGCGCTGTTTACCCATATGATCGCCCAGCAGTGCGGTTTGGACGTCGGTGATTTCGTCCATACCTTTGGTGACGTTCACCTTTACCACAACCACCTGACAGATGACATCGTATTTGAGCAACTGAAGCGTGAGCCTCGTGAATTGCCAAAACTGGTCATCAAGCGTAAGCCGGACTCAATCTTTGATTACAAACTCGAAGACTTCGAGATTGCAGGTTACGACCCGGCAGAAACCATCAAAGCGCCGATCGCAATCTAAGCGTTATTGTCTCGCCTGTTTGGATGACATAAGCCGGGGTTCACCCCGGCTTATTTGTATCAGATGGTTACCTGTTTTTTGTCTGTTCAGGTTGCTGGATCAAAACGCCCGCATGTTGCGGGCGCTCTGTTGACAGTTTGGTTGGCTTTACTGGGTAATCAGCAGGACTACAGTCGGCATGATGATAAATACCAGACCCAGGTAGCAACCACAGCCAGCTTGGATTTTGCTGCCGCATTACCCAACATTTCTGCACACTTCAAAGGCAGTTCACGCATGAACGGAATACCAAAGATAAGCAGGGTAGCCAAAATGTTGAAGGTCAGGTGTACCAGTGCAATCTGCAGCGCGAACACTGCGTTTGAGCCAGTCACTGCGGTGGCAGCCAGCAGTGCAGTGATACAGGTACCGATGTTTGCACCCAGTGTGAACGGGTAAACGTCGCGTACTTTCAGCACGTTGGTGCCAACCAGTGGAACCATCAGGCTAGTGGTCGTTGAAGAAGACTGAACCAGGATAGTAACCAGTGTGCCAGACATAATGCCGTGGATTGGGCCGCGGCCAATCGCCTTGTGCAGCATTTCCTTCGCACGTCCTACCATCAGAGCGCGCATCAGCGATCCCATCAGCGTGATAGAGAGGAAGATAAGGCCGATACCCAGAACAATCAGTGCAGCGCCGCCCCAGTTGCCAGGCAGGACTGACAATACGTCTTTGGTGCCGCTAACAACCGGCTTTGTCAGTGGACCCATGAAGTCCAGACCTTTCATGCTCAGGCTGCCGTCAAACATCAGAGGGGCAACCAGCCATGCAGAGATCTTGTCCAACAGGCCAAACATCATTTCCAGTGGCAGGAAGATAGCCACTGCAATGAGGTTAAAGAAATCGTGTACGGTTGCACAGGTGAACGCGCGGCGGAATTCATCCTTGCAGCGTGCATGGCCCATGCTGACCAGTGTATTGGTTACAGTTGTACCAATGTTGGCACCCATCACCATTGGAATAGCGGTTTCTACAGGAAGTCCGCCGGCTACCAGACCTACAATAATAGAGGTAACGGTACTTGAAGACTGGATCAGTGCAGTGGCAACGATACCAATCATCAGACCAGCAACGGATGAGACGCGAATGCAAACAGTTCTTTCGCTTGCTCACCAACAGCCCATTTGAAGCCGCTGCCTACCATAGATACTGCAACCAGCAGAAGGTAAAGCATTGCAACAAGGCCTGCCCAACGAACCCAGTTGTTAGAGATAGAAACTGGGGCAGTAGCCGTTGAAGTTTGGGTAGTCATGAATTTGCTCCGTGACAGAAATATGTCGGTTTTGTGTCAACGAGGCGAATGTTAGGAAGCTAATATTTCAGAAATATGACACACAGTGTCACAGAAGAAATAATTGCTTAAGTGACTATTAAATAGTCGATTCAGATCGAATATTGGTTACGTAGTAGTCTATATATTGGTATTGAGCCTAAAAGTATCTACGAGGTTGCATATAGGGTTGTTCGGATGAATCTGGTTTCTTATTGGTAGATTTTTTGCCTGTGATAATGCAATTCGCAACGCAAAAAATCACTGTGAAAGAACTCTGGTTTCGGAAATTCCGAATTAAATGGTCAGCACAACCGATTTTTATATTGGTAATTTCGCTGGCTACACTTAATGAAGGATATTTTTGAAGGAGTTTCCTTTTTATGACTGATGCAATTCGCCAGTTTCTGAAGCTGGAATCTGCTGGCGGTATCGTTCTTATTATCGCGGCAGCGCTGGCAATGCTGATTGCTAACTCGCCGCTACAGGGCGTGTATGAGTCGACACTCCACACATATGTGCTCGGACTGTCAGTAGCACATTGGATCAATGACGGCCTGATGGTCATCTTCTTTCTGGTTATCGGCCTTGAAGTAAAGCGCGAGTTGATTGAAGGTGCGCTCAACACCAAGGAAAAAGCGATTTTCCCAGCTGTCGCGGCACTGGGTGGCATGATTGTCCCTGCGCTGGTTTACCTGTTTTTCAATTTTTCTGACGATGTTGCCAGAGTGGGATGGGCGATTCCGGCAGCTACCGATATTGCCTTTGCACTGGGTGTAATGGCGCTGTTGGGTAACCGGGTTCCTGTTGCGCTCAAGGTTTTCCTCCTTGCACTGGCGATCATTGATGACCTGGGTGTTATCGTCATCATTGCACTGTTTTACAGCAGCGACCTTTCGGTCACGGCGCTCACCATTGCCTTTGCAGCGACAGCGCTTCTTTTCTTCATGAACAGTCGGAATGTCACCAACCTGAATTGGTATTTGCTGGTGGGCATTGTTCTCTGGGTGTCGGTGCTGAAATCAGGCGTTCACGCAACGTTGGCTGGTGTGGTGCTTGGCTTTGCGATTCCCCTTCGCGGTACTGATGGAAAAACCGGTAAGTCTCCGCTTAAAAAGCTGGAGCACATGCTGCACCCCTATGTTGCGTTCCTGATTTTGCCGATATTTGCGTTTGCCAATGCCGGTATTTCACTGGAAGGTGTCTCCCTTTCAAACCTGACTGATACCTTGCCGCTGGGTATAGCGCTGGGACTGTTAATCGGTAAACCGATTGGTGTGTTCTTCTTTAGTTGGCTGTCAGTGAAGATGGGGATTGCCACGCTGCCGGACGGGATTACCAAGCGCCATATTTTCTCAGTATCCCTGCTGTGTGGTATCGGCTTTACTATGTCGATATTCATTTCATCTCTGGCCTTTGTTGGCTGAGTGAAGAATTCATGACGTACTCCCGCTTGGGAATCCTGATTGGTTCAACACTCTCTGCTGTCATCGGATACATCGTACTGAATATGTCGCTACCAAGGACTGCTGCTGAAGGAGAAGACGATGATAAAAAGCTCAATAACATTAGTTACTAGCGGGCTGCTTTTCTCTGCTGTGGCGTTTGCAGCAGAGACAGATTACAGCGTTTGTCTGGAAGGGAAAGAATCTGCGGTTTGCGAGGCTTATATTGCAGGGTTGAAACAAAGCAACCCTGCCCCGACAGAGCTCGAAAATGACGCGAAGCAAAACAGTTTTCTGTCACGGGCTTTGGAGCAAAGAGCCGGGGAGAGATACCGCAAGCCGGTTAAACTGGCAAACGTGACACCCTGATTTCTTCTGAAAATCCTTAACTTGCAGGCACCGGATCCGCAGCGTATTCTGCGATCCGGTGTTTTTATTTGGACTGGGCATGTCACATCTCAACTATAACCACCTCTATTATTTCTGGATGGTGTGCAAAAAAGGCTCTGTCAGTAAGGCTGCAGAAGCCCTGTTTCTGACGCCACAGACGGTAACTGGCCAGATTCGTGCGTTGGAAGAGCGCCTGAACGGCCGTTTGACCCGTAGATCCGGCCGAAATGTAGAACCGACCGACCTGGGGCAGATGGTGTTTAAATACGCCGACAGGATGTTTGGTCTCAGCTATGAGATGCTCGACATTGTTAATTACAGCAGCCGTGAAAACATTCTGTTCGATGTTGGCGTCGCAGATGCCCTTTCAAAACGGCTGGTGTGCAAACTCCTTGGGGCTGTTCTCCCGGAAGACAACACCATTCATCTTCGCTGTTTTGAATCTACCCACGAAATGCTGCTTGAACAGCTCTCCCAGCACAAGCTGGACATGATTCTGTCCGATTGCCCTGTCGATAGTGCTCAAAGCCCGGGGCTGTACAGCGTGCGGCTGGGAGAATGTGCGATGAGCTTTTTTGGCTCCGTCGATCTCAAGCAAACGGACTTTCCTGAAGCACTGGAAGAGCAAAAGGTACTTATTCCCGGAAGTCGGACGGCAATGGGAAGGAAACTGCTCCAGTGGTTTGATCAACGGGGTATCACGCCAAATATTCTCGGAGAGTTCGATGATGCTGCTTTGATGAAGGCGTTTGGTTCTTATTTAAATGCCGTGTTTGTCGCGCCGCACTTCTATGCAGAGGAAGTTGCGGGAACTCAGGTCAGAGAGCTTTTAAAAATCAAAGAGCTGAAAGAAGAGTATTACGTTATTTTCGCTGAGCGAATGATTCAACACCCGGCGGTCAAACGTATTTGTGAAGCCGACTTTTCCCACCTTTTTAAATAGCTCTTAGTTCACAAAGACTTATGAGGTGTGAAGGGTGTCAGAATCGAGACAGGAGCTGCATGTGTAGCCTATTGTTAAAATTGTAAATATGTATAACAATAGACCGCGTGAATAAAAAAAATATGATTTTGCTGTTGTCTATTTAACGTTGTTTCCGGTGAAGACTATGGATCAAGAACTGATGGAGCAAAATGCTCCTCAAGCAGTGACACTGCTTAAAGCGATGGCTAATGAAAGACGTTTGTTTATATTGTGCTATTTGCTAGAAGGGGAGTTGTCTGTGGGGGTAATGAGTGAAAAAGTCGGGTTAAGTCAATCCGCTTTATCACAGCACCTGGCATGGCTAAGACGAGACGGTCTGGTTAAAACGCGAAAAGAAGCACAAACTGTCTACTACTCACTGAAAAGTGACGAAGCGCGAAAAATCATGGAAACGCTTCACAGTTTATATTGCGCATGAAGCAATTATAGATATAAAAAAACCGGCAAATTGCCGGTTTTTTCAGCTTCAATCGCTGCAAATTACATTGCTTTGATTTGAGCAGCCAGGCTAGCCTTGTGGCGAGCGGCTTTGTTCTTGTGGATCAGGCCTTTAGTAGCCTGGCGATCCAGGATAGGCTGCATGTCAGCGAATGCTTTCTGCGCAGCTTCTTTATCGCCAGCAGAGATAGCAGCGATGGTTTTCTTGATGTAAGTGCGCATCATTGAGCGGCGGCTAGCGTTGTGCTGGCGGCGCTTTTCAGATTGGATGGCGCGCTTCTTAGCAGATTTGATATTTGCCAAGGGTCTAACTCCCAAATCTTCGTATCGGTGACAATTTAAGGCCGAGGACTATGCCTCTTTTCACCCGCATTGTCAATTCATTTGTGCAAATATCAGCCGCACAGGCAATAGCCTTGGCAGCGACTGAATATCACGGATAATATGGCAGCGAATTCTACCAGTATTTGTGCCGGGAGGTAACCCTTTTCTGGCCGTAACAATGAGGTTTTCTGTGAGTAAGCGACTCCTGCGTTCTGGCCTGGTGGTCAGTGCTATGACACTGGTCTCCCGGGTGCTGGGACTGGTCCGCGATGTGGTGGTGGCCAACCTGATGGGGGCGGGTGCTGCAGCGGATGTGTTCTTTTTTGCCAATAAAATCCCCAACTTCTTACGTCGTCTGTTTGCTGAGGGGGCTTTCTCACAGGCTTTCGTACCGGTTTTGACCGAATACCATGCCACCGGGGATATGGATAAAACACGCCAGCTTATCGCTAAGGCTTCCGGTACCTCGGTGTGCTGGTGACTGTGGTGACACTCATTGGTGTGATTGGCTCACCGTTGGTTGCTGCGCTGTTTGGTACCGGCTGGTTCCTTGACTGGCTTCACGATGGTCCCTCTGCCGGTAAGTTTGAGCTGGCATCGTTTCTTTTGAAGATCACTTTCCCCTACCTTTGGTTTATAACGTTTGTCGCCTTGTCCGGCGCTATCCTGAATACCCTCGGGAAATTTGCCGTCTCTTCTTTTACCCCCGCTTTTCTGAATGTAGCCATTATTGCCTGTGCTATTTTTGTGTCGCCTCGTCTGGCGCAACCGGAAATCGGCCTGGCTTTGGGCGTGTTCATTGGTGGCTTGGTACAGTTTGCTTTTCAGATTCCGTTTCTTATGCGGGAAAAAATGCTGGTTCGCCCGCAGTGGGGCTGGAATGACCCGGGAGTAAAGAAAATCCGGACCCTGATGTTGCCGGCCATGTTTGGGGTATCCGTCAGCCAGATTAACCTGCTGTTTGATACGTTTATTGCCAGTTTCCTCGCTACCGGCTCAATCAGTTGGCTTTACTATTCCGACCGTTTGCTCGAATTCCCTCTTGGGCTGTTCGGTATTGCGATCGCAACGGTGATCTTACCGGCGCTGTCGCGCAAACACGTCGACAAATCCCCCGAACAATTTGCCGCGACAATGGACTGGGGTGTCCGCATGGTACTCTTGTTGGGCATTCCCGCGATGGCCGGTTTGATGTTCCTGGCAAAACCCATGCTGATGGTGCTCTTTATGCGTGGTGAATTTAATGTCGCTGATGTGAATGCGGCTTCCCTGTCCCTTGTGGCTTACGGTGCCGGTTTGCTGAACTTCATGCTGATTAAAGTGCTGGCTCCGGGTTACTACGCGCGACAGGATACGAAAACGCCGGTTAAGTTCGGAATCGTGGCGATGATCACCAATATGGTGTTTAACGCCATTTTTGCCTCGTTCTTCGGTTACGTTGGCCTGGCAATGGCAACATCCCTGTCAGCCTCATTAATGCCGGCCTTCTTTATCACGGATTGCACAAGCAAGGTGTTTATCAAATTTCCCGTGAAACGGTCGTTTTCTTTGTAAAGCTGCTGCTTGCGACTGCCGGTATGCTGTTTGCTGTTGACTGGATGATGCCGGGATTTGATAACTGGCTCGCAACCAACACACTTCACCGCGCTATGTGGCTAAGTGGCCTGATTGGCCTGGGAGCTGTGGTGTACTTGTTGGTATTGGCGATTTCCGGTGTCAGGCCTCGTCATATCAAGGTTCGTGCTTAGCGATAAAACATCAAATCGGTAAGCTGTTTGTAGGGGAAATTGTTCCTGTTCTGTGATGGTCATTTAAACTGACCGTGCCTTCGGTATATAATTCGTCGGTTTTTGACCATCCACCGGCCAGCAAGTAGAGGTTATGGAGTTAATTCGGGGTATTCATAACATTCGCCAGGCGCATAAAGGATGTGTGCTGACCATCGGTAATTTTGATGGTGTGCATCTTGGGCACCAGGCTGTGTTAAAGCAGGTCATTGCGAAAGCCAGGGCGCTGGGTTATCCCGCCACCGTGATGACATTTGAACCACAACCTCTGGAAGTGTTTTCCCCGGATACCGCTCCGGCACGCCTTACCCGGCTTCGTGACAAATATGTTCACCTGGCCGAATTGGGTGTGGAGCGTTTGCTGTGTGTCCGGTTTAACCCGGCATTCGCCGCAATGACACCACAGGCGTTTGTAGAACGCTTGTTGGTAGAAAAGCTGGGTGTTAAGTTTCTGGTAGTCGGTGACGACTTCCGGTTTGGTCAAAAGCGAAGCGGCGATTTTGCGTACCTTGAGGAGCAAGGACAGAAGTTCGGGTTTGAAGTGGTCAGTACCCATTCATTCTGTCTTTCTGCGCAGCGGGTGAGCAGTACGCTTATCCGGAATGCCCTGGCAAATGATGAGCTTGAACAGGCCGAGTCCATGTTAGGACGACCTTACAGTATTGCCGGGCGCGTGGCCCACGGAAACAAACTGGGTCGCACCATTGGTTTCCCGACGGCAAATGTCCAGTTGAAACGTCTGGTTTCACCGGTTTCCGGCGTATATGCTGTTAGGGTTCTTGGCTTGCCGGAAGGGAGCAAAGGTGGGGTGGCCAATGTAGGTAACCGCCCGACCGTCGATGGGGTACGCCAGCAACTGGAAGTGCACCTGTTCGATTACAATGCCGATTTATATGGCAAACAAATCGAAGTGCAGTTATTGCACAAATTGCGAAACGAAGTGAAGTTCGCATCTTTTGACGCTCTCAAAGCGCAAATTGAATTGGATGCTCAGGCGGCCAGAGAATGGCTGGATGAGCATGAATAATGTCTAGAGTAATTCCTTCATACGGAACAAGCATCGATGAGTGACTTTAAAGATACACTGAATCTGCCGGAAACCGAGTTTCCGATGCGAGGTAACCTCGCCAAGCGTGAGCCTGAAATGCTCAAGCGCTGGTACGATGAAGATCTGTACGGCGAGATCCGCAAAGCCAAAAAAGGCAAAAAATCCTTCATTCTGCATGACGGTCCTCCGTATGCGAACGGCAGCATTCACATTGGTCACTCTGTAAACAAAATTCTGAAAGACATTATTGTTAAATCCAAGACCCTGTCTGACTTCGACGCGCCTTACGTGCCGGGTTGGGATTGCCACGGTCTGCCTATCGAACTGAAGGTAGAGCAGAAAGTGGGCAAGCCTGGTCAGAAAGTGTCTGCTGCAGAGTTCCGTGAAGAGTGCCGTAAGTATGCGGCTGAGCAGGTTGAAGGCCAGAAGACTGACTTTATCCGCCTGGGTGTGTTGGGTGAGTGGGAAAAACCGTACCTGACAATGAACTTTGATACCGAAGCGAACATTATCCGTGCTCTGGGTAAGATCGCTGGTAACGGTCACCTGCACAAAGGCTTCAAGCCTGTGCATTGGTGTACCGACTGTGGTTCTGCCCTTGCTGAAGCTGAGGTGGAATACTACGACAAAAAGTCTCCTGCTATTGATGTAAAGTTCAAGGCAGTAAACGAAGCGGCAGTGCTGGAAAAATTCAGTCTGGTAGAGGCCATGCCGGTGAAGGTGACCTGTCTATTGTTATCTGGACTACCACGCCTTGGACTCTGCCTGCCAACCGTGGCCTGGCGGTATCTCCGGATCTGGAATATGTTCTCGTACAGGTTGAAGGTGAAACCCCTCAGCGTCTGATTCTGGCTGCTGAGCTGGCAACAGAAACCCTGAGCCGTGCCGGTGTCGAGAAGTACCACAACCTGGGCTTCTGCAAAGGTACTGCGCTGGAACTGCTGCGTTTCAACCACCCGTTTTACAGCTTTGATGTACCAGTGATCCTTGGTGATCACGTAACTACTGATTCAGGTACCGGTGTTGTCCATACAGCACCTGGCCACGGTCAGGAAGACTTCGCGGTAGGCCAAAAGTACGGTCTGGAAGTGGCAAACCCTGTTGGCAGCAACGGCGTTTACCTGCCTGATACCGAGCTGTTTGCCGGCCAGCACGTATTCAAAGCTAACGACAGCGTTGTGGAAGTGCTTAAAGAGCGCGGTGCCCTGCTTCACCATCACGCCTACGAGCACAGCTATCCGCACTGCTGGCGTCACAAGACACCAATTATCTTCCGTGCAACACCGCAGTGGTTTATCTCTATGGAGAAAGCCGGTCTGCGTGCCAAGGCTCTGGAAGAAATCAAGAAAGTGCAATGGATCCCAGAGTGGGGTCAGAATCGTATCGAAGCGATGGTTGAAGGCCGTCCTGACTGGTGTATTTCCCGTCAGCGTACCTGGGGTGTGCCAATTGCGCTGTTCGTACACAAAGAAACTTCAGAACTGCACCCTAACACCGTTGAGCTGATCGAAAAGGTTGCCCAGCGTGTTGAAGAAGCCGGTATCCAGGCTTGGTGGGATCTCGACATTGCAGAAGTTCTGGGTGACGACGCAGACCAGTACGAAAAAGTGCTGGATACTCTGGATGTATGGTTCGACTCCGGTGCAACTCACTACGCAGTCGTTAACCAGCGCCCGGAATTCAACGGCCATGAAGCAGATATGTACCTGGAAGGTTCTGACCAGCACCGAGGCTGGTTCCAGTCTTCCCTGATGACATCTGTTGCCATTAAAAACCACGCACCGTACAAGCAGGTACTGACTCACGGTTTCACCGTTGACGGTCAGGGCCGCAAGATGTCCAAGTCTATCGGTAACGTGGTTTCACCACAGGATGTGATGAACAAGCTGGGTGCAGATATCCTGCGTCTTTGGGTTGCCTCTACTGACTATACCGGTGAGATGACCGTTTCTGACGAAATCCTGAAGCGCAGCGCAGATGCATACCGCCGTATCCGAAACACCGCCCGCTTCCTGTTGGCGAACCTGCACGGTTTCAACCCAGAAACTGATATGGTTCCAGCCGAAGAAATGGTCGTTGCTGACCGCTGGGCGGTTGGTCGTGCACTGGCTGCCCAGGAAGAGATCATCAAGGCATTTGATGAGTGCAACTTCCACCAGGTAACCCAACGCCTGATGCAGTTCTGTTCTGTTGAGATGGGCTCTTTCTACCTCGACATCATCAAGGATCGCCAGTACACCGCGAAAGCCGGCTCTCACGCTCACCGCAGCTGCCAAAGCGCGCTGTTCCATATCGTTGAAGCGCTGGTTCGCTGGATGGCACCTATCATGTCGTTCACAGCGGACGAAATCTGGGCTCAGATGCCTGGTTCACGCGATAAGTTTGTGTTCACCGGTGTTTGGTATGACGGCCTGTTTGGTCTGGCTGAAGGTGAAGCTCTGAACAATGCGTTCTGGGCAGAGCTTCTGAAAGTCCGCGGCGCTGTGAACAAAGAACTGGAACAGGCGCGTAACGACAAGGTTATCGGTGGCTCGCTGCAGGCTGAAGTTACCTTGTATGCCGCACCGGCTCTGGCCGAGAAGCTGGCTATTCTGGGTGATGAGCTGCGCTTTGCACTGTTGACCTCAAAAGCAGAAGTGGTCAGCGCTGAAACCCAGCCTGAAGGAAGCCGTGCTACTGAAATGGCGGGTTTTTGGGTGAAGGTTGTGGCTTCTGAAGCCAAGAAGTGCGAGCGTTGTTGGCACCATGTTGCTGATGTTGGCACCATTGCCGGTCATGAAGAAGTCTGTGGCCGCTGTGTGAGCAACATTGAAGGCGACGGCGAAGAGCGAAAGTTTGCCTAATGACTGACCTGACGGTGAAACAGTCCGGATTGCGCTGGCTTTGGCTGGCGCTTCTGGTGTTCGTTGCGGATATCGGCACCAAACTGCTGGTGATGGATACCATGGGGTATGGATGGGCGAACCGGATTGAAATCCTGCCTTTCTTTAACCTGTTGTATGTTCATAACTATGGCGCAGCATTCAGTTTCCTGAGTGATGCCAGTGGCTGGCAGCGTTGGTTTTTCAGCATCATCGCCCTGGGCATTTCTGGCCTGTTGGCATTCTGGATGCGAAAAACGCCGGCAGCAGAAATCCGCGTAAATGCCGCGTACGCAATGATCATTGGCGGTGCGCTGGGTAACTTGTTTGATCGTTTGGTGCACGGATATGTGGTCGATTTCCTCGACTTCTATATCGGAGACAAGCACTGGCCGGCCTTTAACCTGGCCGATACCGCGATCTGCATTGGCGCTGCGCTGATTATCCTCGACGGTTTCCTTCAGGATAAAAATTCCAAAACTGCCAAAAATTGATTGGCAGTTAAGAAAGATAAATAGCCCTAAGCGCTGTCCGTTGATACGGACAGCGCTTTCTTTATAATGACCCCGTAATTACTTATTGAACGGTAGAGCCATGACGACTATCAACGAAAAAAGCCAGGTGCTGATGCACATGCTCCTTAAGCTGGAAGACGGTTCGGTTGCAGACAGCACCCGTGAAGTGGGTCAGCCTGCAAAGGTTTTCCTGGGTAATGGCAGTCTGAGCCAGAAATTCGAAAGCAGCCTCTATGGCCTGAAAGCCGGAGATACTCACAGCTTTACCTTGGACCCACAGGATTCATTCGGTGAGTCAAACCCGGATAACATCCAGCATATGGATCTGAGCCAGTTTGGCGCTGAGATCCCCGTTGAAGTCGGCACTATCGTTGCGTTTACGGATATGGAAGGCAAAGAAATTCCAGGCATGATTGCAGAGATCGCCGGGGACTCTGTCACCGTAGACTTTAACCACCCGCTGGCGGGTAAGCGTGTTACCTTTGAAGTAGAAATCCTGTCTGTCGAGTAATCGGGGAAAAGGCATGAAAATCGTTCTCGCAAACCCTCGGGGCTTCTGCGCGGGTGTCGACCGTGCAATCAGTATTGTTGAACGCGCCCTGGAAATGTACCAACCGCCTATCTATGTCCGTCACGAAGTGGTGCATAACCGTTTTGTGGTGGAAGGCCTGAAGGCTCGCGGTGCGATATTTGTTGAAGAACTGGATGAAGTGCCGGACGGTAACATCGTTATCTTTTCCGCCCACGGTGTATCGCAGGCGGTTCGCAATGAGGCCAAGTCCCGCGAATTGACAGTGTTTGATGCAACCTGTCCGCTGGTGACGAAAGTCCATATGGAAGTAGCCCGGGCCAGCAGAAAAAATCTTGAGGTTGTCCTGATTGGCCATGCCGGTCATCCAGAAGTTGTCGGCACCATGGGACAGTACACCAGCACCGAAGGGGGCATGTATCTGGTGGAGACGCCGGAAGATGTCAGCAAACTGGCAGTCAAAGATCCGTCCAACCTGCATTTCGTCAGCCAGACCACCTTGTCTGTCGATGAAACGGCGGATGTCATTGATGAACTTCGTCGCGTTTTTCCTGACATCCAGGGGCCGCGTAAAGATGATATATGCTACGCCACACAAAACCGCCAGGATGCGGTCCGAGATCTGGCTGCCCGTACTGATGTTGTCGTTGTTGTGGGATCCAAAAACAGCTCCAACTCCAACCGCCTTCGGGAACTTTCGGAAAAGCTGGGTACCCCAGCCTACCTGACAGACAGCGCCGGTGATGTTGATGAAAACTGGTTTACAGGAAAAGACATTGTCGGCATTACTGCCGGGGCATCTGCGCCTGAAGAGTTGGTAAATCAAATCATTGCCCGTATCCAGACTTTGGGCGGTGTTGATGTTGAAGAGCTGTCGGGGCGTGAAGAGAACATGTTCTTTGAAGTACCGAAAGAGCTTCAGATTCGGGAAATTCAATAACTCATTCAAAAACGGGGGCTTACGGCCTCCGTTTTTCTATCTGCCCCCAGTTTTGCTTCTGTCTTGTATTGCGGGTAGAGTGGTATTTTTGTGATATACATCGGGTGAACATGCCCGGGACGAGAGAAAAAGGGGACACACATGGTGCGCATTGCGATTGCCGGCGCGGCAGGACGCATGGGAAGGAATCTGATTCAAGCCTGTCAACAAATCGAGGGAGCTACCCTGGCTGCAGCGACTGAGCGTCCGGAATCCAGCCTGATTGGTGCTGATGCGGGAGAACTGGCTGGCGTGGGTAACCTCGGGGTTGCCGTCGTGGACGACTTCCGAAAGGTTGTTGAGGATTTCGATGTCATTATCGATTTTACCGCTCCGGTTGCGACGCTCGCCAATATCGAAATCTGCAAGCAATATGGTAAGAAGATCATTGTCGGCACAACTGGCTTTACCGAAGAGCAAAAAGAGCAGATTGCCAAAGCGGCTGAAAGTATCGGCATTGTCATGGCACCTAACTACAGTGTGGGTGTGAACCTGGTGTTCAAACTGCTTGAGAAAGCAGCACAAGTGATGGGTGACTACTGCGATATTGAAGTCATTGAAGCTCACCACAGATACAAAGTAGACGCGCCGTCGGGTACGGCACTGGGTATGGGTGAAGCCATTGCCGGTGCAATGGGTAAAGAGCTTAATGACGTCGCGGTCTATGCCCGTGAAGGTATTACTGGCGAGCGTACGAAAGGCGAGATAGGTTTTGCCACAATTCGCGCCGGCGATATTGTCGGTGAACATACTGCCATGTTTGCCGACATTGGCGAGCGTGTTGAAATCACCCACAAAGCGTCCAGCCGGATGACTTTTGCCAACGGCGCGGTACGTGCTGGCGTGTGGCTTTCGGGGAAAGATTCAGGTTTCTATACCATGCAGGATGTCCTCGGGTTACATGACTTTTAATGATTAGCTATGCACCGCCCTTCGGGGCGGTGTTTTTTTATCTGTATTTTGTGGATTTCAATCCTTAGTAAGCGTGTTGGTTGATTGGTCACCAGAAATTGATGTGTTTACATGTTCTTTTGATGGTTTGAGGCGATCATTGGCGGATGATGCCATAAAGTCCATATTATCTTCATCTGCTAAACGGTTGCTTTATTTGTTTACAGTGCGTTTACATATTTTGACTGTTAATAATTGTTAGATTCAGTTAACTGAGGGTTTCCTCTCTTAATTCGGTTAATTAAAGTGTGTTTTTGGCGTGTCCTTGCTCTGATTACTCTGATTTGGGTGTTAATTACAATAAATTTCACGGTCTTTGTTGACAGCTAAACATGTGATCTCTAGAATGCGCGCAATTTGTCAAAATTCTGCTTTACGGATGTTTGACAGTTTGATGGAATAGATGAATGCATTGTTATTTATTTTTTATGCATTCTTATTTGAATTGGAGGTTGTCTTGAGCAAGTCTGCGCTGTTAGTCCTGGAAGATGGGACAGTGTTCCACGGCGTGTCGATTGGAGCGGATGGTATCGCAGTCGGCGAAGTTGTCTTTAATACCTCGATGACGGGGTATCAGGAAATTCTTACCGACCCATCCTATTCTCAGCAAATCGTCACTCTTACTTATCCTCACATTGGCAATACCGGTACTAATACCGAAGACGAAGAATCTTCCCAAATTCACGCCCAAGGCCTTGTCATTCGTGACCTCCCGCTGATCGCCAGCAACTTCCGCAATACCAAAACCCTCTCTGATTACCTCAAGTCACAAAACATCGTCGGCATCGCGGATATTGATACCCGCAAACTGACCCGTTTGTTGCGCGAAAAAGGTGCCCAGAATGGCTGCGTCATGGCAGGTGACAACCTGGATGAAGCTCTGGCTTTGGCGAAAGCAAAAGAATTCCCTGGCCTGAAAGGCATGGATCTGGCGAAAGAAGTGACCACAGCAGAAAGCTATGCCTGGAAGCAGGGCAGTTGGACACTGACCGGTGGCTTGCCTGAAATCAAGGATGATGCAGAGCTGCCATACCATGTTGTGGCGTATGACTTTGGTGCCAAGCGCAACATCCTGCGCATGTTGGTTGACCGCGGCTGTCGCCTGACTGTAGTACCAGCCAGACTTCTGCTGAAGAGGTGTTGGCGATGAACCCGGATGGTGTATTCCTGTCAAATGGCCCGGGTGACCCGGAGCCTTGTACCTACGCGATTGAAGCGACCAAAATATTTCTGGAAAAAGGCCTGCCAGTATTCGGTATCTGTCTTGGCCACCAGATTCTGGCGCTGGCAAGCGGTGCAAAAACTGTGAAGATGAAGTTTGGTCACCACGGTGCGAACCACCCGGTTAAGGATATCGACCGCGATGTGGTGATGATTACCAGCCAGAACCACGGCTTTGCTGTAGATGAAGCAACACTGCCGGACAACCTGCGTGCAACCCACAACTCCCTGTTTGATGGTTCACTGCAAGGTATTCACCGCACGGACAAACCGGCATTCAGTTTCCAGGGACACCCGGAAGCGAGCCCGGGCCCGCACGATGCGGCACCACTGTTCGACCATTTCATCGACCTTATCAAGCAACACAGCGCGTAATCCGGAGTAGCAAGCAATGCCAAAACGTACAGACATTAAAAGCATTCTGATTCTTGGCGCCGGCCCGATTGTTATCGGCCAGGCGTGTGAGTTTGACTACTCGGGTGCCCAGGCTTGTAAGGCGCTGCGCGAAGAGGGTTACCGCGTGATTTTGGTGAACTCTAACCCGGCAACCATTATGACTGACCCGGAAATGGCTGATGCGACATACATCGAGCCAATCCAGTGGGAAGTAGTAAAGCACATTATCGCCAAAGAACGCCCGGATGCCGTTCTGCCAACCATGGGCGGTCAGACAGCGCTGAACTGCGCGCTGGATCTTGAGCGTCACGGTGTACTGGCTGAGTTCGGCGTAGAAATGATTGGTGCAACAGCTGATGCTATCGACAAGGCAGAAGACCGTCACCGTTTCAACAAGGCAATGAAGAGTATCGGCCTGGAATGTCCTCGTGCCGGTATTGCTCACAATATGGAAGAAGCTTACGGCGTTCTGGATGAAGTCGGCTTCCCATGTATTATTCGTCCTTCCTTTACTATGGGGGGTACCGGTGGTGGTATCGCTTATAACAAAGAAGAGTTCGAAGAAATTTGTGGTCGTGGTCTGGACCTTTCACCAACCAACGAACTGCTGATTGACGAATCCCTGATTGGCTGGAAAGAGTATGAGATGGAAGTTGTCCGTGACAAAAACGACAACTGTATCATTGTCTGCTCTATTGAAAACTTCGACCCGATGGTATTCACACCGGCGACTCCATTACGGTAGCGCCTGCCCAGACCCTGACCGACAAAGAATACCAACTAATGCGTAACGCCTCCCTGGCGGTATTGCGCGAAATCGGTGTGGAAACCGGTGGTTCAAACGTCCAGTTCGGTATCAACCCGAAAGACGGCCGCATGGTTATCATCGAAATGAACCCACGTGTTTCCCGTTCATCGGCTCTGGCGTCTAAAGCGACCGGTTTCCCGATTGCAAAAATTGCTGCCAAACTGGCCGTGGGTTATACCCTTGATGAGCTCAAAAATGACATTACAGGCGGCGCGACCCCTGCGTCATTTGAGCCAACCATCGACTACGTGGTTACCAAAATCCCTCGTTTCAACTTCGAAAAGTTCTCCGGTGCCAATGACCGCCTGACCACCCAGATGAAGTCTGTGGGTGAGGTAATGGCGATTGGCCGTAACCAGCAAGAGTCCTTGCAAAAAGCCCTTCGTGGCCTGGAAGTGGGTGCAACCGGTTTTGATGAGATGGTTGACCTGGAAGCCGATGATGCACTGACCAAAATCCGCCACGAGCTTAAAGAAGCCGGTGCTGAGCGTATCTGGTATATCGCTGATGCGTTCCGTGCGGGCATGTCAGTTGACGGTATTTTCAACCTGACCAACATTGACCGCTGGTTCCTGGTTCAGATTGAAGAACTGGTGAAGATGGAGCAGAACGTCAAGGAAAGCGGCTTTGCTGGCTTGACCGAAGACAAACTGCGCAAGTTGAAGCGCAAAGGCTTCTCTGATGCACGCCTGAGCAAACTGCTCGGTGTGTCTGAAAATGAAGTACGCCGTATCCGCGACCAATACAATATCCACCCTGTCTACAAGCGCGTTGATACCTGTGCTGCAGAGTTTTCTTCCGATACGGCATACATGTACTCGAGCTATGATGAAGAATGTGAAGCTGCACCTTCTGACCGCGACAAGATCATGATTCTCGGTGGTGGCCCGAACCGCATTGGTCAGGGTATCGAGTTCGACTACTGCTGTGTTCATGCCGCTCTTGCCTTGCGCGAAGACGGTTACGAAACCATTATGGTGAACTGTAACCCGGAAACAGTATCCACTGACTACGACACCTCTGACCGCCTCTATTTTGAGCCGGTAACCCTGGAAGATGTGCTTTCCATTGTCCGTGTTGAAAAACCAAAAGGTGTGATTGTTCAGTACGGCGGCCAAACCCCATTGAAACTGGCTCGCGCGCTTGAGGCTGCCGGTGTGCCGATTATCGGTACCAGTCCGGATGCAATTGACCGTGCCGAAGACCGTGAGCGTTTCCAGATTGCCGTAGACCGACTTGGTCTCAAACAACCGGCCAACGCAACGGTCACGGCCATGGAACAGGCTATCGATAAGGCCCGCGAAATTGGTTACCCGCTGGTGGTTCGCCCATCTTATGTACTGGGTGGTCGCGCGATGGAAATTGTCTATGACGAGCAGGACCTGCGCCGTTACTTCAACGAGGCTGTCAGTGTTTCCAACGAATCCCCAGTATTGCTCGACCGCTTCCTGGATGATGCAGTAGAAGTGGATATCGACGCTATCTGTGACGGTGAGCGCGTGGTTATCGGCGGTATCATGGAGCATATCGAGCAGGCCGGTGTCCACTCCGGTGACTCAGCATGTTCGCTGCCGGCTTACACCCTGAGCCAGGAAATTCAGGATGAAATGCGCGCCCAAGTGGAAAAGCTGGCCTTTGAACTGGGTGTACGCGGCCTGATGAACACCCAGTTTGCGGTGAAGGATAACGAGATCTACCTGATTGAAGTTAACCCACGCGCAGCCCGTACTGTTCCATTTGTCTCCAAGGCGACTGCAGTTCCATTGGCAAAAGTGGCGGCTCGCGTCATGGTTGGCCAGTCGCTGGCCGAGCAGGGTGTGACCAAGGAAGTGATTCCACCTTATTACTCAGTGAAAGAAGTGGTACTGCCATTTA
The DNA here is from genome assembly GCA_001310455.1 of Photobacterium sp. JCM 19050. Lineage (GTDB taxonomy): Bacteria > Pseudomonadota > Gammaproteobacteria > Enterobacterales > Vibrionaceae > Parasalinivibrio. The sequence continues at coordinate 111,466 of BAXG01000008.1, forward strand.
ACAAGTTCCCGGGTGTGGACCCAATACTTGGCCCTGAAATGCGCTCTACCGGTGAAGTGATGGGTGTAGGTAAGACTTTCGCAGAAGCTTTTGCGAAAGCCGACCTGGCTTGTGGCAAGGAATACAGCGAGGGTGGCCGAGCTCTTCTGAGTGTGCGTAACAACGACAAGCAACGTGTTGTTGACCTCGCCACCAAGCTGATCAAGCAGGGTGTTGAGCTGGATGCAACCCACGGTACTGCGGTAATCCTTGGTGAAGCCGGTATCAACCCACGCTTGGTAAACAAGGTGCATGAAGGCCGTCCTCACATTCTCGACCGTATCAAGAACGGTGAGTACACCTACATTGTTAACACCACCGAAGGCCGTCAGGCGATTGAGGATTCCAAGGTCCTTCGCCGTGGTGCGCTGCAGGAAAAAGTGAACTATACCACTACGCTGAATGCAGCCTTCGCAACCTGCATGGCTTACTCTGCACTGGATAAGTCAGTGGTCACTTCAGTTCAGGAACTGCATGCCCGCATCAAGGCGGCTGAGCAAGCCTGATTGTAAGAAAAACCATAAGGCCGGCGACATAGTACCGGCCACGACAACCTCATTTGCCCACCCTCAGCGGTGGGCTTTTTTCATCCTGATTGTTTGAATTTGCTTTCTTTCTTGCTAACCAAAATTGGAGGCGTAAAATGACGGTGCCATACTGCTGTGGTTAATAACTGGAGTATTTCATGAACGATAACGACCATCCTCCGAGTTGTAAGGGAGCTTCGGCACTCTGACGGTCTGTTCATGAAAAGCGCCGTCTGAGTTTCGTCAGGCGGTGGAAACTATCCTTCCTCCCCATCTCCCCACAAAATTCGTAAGTCAGTCAATAGACAGCTTGTTCCTCATTGTCTGCGTGATGCCTGTGCGTTTTTGATACAGGCTCTGCTGACAGCCAAGTTTTATGCGATTTGTCTTTTGACGATGGTCTTTACCGTTTCCTTTGCCAATCGGGAGGTTCGCAATGGCGGTATTGAACTCACCAGCTCAGCTGGTAGAAACACACGAAAAAAACGCTGAGATTGAAACAAAAGACGTACTGGCAATGCGCCGTGCATTCCTCACCTATGATGACGACGAAAAAGTCCGTCTTTTGGTGGTAATGCCAATGTCAGAAGCCATTGCAATCCTTAATACCTGTCCGTTGGCGAAAGTGCGCCGCCTGCTCGACAGGATGATGGAAAAAGACCATGACGTCCGTTCCCGCCAGTTGGCAACCGGTCTTGGATTGATAAGCTCCGAAGCGGAACCGGACGGTAACTACCTGACAAACGGCGTGTGGGTACACGTTCGAGAGCGTATCGGTTGGATTGTCGGGCTGGCACTGTTAGGTATTGTCTCCGGACTGATAATTTCCCATTACGAAGATACGCTCAGCCAACTTGTTTTGCTTGCGGTCTACATGCCAGTTATCGCCGCGGCGGGTGGTAACGCCGGTTCACAAGCGGCAACCCTGGTTGTGCGGGCTTTGGCGATGGGGGAGATACACCTGACCCAATGGCTTGCTGTGGTATGGAAGGAATTCCGTATTGCACTGGTGATTGCCGTGGCGTTGTCGGTGGTGATCATGGGGCGGGTAGTGTTGTTCAGCGGGCATCAGATATTGCCTGATGGACTGACAATCTACAGTATTGCGATGGCTATCGGTGTCGCCCTTGTCATTCAGGTGGTGATATCGACAACTATCGGTGGCCTGCTACCTATGATTGCCAGGGCCTGTAAATTGGACCCGGCGGTTCTGGTCAGTCCGGTACTGGCGTCGGTTGTCGATATCAGCGGAATGATGATTTACTTTATCACCGTCAATGCGATGTTAGGGTTGAGTTGATCACTGCGCGATAAAGCTCACGCTCGAACTGCTCTATGGGGGATGGCACGCCAGTCTGGCTGTCATCCTCTTTCTTTTCTGGGAAGTAATCACTTACCATCTGAATCACCAGTACATCCTTTCCGGCCTTGGTTTTGACGATGCCGGCGAGGTTATAAGTACCGTAAAGCGACCCGGATTTGGCCCGTACACGCCTTTCACCGGGTCTTGCCTCAGGCTGTGGCGGTATTTTAATGTGCCATCAACACCGGAAACCGGCAGTGTTTCCATCAGTCCCAGCTCCGGGTGACGGTAGATGTAGGACACAATTTGCGAAAGTTGGTAAGCACTGACCCGGTTGTTACGGGACAGCCCTGAGCCATCAACGATCACGGCATTTTTCAGCAAGATTCCGGCTTTATCTTCAAGGATTTTTTTCACCGCTTCACTGCCATTGGTAAAACTGCCTGGTTGGTCAAAAGTCTGGTGCCCAAGGGTTTTCAGCAGGTTATCCGCAATTAGGTTATCAGAGTCTTTCACCATTTCCCGGATAAGAGCGGGCAGAGTTTTTGACTGATGTGTTGCCAGAATTCTTCCACCCGGTGCTTTCCCCGTTTTTATTGTTCCAGTCAACTGGATGCCGTTTTTCTCAAGGGTAGAGCGGATGATGTCAGATGCAAATTTTTCCGGGTTGATAACCGCAAATTTCAACGGGAGCGGCTTTTTTCGGTGAGCAAGGCAACCGGATAATCTGTATGCGTTTCGGTTGTCATAGTAGAGTTCAAGATCGCAGTGCCGGGCTTTTTGCTGATCTTTAGTTACGGCGGCTGCATCTGTCGAAACACTGATGTCTTGGTAGCTGGGAACATGCACTCGTCAGTGCCTTACCTTCTTCACTGTATATCGCACCCTGAACACAGTTGTGATCAACGGTTATTGCTGATGACGGTGCGCTGTAGCAAACCCCTAAAATATCCCAAGGCCAGCCGGGTGCACGCTCATACCCGGTAAAGATGGATGTATCTAGTATGAAGTCACCTTTAATTCGCTTGATGCCACGCCTTTTGAGGTTGGCTATCAGGTTTTCGAGGTTCGTTCTGGTCAGTGTCGGATCACCGGTAAAGCGAAGAATGGCATCATCCCCCGCGATCTCTAATGTTGTTTGAAACCGAAAGCCAGAGGGCAACCCCAGGGCCGCAGCAAGAGCAGTCGCCAGTTTTAGTGTGCTGGCCGGCGGAACGAGTCTGTCTGCGTTTTGTCCCGCAATGGGTTGCTCTTTGTTAATGTCTTCAACAACCAGTGAAAGCTGACTCCCCGCAGGAAGTAATGACTCCACTGAGGTCACCGGGACGGCGAAAGCAGGAACGGCAAAAAGGACAATAAGAAAAGTGAGCAGCCGCATAGTGACCTCAATGTTGTAATGTGAGGCTTATTATAACGTCCAGAAACACAAACAAAAACGCCTGCACAAGGCAGGCGTTAGCGTAAAAAAATTTATGTGGCATCAGAAGTCGTAGCGAAGGCCAGGTGTCCCCAGTCTTCAGCTGCGGCTTCGCTACATCATCTTTATCCAACATATTGAAGTTGTAGGATGCGTAAGCACGGAACTTGGTGTTGAAGTAATAAGTAGCATCCACTGCCCATACATCAGCAACATCAACATCAGCCCCTGCACCTTTTGGATCATCGGTGCCTTTACCGTAGGTTGTAGTAAATACCCACTGGTTCAGATTATAGGCTGCCGCCAGTTCGTATCCATCATAGTCCTCTGTGTCATCGGTACGATCGCCAGTGGTATAAAGGCCAGCGACATAAAAATCGCCAATGGTGTAGTTGATGGCGGCAATTAGCTGGGTATCGTCTTCAAGTGTTTGATAAGACTGAGCGGCATAGCCCAAGCCTAAGCCCAATCCGACAGGAAGGTTATAAGTCGCTCCTATGGAATAACCTTCGTTTTCATACTTTTGGATTTGGTTTAAAACCGATCTAGAGTTGGCAAAACTATAGTTGGCTTTAACGGTAAGGTCGTTAAACTCACCTTTGTAATAAAGGTTGTTGTCTACCCTGTCGGCAACTGCAAGTTTGGCGGAGGCGGCTGCACCGTCATACGCCATAATATCGGTAAAGTCAGTGATCATGCCTAATGAGCCGTCAGCTCGCCCGTAACCAACCTCGCCGAAATCTCCACCCACACCAGCATAAGCGTATCGAGTTTCGACGGTACTCGAGTTGGATGTTCGCTTGACCCTTCCATTTGTTGAACTATCGAGCTGAGCTTCGTAGTAACCAACACCGTAGAGGTCTGGCGTTAATTGAGATTGCCCCATAAACCCAATACGTGCCCGGGACTGATCGTCAACCTCACCATCACGAATTTGAGCGACCGCTTCGACACGACCGTTAATTGAAATTGCGGAGTTAGCATCTGAGTAAATTTCAGCTGCAGAGACGGAAGCTGATGCGGCGACAGACGCAACAGCCAGTGCGATAATTGATTTGTTCATTGCTTTTCCTCTCTATGGAGTTATATATCCGTTTAGTTTTATGAACTGCACTGAACATCCTTTTCTACTTTTACCCCTCTACTACACCGTGTTTCATCCGGTGCTTACCGCCTGAGAGAGGCAAACGTAACCAAATCATCCTTGGGCGAGAGTTATTGCTTGTTTTGCTCCTTTTGGGTGTGAGAGTGAATTTCTGATATTCGTTATAAGTGATTTGTTTCTCTATGCTTGCTTGATGTGAGCAAAGTATCACACGCAACTGGTCACTTTTTTGTTGCATTTATTGGACAAAAAGCGATCAACTTATGCCTGTTGAAATTGAGGGCGTAACGTTTTGAAAAGAGGGCGATTTGGATGGATTTAAATCAGAGTGAGATAATTTAGAGGGATTTTATATACAAAAACGCCTGCACAAGGCAGGCGTTTTCAGGCAATGATAGCGAACGGCTATTAGAAGTCGTAACGCAGGCCAACCATTGCTGAGTCTTCTGCTTTAGAAGCTTGATTTGCTGCGTAGTCAGACTTACTCATCAGGTTGAAGTTGTAGCCTGCGTATGCGCGGAACTTGTTGTTGAAGAAGTAAGTTGCATCAACGCCGACAGCTTCGCTAGTGTCCATTGAATCGAATGAACCCTTACCGTATGTAGTGGTGAATACCCACTGGTTCAGGTTGTAAGCTGCTGCCAGTTCGTAGCCTTGGTAGTTGTGACGGCCAAGGTCTTTAATTTTGTCGTTGGTATCATCTACTGCCGCAGGATTACGGTTGCCGTTGGTGTACAGGCCTGCAAAGTACAGATCACCAATGGTGTAGTTTACCGCAGCCATCATCTGGTTGTTGTCTTTGTGTTGGTCAGCTTGTGATTGAGCCCAACCCAGACCAAAGCCCAGACCCATTTCGGTGTTGTACACTGCGCCCAGAGAGTAGCCAGCGTTGTCTGCTTCTGGAAGACCTTTTACACCCTTGCTGTTTTCAGTAGCGTTATTGTCAAAGCTGTAGTTAGCTTTAACAGTCAGGCCACCGAAAGTGCCTTTGTAGTACATGTTGTTGTCAACACGGTCCGCTACAGTCAGCTTGTTAGAAGCAACAGCGCCGTAAGTAGACATGATATCAGTGAAGTCAGTGATCATGCCCATTGAGCCGTCAGCACGACCGTAACCTACTTCACCGTAGTTGCCGCCGATACCGGCATAAGCGTAACGGGTTTTCAGGTTGTTTTCTTGGTCTGATGCTTTGTCTGATACGTTGTTGTTAGACAGTTCGAATTCTGCATAACCTACACCGTACAGGCCTTCAGTCAGTTGAGACTGACCCATAACGCCAAGACGCGCGCGAGAAATGTCATTTACGTCGCCATCGTGGGCTTCACCACGAGCTTCCATACGGCCCTGCAGAGAGATAGCAGAGTTGTTGTCAGAGTAGATTTCTGCAGCAGATACAGAGGCAGAAGCGGCGAAGCCAGCTACAGCCAGAGCAATCAGTTTTTTGTTCATTGCGAGTGTCCTTTTCTATTTTTTTGCGTGTCGCATCTTGGTTTTAGGTGATGCGTTGCTTTGTTTGTAATCCCGCCCACTAATGCTCCGTTAGTAAAACAATCAAAAAATATATTTTGAACAATGTTTTTTATATCTTGTTTTTGGTGGAAATATTCGCAAAACCAATAAGATGTCTCGATAATGATATTTTGATCGCAATTATTAACATTTATCTTTTTTTAGATTCACTCTTGATGTGATCGGTCTAACGCATTGTTCTTTTAGGTGACTAAGATCACGCTTTTAGGTTTTTGAAAATTACCTGGCGCGAAGCGAATTTGCATGTTGTAACTTGTCAAGATTGTGCTTCATATTGCGCTGGAGGGTTAAAATCAAGGTGACCTTACCGGGCTCTTTGATTACACTGACACGACAATTAAATGAAACCGCCGCGCTGTAGCATCGCTTGGCAGCGTGGCTTTGTTTTTGCCAAAATCATCCGGTTTTGGAAAAAGAGGTAATGGTATCTATGGAAAAAGTGCCAATGACTGTTCGCGGTGAACAGCTGCTTCGTGAAGAACTAGAGCGCCTGATGAAACGACGCCCACTGATTTCGAAGGCGATTGCAGAGGCGCGTGAACTGGGCGACCTGAAAGAGAACGCGGAGTACCATGCTGCGCGCGAAGAGCAGGGCCTGGTGGAAGCCATGATCCGTGACATCGAATATAAGTTGTCAGTTGCTCAGGTTATTGACGTAACCAAGTTGCCAAACAATGGCAAAATTATTTTCGGCGCCACTGTCTCTCTGATTGATGTCGATACTGATGCAGAGGTCTCATACCGCATCGTTGGTGATGATGAAGCCGACATCAAACAGAACCTGATTTCTGTCAACTCGCCAATTGCGCGTGGTCTGATCGGTAAAGAAGAGGGTGAGGAAGTCCGCATCGAAACACCGGGCGGTCTGAAGACCTTCGAAGTAGACGCGGTTGAATACGTCTAAAAAATATTGTTACGAACAGTGACAAAAAAGGCCGCGAAAGCGGCCTTTTTGATGGATATCGAACCGGAGCTTACTTGCGTGGCAGTTCGATTTTTCGATCTTCGCTTGGACGGTAGATAACCAGCGTTTTGCCAATTACCTGCACTTTTTCTGACTTGGTTTCGCGAACAATCGCGTCGGCAATCAGGTTCTTAGTGTCACGGTCTTCGGAAGCAATCTTCACTTTGATCAGCTCATGGTGAGACAGTGCTGATTCAATTTCAGCCACAACCGCTTCGGTCAGGCCGTTAGAGCCGGTCAGTACGACAGGCTTGAGCGAATGGGCGAGTCCTTTAAGATATTGCTTCTGTTTGGTGCTGAGGTTCATATTGACTCGATTACCTGTTCAATAGGGGTTGAAAACGTGCCATTCTAACGCCATCTAATGATGAACACTATCCGCATTAATCGCAACACACTTGCGGGATTAGGTACTGCATGAGTAAACAAAAGCATTCCGCCAGTTCAGGTCGCTGGCTGAAAGAGCATTTCGATGATAAATATGTGCTTGAAGCACAAAAGAAAGGCTACCGTTCGCGGGCCTTTTTCAAGATTCAGGAAATCCAGGAAAAAGATAAACTCATTAAACCGGGCATGACAGTGGTAGACCTCGGAGCAGCCCCTGGTGGCTGGTCTCAGTATGCCGCAGAGTTGGTAGGGAATGATGGCCAGGTGATCGCCTGTGACATTTTACCTATGGATTCGCTGCCCGGCGTGGCTTTCCTTCAAGGGGATTTTCGTGAAGAAGCGGTACTGAATGCACTGCTTGACCGTATCCAACCGGATATGGTGGACGTAGTTATGTCAGATATGGCGCCGAACATGAGCGGCAATCTGGCTGCAGATCAGCCTAGAGCTATGTATCTTGTTGAACTAGCATTAGATATGTGCCGTGAAGTTTTAGCGCCCGATGGTGCATTTGTCGTGAAAGTGTTCCAGGGAGAAGGCTTTGATCAGTATCTCGCAGAAGTGCGTAGAATGTTTAAGGCCGTCAAAATTCGTAAACCGGATTCATCCCGAGCGCGCTCCCGTGAGGTCTATATTGTAGCGACCGGCTACAAAGTATAGTAACCTACCCGTAATTAACTCAGTTATCGCGAGGTTAACCCCTTGAGTGACATGGCAAAAAACTTGATTTTGTGGCTGGTTATCGCTGTGGTTCTGATGTCTGTATTTCAGAGCTTCGGGCCAGGTGACAGTGCCGGCCGTCAAGTAGATTACACAACATTTGTCCGTGAAATCGGACAGGATCAGGTCAGCGAAGCCAAATTCGATGGACGCGAAATCACTGTCACCAAACGCGATAACTCGCGCTATGTGACTTATCTGCCAGTTCTGAATGACCAGAAACTGTTGGATGATCTCATCAACCACAACGTAAAAGTTGTGGGTACGCCTCCAGAAGAACCAAGCATCCTGGCTTCTATCTTCATCTCCTGGTTCCCAATGCTCCTTCTTATCGGGGTTTGGATATTCTTCATGCGCCAGATGCAGGGCGGCGGCGGTAAAGGCGCTATGTCGTTCGGCAAGAGCAAGGCCCGCATGATGAGTGAAGACCAGATTAAGACGACCTTTGCTGATGTTGCTGGCTGTGACGAAGCGAAAGAAGACGTTAAAGAGTTGGTGGATTATCTGCGCGACCCGAGCCGCTTCCAAAAGCTGGGTGGTAAGATCCCTACCGGTGTACTGATGGTTGGTCCTCCGGGTACAGGTAAAACGCTGCTGGCCAAAGCGATTGCCGGTGAAGCGAAAGTACCTTTCTTCACTATTTCTGGTTCTGACTTTGTTGAAATGTTCGTTGGTGTGGGTGCATCCCGTGTCCGCGATATGTTTGAACAAGCCAAGAAAGCGTCGCCGTGCATCATCTTTATTGACGAGATTGATGCAGTGGGTCGTCAGCGTGGCGCAGGCCTCGGTGGCGGTCACGATGAACGTGAGCAAACCCTGAACCAGATGCTGGTCGAGATGGACGGTTTCGAAGGTAACGAAGGCATTATTGTTATCGCTGCAACCAACCGTCCTGACGTACTTGACCCGGCACTTCTGCGTCCCGGCCGCTTTGACCGTCAGGTTGTTGTGGGCTTACCGGATGTACGTGGCCGTGAGCAGATCTTGAAAGTTCACATGCGTAAAGTGCCACTGGCATCTGACGTTGAGCCTTCATTGATTGCCCGTGGTACACCTGGCTTCTCGGGTGCTGATCTGGCGAACTTGGTAAACGAAGCTGCACTGTTTGCTGCCCGTGGTAACAAGCGCACTGTGTCTATGGTCGAGTTTGAACTCGCGAAAGATAAAATCATGATGGGCGCTGAGCGCAAGTCAATGGTGATGTCTGAAGACCAGAAAGAAGCGACTGCATATCACGAAGCCGGCCACGCCGTTGTTGGTCGACTGGTTCCAGAGCATGACCCGGTTTACAAGGTATCGATTATTCCTCGTGGGCGCGCACTGGGTGTGACCATGTACCTGCCGGAGCAAGACCGCGTAAGTATGTCGCGTCAGCATCTGGAGTCGATGATCTCCAGCCTGTACGGTGGCCGTATCGCTGAAGAAGTGATTTACGGTGCGGAAAAAGTGTCGACCGGCGCCTCTAACGACATTGAACGTGCCACTGATATCGCCCGTAAGATGGTAACTCAGTGGGGCTTCTCTGAAAAATTGGGTCCTTTGCTATATGCAGAAGACGAGGGTGAAGTGTTCCTCGGCCGTTCTGTTACCCAGACCAAGCACGTATCCGATGATACTGCCCGTCTGATTGACAGCGAAATCCGCGAAATCATCGACCGTAACTACCAGCGCGCTCATAAGTTGATTACTGACAACATGGACATCATGCATGCCATGAAAGACGCGCTGATGAAGTACGAAACAATCGATGCCAAGCAGATTGATGACCTGATGGAACGCCGCGACGTCCGCGAACCTGCCGGTTGGAGTTCTGATTCCGATTCAGGCAGCAACAACAACACTCCGAATACACCAGAGGCCAAGCCTGAGGTGAAACCGGAAGTGAAAGACGAAGCGCCTCAGGATAAACCGCTTGATCCACCGGCGGAGAACAAACCGGAAGTCTAAGCGCAAAAGAAAAAGCCAAACCCCGAGTTAACTCGGGGTTTTTTCGTTGTACCTGATAAATTTTTTAAACGAATTAACATGCAGCTAATCAGCAGAGAAAAAACACTCGACCTCACCACGCCTAAGGTGATGGGTATTCTGAACGTTACCCCTGACTCATTCTCTGATGGTGGCAAGTTCAACCATTTGGATTCCGCTCTCAAACATGCAGAAAGTATGTTGCTGCCGGTACTGCCATCCTCGATATTGGAGGGGAGTCAACCCGTCCGGGTGCCCCAGATGTGTCTATTCAAGAAGAGCTCGACCGGGTTATTCCAGCTGTTGAAGCCATTCGCCAGCGTTTTGACTGCTGGATCTCGATTGACACCAGTAAAGCGGAAGTGATGCGGCAGGCCGTGGAATCCGGAGCTGATATCATCAACGATGTGCGGGCACTGCAAGAGCCTGGCGCATTGGATGTTGCTGCGAAAGCTTCAGTGCCAGTATGTCTTATGCATATGCAAGGGCAGCCGCGTACCATGCAGGCCAACCCCACATATGATGATCTGCTGACAGACGTCGGACGCTTTCTTGAAGAACGTATTGCAGCCTGTGAAGAAGCAGGAATAAAAAAAGAGAGTCTGATTCTGGATCCCGGCTTCGGTTTTGGTAAGACACTTGAACATAATTACCAGCTTCTGGCTTCGCTCTCTGCGTTTCACCGCTTTGGGCTTCCTGTACTGGCAGGAATGTCCCGTAAATCCATGATTTTCAGACTGCTGGACAAGGCACCGTCCGAATGCCTGGCGGGCAGTCTCGCTTGCGCTACAATCGCTGCCATGCAAGGGGCCCAGATTATCCGGGTTCACGACGCAGCAGACACCTGCGATGTACTCCGAATTGTGGAGGCAACCCGCCAGGCAGCGTTGATAAACGGAGATAATTAAAAAATGACACGCAAATATTTCGGCACCGATGGTGTCCGCGGCAAAGTTGGCGACTTTCCGATTACCCCTGATTTTATTCTTAAGTTAGGCTGGGCTGCAGGCCGGGTTCTGTCTAAAACCGGCACCAAGAAAGTATTGATTGGTAAAGATACCCGTATCTCCGGATACATGCTCGAGTCCGCTCTGGAAGCCGGCCTTTCTGCAGCAGGTCTTCAGGCAGCATTTACCGGCCCGATGCCAACACCGGCTGTGGCTTACCTGACCCAGACATTCCGAGCAGAAGCGGGGATTGTGATTTCTGCATCCCACAACCCTTATTATGATAATGGGATTAAGTTCTTTTCTTCGCAGGGCACCAAGTTGCCTGATGACATTGAACTGGCGATTGAAGCAGAACTGGAAAAGCCGCTGACCTGCGTGGAATCTGCAGAACTGGGTAAAGCCAAGCGAATCGTTGATGCTGCCGGCCGTTATATCGAATTTTGCAAAGGCACTTTCCCAAGCCATATGAGCCTGGAAGGCTCAAGATTGTTGTTGACTGCGCCAACGGTGCGACTTACCACATTGCACCGAGTGTGTTTAAGGAACTGGGTGCGGAAGTCGTGGCAATGGGCTGTGAGCCTAATGGCGTCAACATCAATGAAGAAGTGGGTGCGACAGACGTCAGAGCCTTCAAAAACGCGTGCTGGAAGAAAATGCCAACTTGGGCATCGCTTTTGATGGCGACGGCGACCGCGTGATTATGGTTGATGAAGACGGCAACAAAATTGACGGCGACCAAATTGCCTACATTATTGCGCGGGAAGCACTACGCCGTGGGGAATTGAAAGGTGGGGTAGTGGGCACACTTATGACCAATATGGGCATGGAAGTGGCGCTCAAGAATCTCGGTATTCCTTTCGTGCGAGCCAAAGTGGGTGACCGCTATGTGATGGAAAAGTTGCTGGAAACCGGCTGGCGTATCGGCGCTGAGAATTCCGGCCACGTTATTCTGTTAGACAAAGTGACCACGGGTGATGCGATCGTTGCTGGCCTGCAGGTTATGTCCAGCGTTGTCGGCACGGGTATGTCTTTGAAAGAGCTGGCCCAGGGGATGACGCTGTTCCCTCAGGTGTTAGTTAATGTGCGCTTCAGTGGCGATACCGACCCGGTGACCTCTCCGGCCGTTATCGCTGCAAAAGAGGCGGTAGAGGAAAAACTCGCTGATACCGGACGGGTATTACTGCGTAAATCTGGCACTGAGCCCCTGATTCGCGTTATGGTTGAAGGCGAGGATGCAGAAAAAGTGCAGGCATACGCAGAAGAAATTGCAGATGCTGTGCGTCAAAACTGCTAAGTAATAAGGAAATTTGAGTCGGATAGCTGATTAAACCATCGAATTGGTTAAGCTCTGTGCAAGCGGTTTGAAAAAAGCGACTTTTTTAAAAATTCCACTTGTCAGCAGGTACGCCATTCGCTAATATCCACCCCGCTCCCAACGAGGAGTGCTGGTTTGGGTAAGCCATCCGGCTCAACAATTTGGAACATAGGTGGAAGCCATGTACGAAATTCTACTTGTGGTATATCTGTTGGCCGCGCTTGGTGTGATTGGCCTGGTACTGGTCCAGCAGGGTAAGGGCGCGATATGGGCGCGTCATTCGGAGCTGGTGCTTCTGGAACCCTGTTCGGTTCATCAGGCTCAGGTAACTTCCTGACCCGAATGACAGCAATCTTCGCTACGGTCTTTTTTGTTCTCAGTCTGATTCTGGGTAACATGACCACCCACAAAGAAAAAGTGGGAAGCGAGTGGGAAAATCTTAGCCAACCAGTGACACAGCAGGTTGAGTCCCAAGGTGATGTGCCAGCTACGACAAATAGCGACATCCCAAACTAAGATAAAGATCTTGCCGAGGTGGTGGAATTGGTAGACACGCTATCTTGAGGGGGTAGTGCCTTTTTAGGCGTGCGGGTTCAAGTCCCGCTCTCGGCACCAAATTCGCCTTGTTAAGGCAATAAGTGCGCTGTATAATGAGCGCGCTTCGGACGCGGGATGGAGCAGTCTGGTAGCTCGTCGGGCTCATAACCCGAAGGTCGTCGGTTCAAATCCGGCTCCCGCAACCACTTTCTCCGCTCAAGCAACATGTTCTTTAACGTCTTGCTTGAGTGATGCTAAAAAGGGAGAGCGGCTCTGTCGTTGTCCCTTTTTGGCTATCTCAGCCCGGTAAAACCGGCTGGGGCGCTTGACGGCGCTAAGGGTCCAGTTACATTAAACCCCGACTTTCGGGGTTTTTTGTTATCTGAAACAGACCATACCCCGGCAACCTGAGGTTGTTTGGGTATATTCGGATTATAACTGGGCTTTAGAGCCTTTTTTGTTTCCGGGGGCTGATAACAGACGGTTCGTTCAATAACGAAGTCGTTTGGTATTGCTCTGTTTCCGGGGGAAATATGACTGGACTAGAAAAACAACTTACCGAAATGCTTGAGCCTGCGGTAAGTGCTCTGGGGTATGAACTGGTAGGGTTGGAATTTATCCGTGCCGGTCAGAATTCAACCCTGCGCATTTATATTGACCACGAAAACGGTATTACCGTCGACGACTGTGCCGAAGTGAGTCATCAGGTAAGTGCAGTAATGGACGTAGAAGATCCGATTACTGTGGCCTACAACCTGGAAGTATCTTCACCAGGTTTAGACCGACCTCTGTTTAAAGCCGAGCACTACCAGAAGTTTATTGGTCAGGAAGTGACCCTGGTGTTGCGCATGGCAATGCAGAACCGTCGTAAGTGGAAGGGCGCTATCGCCTCCGTAGACGGTGAAACTATTGTGATCAACGTAGATGGCACTGAAGAAGCATTTGCCCTGAGCAACATTCAGAAAGCCAACCTGGTTCCATCCTTTTAAAGGTTAAATGAGGCGAGCGTTCATGAACAAAGAAATCTTGGCTGTCGTTGAAGCGGTGTCCAATGAGAAAGCAGTTCCTCGCGAGCGAATTTTTGAAGCTCTGGAAATTGCTCTGGCTACTGCCACCAAGAAAAAATACGAAGCAGAAATCGACGTCCGCGTAGCGATCGACCGAAAGACTGGCGAGTTTGATACTTTCCGCCGCTGGAAGATTGTAGAAGAAGTGACGGCTCCGACCCGTGAAATTACGCTGGAAGCTGCTCAGTTTGAAGATCCAGAACTTCAGCTTGAAGGCTTCGTTGAAGACGAAATCGAATCTGTAACTTTCGACCGTATTACTACGCAAACTGCCAAGCAGGTTATCGTACAAAAAGTACGTGAAGCAGAGCGAGCTCAGGTTGTAGAGCAGTTTGTTGATCACCAGGGTGAGCTGATCACCGGTATCGTTAAGAAAGTTAACCGTGACGTCGTTATTGTTGACCTGGGTAACAATGCGGAAGCTGCCCTGCAACGTGACGACCAATTGCCACGTGAAAACTTCCGTCCAGGTGACCGCGTACGTGGTCTGCTGTATGCTGTACGCCCAGAAGCGCGCGGTTTCCAACTGTTCCTAACGCGTTCTAAGTCAGAAATGCTGATGGAACTGTTCCGCATTGAAGTACCAGAGATCGGTGAAGAAGTCATCGAACTGATGGGTGCAGCCCGTGATCCGGGTTCTCGTGCAAAAATCGCAGTTAAGACCAATGACAAGCGTATCGACCCAGTTGGTGCTTGTGTAGGCATGCGTGGTGCACGTGTTCAGGCTGTTTCTGGTGAACTGGGCGGTGAGCGTATCGATATCGTTCTGTGGGATGATAACCCAGCTCAGTTTGTTATCAATGCCATGGCACCGGCGGATGTTGCATCAATCATCGTTGATGAAGACACCCATGCGATGGACATCGCGGTTGAAGCGGGCAACTTGGCCCAGGCTATCGGCCGTAACGGTCAAAACGTACGTCTTGCCTCTCAGCTGACTGGCTGGGAACTGAACGTGATGACCGTTGAAGATCTTCAGAAGAAACACCAAGAAGAAGCGTCTCAGTCAATTGACCTGTTTGTTAAGCACCTCGACATTGATGAAGACTTCGCTGCCGCGTTGGTAGAAGAAGGTTTCACAACTCTGGAAGAAGTTGCTTACGTTCCTGCTGCTGAACTGGCAGAGGTTGATGGTCTGGACGAAGAGACCGTTGAAGTGCTGCGTGAACGCGCGAAAGAAGCACTGACTACTATTGCGCTGGCCAAGCAAGAATCTATTCAAGGCGCCGAGCCTGCTGAAGACCTGCTGAATCTGGAAGGCCTGGATCGTGAACTGGCTTATACCCTGGCTTCGAAAGGCATCAGCACACTGGAAGATCTGGCTGACCAAGGTACCGACGACCTGCTTGATATCGCCGGTATGACAGAAGAGAAAGCGGGCGAGCTGATCATGGCTGCACGCAACATTTGCTGGTTCAGCGACGAGGCCTAATACAGCTAGGGAGGAGCCGAATGTCAGAGGTTACAGTCAAAGCATTGGCGCAAGAAATTGACACACCAATCGATCGTCTGCTTAAGCAATTCGAGGATGCTGGTATCAGCAAGAAAGCTGACGATCTGGTGAAGCAGGAAGAAAAAGAAGCGCTGCTCAGCCACCTGAAAAGCACCCAGGGTGCATCAGGTAACGCTCCTACTCGCCTGACCCTTAAGCGTAAAACTCGCAGCACCCTGAGCATTTCGGGTGCTGGAGGTAAAAGCAAAGACGTCCAGGTTGAAGTTCGTAAGAAACGCACTTATGTAAAACGTGCGGATCTGGAAGAGCAGCAGCGCGTCGAGGAAGAAGCCGCTCAGCGTGAAGCTGAAGAGCAGGCAAAACGCGAAGCGGAAGAAGCTGCGCGCCTTGAGGCAGAAGCCCAGGCTAAGCGTGAAGCTGAAGAAAAAGCCCGCCGCGAAGCAGAGGAAGCAGCTAAACGAGAAGCAGAAGCTAAGCGTGCCGCAGAAGAGAAAGCGAAGCGCGAAGCAGAGGCAAAAGCTGTAAACCAATCAGCTATGCCGGATAAACAAGCTGAAGAAGAGGCTGCACGTAAGGCTGCTGAGGCGGAAGCGAAACGACAAGCTGATGAACTCAAGCGTCGCCGGGAAGAGGAAGCCAAGCGCAAAGCTGAAGAAGAGAGTCAGCGCCAGCTAGAAGAGGCACGCAAAATGGCAGAGAAAAACCAGGAACGCTGGAATGACCAGGAAAAAGCGACTGACGACGCACAGGTAGAGGATTCCAGCCTGACTTCACGTTTTGCACGTGAAGCTGAAGACGAGCAGGCGCGCCGTGCAGAAGCACCTCGCCGCCGTAAGAAGAAGAAATCTCAAGACGACGACGATCGCAACAGTCGTCGTGGTGGTAAAGTGAAAGCCAAGGGTGGCAAGCGCGCTAACCCACAGGCACTGCAACACGCTTTCCAGAAGCCAGCTCAAAAAGTTAACCGCGATGTAGAAATCGGTGAAACCGTAACTGTCGCTGAGCTTGCTAACAAGATGGCGGTAAAAGCCACTGAAGTTATCAAGACCATGATGAAGATGGGTGCGATGGCAACCATCAACCAGGTTATCGACCAGGAAACTGCACAGCTTGTTGCAGAAGAAATGGGTCACAACGTGGTACTTCGTCGTGAAAACGAGCTGGAAGAAGCGGTACTGTCTGATCGTGATAACGATGCTGCGGTAGAATCGCGTGCACCAGTTGTTACCATCATGGGTCACGTTGACCACGGTAAAACCTCGCTGCTGGACTACATCCGTAAGGAACACGTAGCTGAAGGCGAAGCGGGTGGTATTACCCAGCACATCGGTGCTTACCACGTTGAAACCAACAACGGCATGATCACCTTCCTGGATACTCCGGGACACGCTGCGTTTACCGCAATGCGTGCTCGTGGTGCCAAGGCGACGGATATCGTTATCCTGGTTGTTGCTGCAGACGACGGTGTAATGCCACAGACAATCGAAGCTGTTCAGCACGCGAAAGCGGCGGAAGTGCCAGTTATCGTTGCTGTTAACAAGATCGATAAGCCTGAAGCAGACCCAGACCGCGTGAAGAACGAACTTTCTCAGTACGGCATCATTGATGAAAGCTGGGGTGGTGAGAACATCTTCGTACACGTTTCTGCCAAGCAGGGTACAAACGTAGACGACCTGCTGGACGCTGTTCTGCTGCAAGCCGAAGTGCTGGAGCTGACTGCAGTCCGTGAAGGCATGGCGAGCGGTGTGGTTGTTGAATCTCGTCTGGACAAAGGACGCGGCCCTGTCGCTACTGTTCTGGTTCAGTCTGGTACCCTCAAGAAGGGTGACATCGTACTGTGTGGCCTCGAGTATGGCCGCGTACGTGCGATGCGTGACGAAAACGGTAAAGAAATCACTGAAGCTGGCCCATCTATCCCTGTAGAGGTTCTGGGTCTGTCTGGTGTACCTTCTGCCGGTGATGAAGCCACTGTAGTTCGTGATGAGCGTAAAGCCCGTGAAGTTGCCCTGTACCGTCAAGGCAAGTTCCGTGACGTGAAACTGGCCCGTCAGCAGAAAGCCAAGCTGGAGAACATGTTCTCTAACATGAGCGAAGGTGAAGTGGCTGAGCTGAACATCGTACTGAAAGCTGACGTACAGGGTTCTGTTGAAGCGATTGCCGAGTCTCTGGCCAAGCTGTCTACTGACGAAGTGAAGGTTAAGATCGTAGGTTCAGGTGTTGGTGGTATCACCGAGACTGACGCCGTTCTGGCTGCAGCGTCTAACGCTATTGTGCTGGGCTTCAACGTTCGTGCCGATGCGTCTGCCCGTAAGGTGATTGAGACAGAAAACATCGAACTGCGTTACTACTCTGTCATCTATGCACTGATTGATGAAGTTAAGCAGGCTATGAGTGGCATGCTGGCTCCTGAGTTCAGACAGGAAATCATTGGTCTGGCTGAAGTTCGTGACGTATTCCGTTCTCCTAAGTTCGGTGCGGTTGCAGGCTGTATGGTTACCGAAGGTACCATCAAGCGTAACAACCCAATCCGTGTACTGCGTGAAAACGTGGTTATCTACGAAGGTGAGCTGGAATCACTGCGTCGCTTCAAAGACGACGTGAACGAAGTGAAGAACGGTTACGAATGTGGTATCGGTGTGAAGAACTACAACGATGTCCGCGCTGGCGACCAGATCGAAGTGTACGAAATCATCGAAGTGAAACGTACCATCGATTAATGCTTCAACTCGCGATTGTTGACGTATTACATGGGGGGCGAACGCCCCCCATTTGTTGATAGAGAGACATTTCATGGCAAAAGAATTCAGCCGCACCCAGCGTGTGTCGCAGCAAATTCATAAAGAGCTGGCGATCATTCTGCAGCGTGAAATCAAAGACCCACGCATTGGCATGGTTACCATCTCAGGTGTAGACGTATCCCGTGATATGTCTTATGCCAAAATCTTCGTCACCTTCCTGACGACAGACGAAGAAAAAGCCAAAGAAAGCCTGGCTGCCCTGCGTGAAGCAGCAGGCTATGCCCGTTCGCTGCTTGGCAAGGCAATCCGCCTCCGTGTAACGCCAGAACTGAACTTCGTATACGATGAATCACTCACTGAAGGTATGCGTATTTCAAACCTGGTTTCCCAGGCAGTACAAAGCGACAAAGCCCGTCGTGGCGATGAAGACGCTGAAGAGGAAGAGTAATGGCACGTCGTATGCGTCGCAGAGGGCGCCCTGTTAACGGCATCCTGCTGCTTGATAAGCCGACCGGCATCACTTCCAACGATGCGCTGCAAAAAGTAAAGCGTATCTATTTTGCTGAGAAAGCCGGCCACACTGGCGCGCTTGACCCGCTGGCAACCGGTATGCTGCCAATCTGTTTTGGTGAAGCAACCAAATTCTCCCAGTTCCTGCTTGACTCTGACAAGCGTTACCGCGTGGTAGCGAAGCTGGGTGAGCGCACTGACACATCAGATGCAGATGGCGAAGTTATTCAGACTCGTGAAGTGAAGGTTAACCTCGGCCTGCTGGAACGTTGCGTTGCAAAGTTCCGTGGAGAAACCATGCAGGTTCCTTCCATGTTCTCTGCGCTGAAGTATCAGGGTAAACCTCTGTATGAATACGCACGAGCTGGTATCGAAGTTCCTCGTGAAGCCCGTCCGATTACGGTTTACCAGATTGACCTGCTGCGTTTTGAAGGTCACGAAATTGAGCTGGAAGTACACTGCTCAAAAGGCACTTACATTCGTACCATTGTTGATGACCTGGGCGAAATGCTGGGTTGCGGTGCGCACGTAACCGCGCTGCGCCGCATTGGTGTGTCCAAGTACCCGCATACTCGCATGGTGACTCTGGAGCAACTGGAGGCGCTGCTTGAGCAGGCTCGTGAGCAGGATATACAGCCACGTGAACTGCTTGATCCTCTGCTGTTACCTCTGGACACAGCAGTGCAAGATTTGCCTGAAAGCAACCTGATTCCGGTTGTCGCAGGCTACTTCCTGCAAGGTCAGCCGGTACAGGTGCCTAACGCTCCACATGAAGGGTTTGTTCGCGTCACTGCCGGTGAAGAAGGCAAGTTTATTGGTGTTGGTGAAATCGATGCTGATGGCTTGGTTGCCCCACGCCGACTGGTGGTAGAAACACCGCGCCGCGAAGGTTAAGCCCTGTTACAACGTTGTCGGAATTTGCGTAAAATTCCGGCAATTTGGCGGGGTTGCAGTGTTGCCTTTGATAAGGAAACTCTGTAGAATTCGCCGCCTCGGGTGTCGGCTGAATCAGAGATTGGCTGGCACAAATATATCAATCCTCAATTGGAGAAAATTATGTCTCTGAACGCTGAAACTAAAGCGAAAATCGTTGCTGAATACGCGCAAGGCGAAAACGACACTGGTTCACCAGAAGTACAGGTAGCTCTGCTGACTGCACAGATCAACCACCTGCAAGGTCACTTCGCTGAGCACAAGCAAGATCACCACAGCCGTCGTGGTCTGCTGCGCATGGTTTCTCGCCGTCGTAAGCTGCTGGACTACCTGAAGCGTAAAAACGCTGACCGTTACCTGGAGCTGATCAAGCGTCTGGGTCTGCGTCGCTAAGACAGCATTCCAAAGAAAGGAGCCTTCTGGCTCCTTTCTTCTTTTCGGGAGACTCATCTCCTGTATTACCCCGCATACCCGTGTATAATGTTCACGCCTTATATTCATAGCACAGTCAATTAACTCGACCAGCAGGTCGCGGCTACTGAAAATGTCTTCGCATTCAAGCTATTCCCTCGGATATTTTCACTAGTCGCGACGGTGTAATGAAAGGCAAAACATGTACTACATCCAGACAGCAAAGGCTTTCTGGATGCCTAACATAAGGAAATTTCCGTGAATCCTATCGTAAAAACGTTCCCTTACGGTAATCACACTGTCACTATTGAAACTGGCGTAATGGCTCGCCAGGCGACAGGTGCCGTAATGGTAAGCATGGACGATACTTCTGTATTCGTTTCTGTCGTTGGTAAAAAAGAAGCAGTTGAAGGTCAGGACTTCTTCCCTCTGACTGTAAACTACCAAGAGCGTACTTACGCTGCAGGTAAGATCCCTGGTGGTTTCTTCAAGCGTGAAGGTCGTCCTTCAGAAGGCGAAACCCTGACCGCACGTCTGATCGACCGTCCAATCCGCCCGCTTTTCCCGAATGGCTTCACTAACGAAGTACAGGTAATCGCGACTGTGGTTTCAGTAAACCCAGACGTTAGTCCTGACATCGTTGCCATGATCGGTACCTCTGCGGCGCTTGCTATCTCTGGTATCCCATTCAATGGCCCAATCGGTGCAGCTCGCGTTGGTTACATCAACGACGAACTGGTACTGAACCCAAGCATCAAAGAGCTGGCTGAAAGTCGCCTGGATCTGGTTGTTGCCGGTACTGAGAACGCAGTACTGATGGTTGAATCAGAAGCTGAGCGCCTGAGCGAAGAACAAATGCTGCAAGCTGTGATCTTCGGTCACGATCAACAGCAAGTTGTTATCAATGCTATCAACGAATTCGCCGCTGAAGTGAACACCCCTAAGTGGCAGTGGGAAGCCAAGGCAGAGAACACTGAGCTGAAAGCCCGTGTTGCTGAGCTGGCTGAAGCCCGTTTTGTTGAAGCTTACCAGATCACTGAAAAGATGAAGCGCTACGAGCAGGTTGGCGTAATCAAGTCTGAAGTGGTTGATACCCTGATCGGTGAAAACGAAGAGCTGAACGAGCGCGAAATCCTCGACGTTCTGAGCAAGCTTGAGAAAAATGTTGTACGTAGCCGCATCCTTGATGGTCAGCCACGTATCGACGGCCGTGAAAAAGACATGGTTCGTGCTCTGGACGTTCGTACCGGCGTTCTGCCACGTACTCACGGCAGCGCACTGTTCACCCGTGGTGAAACTCAGGCAATGGTTGTTGCTACTCTGGGTACCCAGCGTGATGCACAGATCATCGACGAGCTGACAGGTGAGCGCAGCGACAACTTCCTGTTCCACTACAACTTCCCTCCATACTGTGTAGGTGAGACTGGCTTTATCGGTTCTCCTAAGCGCCGTGAAATCGGCCACGGCCGCCTGGCCAAGCGCGGTATCGCAGCGGTAATGCCATCACAGGAAGAATTCCCATACACCGTTCGTGTGGTTTCTGAAATCACCGAATCTAACGGTTCTTCTTCTATGGCTTCTGTATGTGGTTCTTCACTGGCTCTGATGGATGCCGGTGTGCCAATCAAGAAGTCTGTAGCTGGTATCGCGATGGGTCTGGTTAAAGAAGACGAGCGTTTTGTGGTTCTGTCTGACATCCTGGGTGACGAAGACCACCTGGGTGACATGGACTTCAAAGTAGCTGGTACTGACGACGGTGTAACTGCCCTGCAGATGGACATCAAGATCGAAGGTATCACCCGCGAAATCATGCAAATCGCCCTGAACCAGGCAAAAGGTGCACGTCTGCACATTCTGTCTGTTATGGATCAGGCTATCCCTGCTGCACGCGATGACATCTCTGAGTACGCGCCACGTATTCACACTATCAAGATCAGCCCAGACAAGATCAAAGACGTGATCGGTAAGGGTGGTTCTGTGATTCGTGCGCTGACTGAAGAGACTGGCACTACCATCGAAATCGAAGACGACGGTACTGTTAAGATCGCTGCAACCGAAGGTACTGCCGCAAAAGCCGCCATCGCTCGCATCGAAGCGCTGACTGCTGAAGTTGAAGTTGGCCGCATCTACACCGGCAAAGTAACCCGTATCGTTGATTTCGGTGCGTTTGTTTCTGTACTGGGTGCGAAAGAAGGTCTGGTTCACATTTCTCAAATCGCCAACGAGCGTGTTGAGAAGGTGAGCGACTACCTGACTATGGGCCAGGAAGTTCAGATCAAGGTTCTGGAAATCGACCGTCAAGGCCGTATCCGCCTGAGCATGAAAGAAGCTGTTGCTCAAGAAGCACCAGCGGCAGAAGCGCCACAGCAGCCAGAAGCTTAATATTGGCTGAATGCATTCC
Source organism: Photobacterium sp. JCM 19050 (assembly GCA_001310455.1). Lineage (GTDB taxonomy): Bacteria > Pseudomonadota > Gammaproteobacteria > Enterobacterales > Vibrionaceae > Parasalinivibrio. The sequence continues at coordinate 133,738 of BAXG01000008.1, forward strand.
ACAGGGATGCATGATATAAAAGGGGCAGATGATGCCCCTTTTTTATGGAGATATGGGCTTTGACGGTGAAGAAATACCTGGCTCCTCTTTTACTGCTGCTGTTATCCGGCTGCGCGTCAACCGGTGATACCCAGTGGCGGTTTCCTCCTATGGCGATACCGTTGCAGCCCACCTTGCAGCAGGAAATCCAGCTGGCCCGCGTCGAGCAACTGCTGACAAGGGATGATCTTGACGACAAAACCCGGGCCCAGCTTTACTACGAGCGTGGCCTTATCCATGACAGCCTTGGACTTCGTGACCTCGCGCGCCTCGATTTCAACCAGTCACTTTCCCTGAAGCCGGATCAGCCGGATGTGTTCAACATCCTCGGGGTTTACTTTACCCAGAGCGGGCAGTTTGATGCCGCTTATGAAGCCTTTGATTCGACACTTGAACTGGACGGTACCCATACCTTTGCTGAGCGCAACCGTGGCATTGCCCTGTATTATGGTGGCCGCTTCCCGCTTGCGTATGATGACCTGATTAAGCACTACCAGGAAGATATCAATGACCCGTACCGGGCTATTTGGCTTTATCTGGTGGAACTGGAGCTGAAAGATCCCATTACAGCCAAACATAACCTCTCCACTCGCCTTGCTGCGTCAAACAAGCAAGACTGGGGATGGCAGATTGCGCGCCTGTATGCCGGAGCAATCACTGAGCGGGATTTCTTTTACCAGATTGCCGCCACCAGCAAGGATAACGCCGAACTGGCACAGCGCCTGACAGAAGGTTATTTCTATATCGGTAAGCAGTACCAATTTCAGGGTGATGTAGACACAGCCATTGCGCTTTACAAACTGGCGATGGCCGGAAACGTTTATGAGTTTGTGGAGCACCGCTATGCATGGCTTGAGCTGAGCCGGATTGCCTACAACAGCCAGCAACGCGCCTTGCCGGTTAACGGAAGTTAATACATAGCACTGCTATAAAGAAGCCGGGTTTTTAGCCCGGCTTTTTGCTGTTTGCGATAACGTGCTTTGGTATCAGGACTGTACGCACATACCGGCGACCTGGTGCCAGTAGCCGTTACACTGACGGTCTAGTTTCACCGGTGAGCCGTCATGGTGACGGAACTGACGGACAGTTTCCAGTGTTTCGAGGCCGAGTGGCTGATGCGGACAACATCCACCAAATCTTCCATACCCTTGAGGTCATTGATGAGGTTATAGCAGTAACCGGACTGGGTCTGGATACCGTTGAGGGTGAACACTTCCTGGCCTTCCTGGCTGGCAATCCGGATACCCTGAGGGTAGTTGATACAGCAGGTCTTGCATTCGTCCTTCGGCTTGTCTTCCGCACGGGCAGTGAAGCAGCGGGCCGAGTAGGCCAGAGGCAGGTAACCGTAGCTGAACACTTCAACTTCAAACTTGTTGCGAATGCCGATTTCATCTGCCTGAGCCATGGTATTGGCCAGCCAGTCGCGAGAGAGCTCTACCGGCATACACCAGCGGGTCATGCCTTGTTCGAGCAGGATACGCAGACTGTGTGCGTTGTAAATGTTAAGGGCAGGACCGGCGACAAACGGGATCTTTTTCTCGTGGGCAAGGTGTGCGGCAGAGACATCATTGGCTTCGATGATAAAATCACCGTTATCAACATATTGCTGCATCACCTTCACTTCGCTCGGCGCTTCCAGCAGCGCCATGGTGGAGAGCACAACCTGCTTACCCGCAGCTGCCAGCTCCTGAGCCAGGCTCTGCCAGTCACCCGGCTTCAGTTCCCGGCGCTTGGAACACACGGTTTCACCCAGGTAGATAATGTCTGCATCACACTCTTTGGCTGCATGGTAGAACGCTTCCACGTCTGTTTTTGGCCAAAAATAAAGCAGTGGACCCAACGCATATTTCATCTCTGCTCTCCTATTGCCATTTGCGGTGGTAAGCGCCAAGTGTGGTTTGGCGGCCTTCAGATACATTGCCCAAAGTGGCATCCCAGGCGGCTTCTACCTGATAACCTTCCGGGTTTGCTTTGTAGCGGTCAATGGCAGCACGCCAGGTTTTGGTCACCTGCTCGACATATGCCGGGCTGCGCTGGCGGCCTTCGATTTTCACAGAAGCAATGTTGGCGCCAAAGAGCTCAGGCAGGATGGAAAGGGTATTCAGGCTGGTTGGCTCTTCCAGTGCGTGGTACGGATCGCCGTCTGAAACAAAGCGGCCTTTGCACAAAGTTGGGTACCCGGCATTTTCACCTTTGCCGTAGCGGTCAATTAGTACGTCATTCAGACGGGATTCCAGCCCTTCATCGGTTTCCTGCCAGCGTACATATTTCGCCGGGGAACAGGCACCGACTGTATTTGGTGATTCACCGGTCATATAGGAAGAGAGATAGCAGCGGCCTTCAGACATGATGCACAGGCTGCCAAAGGCAAACACTTCCAGCTCGACATCCACCTGTTTGGCGAGGGACTTTACCTGGTGGATGGACAGAACGCGGGGCAGAACCACACGTTTTACACCGAAATTCTGGTGATAGAAATCAACGGCAGCTTTGTTTGTTGCTGATGCCTGAACTGACAGATGCAGCTCCAGATCCGGGTGGCGGCGCGCTGCATAATCAAGCACGGCCATGTCAGCCACGATCAGGCATCAACGCCGAGATCAGCCGCTTCGTCCACAGCACGGGTCCAGCGGTCAAAACCGTCAGGGTGGGCAAAGGTATTGATGGCGACATGCAGCTTTCGGTTGTGCTGGCGCACATAGTCGACCGCTTTTTCCAGCTTCTTGCCGTTAAAGTTGAGGCCGGCAAAGTGCCGGGCGTTGGTATCGTCTTTGAATCCGATGTAAACGGCATCAGCGCCGTTATCAATCGCAGTTTTCAGCGCAGGAAGGTTCCCCGCCGGGCACAGTAGTTCCATGTCGTCACTGCCTGGTCAGTTACATTAGCCGGTTATTGTAAAAAAGCGGCCGAGACGGCCGCTTTGATATCAGGCAGGTTTTTGCGATATAGGGGCAGGAACGGAGCGCCGTTTCTGGTGTTGTTTGAGCAAAAGCCCCTCGAATTCTTTGCGGGGTTGAGGGCGGTGGAAGTGGAAACCCTGAATGCCGTCGCAGTTGAGGTTGGACAGTACCATTGCCTGTTCTTTGGTTTCCACACCCTCGGCAATGACAGACATATTCAGGGCCCGGCCAAGATTAATGATGCTTTCCACCAGGGTGACCTGCTTGGGGGTTTTGTCCATGTCATTGATAAACTGGCGGTCTATCTTGAGTTCATCTAGTGGGAAACGGGCCAGGTAGGAAAGGGATGAGTAGCCGGTCCCAAAGTCATCAATTGACAGGGCAAAGCCCATTTTCTTGATGGCTTTTAGCATCTGGATGGCATGGTCGCCATCACTCATTACCGCACTTTCCGTCAGCTCGAAGGTAATGGCGCGCGGGTCGACACTGGTGACTTTTTGCAACTGCTGAATGTGTTCTATCAGGTTAGGGTTGCGGAACTGCTGCGGTGAAAGGTTGATGGCCACGCGACCCGGCAGCAGTTTTTGTACCTGCCAGCGACGTACGCACTGGAAAACATCGCGCATGATAACCCGGCCAAGTTGCTCAATCAGCCCTGAACGCTCAGCAACCGGGATAAACTCTCCCGGGTTGATGTAGCCTTCAATCGGGTGTTTCCAACGCACCAGTGCCTCAGCTCCGTTAATGGTAAAGTCACGGGCGCTGACTTTGGGCTGAAACCAGACTTCAAGGCCGTTGTTCTGCAATGCTTTCTGGAGCTCGATTTCCAGCCACAGACGTTTGCGCGCCTCTTTGGTCATCTGGTTATGGAAACAGGCGATACGGTTGCGGCCCTGTTCCTTGGCTTCATACATGGCGGTGTCAACGTTTTGCAATAGGGAGCGGGCGTTGTCGCCATCCCCCGGGTATTGCACCATGCCGATAGAGCACACCAGGTACTTACTGAAATGAAGCAGGTCAAAAGGCTGCTTTATTAGCGCCTTAACCTGCTCAGCCATGCGAAGGCCTTCCTCCTGATGGGCAATCTCCGGCAGCAGGATGGCAAACTCATCACCACCAAGGTGCCCCAGGATGGCAGACTCCGGCAACATACGACGCAGTGGGAAGCAATTTCCTGCAGCACTTTGTCACCGATATGGTGGCCAAGGGAATCGTTGATATTTTTGAAGTTGTCGACATCCAGGTGGAGCATGACAAGCGGCGTACCTGCTTCAACATACTCTTCAAGGCGTCGGGTGAAGCCGTGTCGGTTGTAAAGCCCGGTCAGGGGATCAAAGTGGGCCAGCTTCTGGTAAGCGTTGTCGTGTTTTTCCCCTTCGGTAACAACCTGTTTTTCGCGGATAACTACCAGATATACCTGGCTGCTGAGAAGGTGGATGGCTGACTGTGTAACAACAAGATTGCGCTCTACCGTGCTGCGAGGGCCGGTTTTGCACTCCAGCCAGTGACCATCGGGGAGTGCATCCAGCTGTTTACCAACGTCACTTTTGCCCTTCATGCTGACAACAAGCTCACCGAGCTCATTGCTGAGAATTTCATTAATGGCATCAAAGCCAAGCAGGGTTACGGCCCTGTCATTGGCTGTGAGAATCTGGCCGTTGTCTGTGACGCAGAAACCTTCGTCCATCAGTTCGGTCAGCTTATCGAACTTTTCCTGAACTTCTTCCATGGCATGGAGCAATACCTGCCGCTCGGAAGTGTCGGCTGCATGGAATATGACACCGTCAACAGTGTCACTGGCCGGGTCCAGTTTTAAGGGGCAGGCGCTGAAATGGAAACTGGATTCGTGGAACCCGTCGGTAAGCTGAATCTCAGCTTCGACTTCGTTGCCACTTAAAGCCTGGATGTAATGGGGGCGCAGTTTGTCATAGAAAGCTTGCCCGAACACATCGGCATCGTTTTTCCCTTTAAGCTCTTCGTGAGTCAGACCGGATATTTCACTGTAGCGGTTGTTGGCAGCCAAATAGCGATGGTTTGCATCCAACACAGCAAACAGGAAAGGGCTGCTGTTCGTTAACAGGGGAAAAAGAGTCAGCAATTGCTCCAACTGCATCAACACACCAATTCTTCGTCATCAATGAATGCCCATGCACAACGTCACGCCATGAGAAAGGTACGATCTGCTGAGGTGCAATGAGTTTTCAGAGCTTACTGCCCGTTCAACAGTAAGTTGGTTTAGCGTTCAGGTCATTAATGACCCACTCCCACAGCATTCTGCACGGCGAGGTGTCAGGGTATTAAAATTCAGTTAAAAACAGAGAAACTATATAACGCCTAAAGTAAGGGAAAAAGAATTAACGTGATTCTAGGCTGTTTTTTGATGCAACCCTGCACTTTTGGGGATTGGAGTGGCATAAAATAGCCGAATATGCATAACCATACTGGTACATAAATCATGTTTCACACCTTGAGAAGCACCCTGGTTCGGCAAGCACCGGGTATCCTGAAAGTTCCTGCACAGCTGGTTCCCTTTTCTGTTCGCCAGAAAGTGATGCTTGAGACCTTAAAGCGTGTTTACCATGAAGCACTTGATGATGGTGATTTTGAATTTTTAGAAGGCCGCTGGCTTGAAGTGAACGTTCGTGACCTCGGCATCAAAAGCTATATCAGCTACGAAAATGAAAAGCTGGTGGTGGCGGAGCGTATTGCGGAGCCGGATGTTGTTTTCAGCGCAGGTCTCAATGATCTGATCCTTATTGCTGCCCGCAAGGAAGACCCTGATACACTGTTCTTCCAGCGTCGTCTTTCTATTGAAGGTGACACTGAACTTGGGCTGGAAGTCAAAAACCTGATGGACGGCATCGAGTTGGATACACTTCCTTCTTTCCTGCGCCAGGCGCTGATGCAGCTGGCTGACTTTATTGTAAAAGGCTTGGCTGACAAACATGACACTGAATTCCGACACGCTCATCAGATCTGAAATTGGCATGGACATCCCCGGGGTGTCTGCCGTTGAGAAAGCCGCTTTTGAAACCGATGCAGAAATGCGGTTGGTAGAAATGCTGCGTGAAGATGGTTTACTGACACTGTCGCTGGTGGCTGTAACCGATGAAGCGAGGTGGTCGGCCATGCCGCTTTCAGCCCGGTTGAGGTTGAAGGCAGTGATGGTAACTGGCAGGGGCTGGCTCCGGTAGCCGTTCATCCGGACTGGCAGGGAAGAGGTATCGGTATCGCGCTGATTGAAGAAGGTATCTCTACACTGGGTGAGCTTGGCTACCCTGCGGTTGTTGTGCTGGGTGACCCTGAGTATTACCGCCGTTTTGGGTTTGAAACTGCTGCTGACTACGGCCTTCTTTGCCACTGGCCAGTGCCGCCTGAAGCCTTCATGGTATTGCCGCTTCAGGAAGGTGTGCTTGAGGGTGTGAAAGGCGAGGTCTCTTACAGTGAGCCTTTCAGCAAGCTCTGATAGTGCCCATGAGACTGATTAATAAAACATGCCCGGCCTCAAGCCGGGCATGTTTTATTTACTAGGTGGCTTCTTTGCAATGTCTGGTTTGTTAGTTCAGATTGATTTGGGGTGAAATCTCCCCCTGGTAGCCCCAAAGTTCTTGTCCTTCAAACCGCTTCAACTGCCCTGTATGTGCAATGCCGGTTACCACCACGCGGATTCCCAGGCTGTTAGCCATATTTACAACCGGCAGAATCAGCAGGCCGTTGCCCTCCAGTTCATCCTCGCTGCTGAATGACTGGTCGAGCTTGATGTAATCCGGGTGCAGAGCTTGCAGGTAGTTAAAGGTGCCGGTATGGCGTCCTACCTGGTCGATACTCAGAGCAATACCTGCTTCCTTGAGTTGTTGGCAGAACCGGGCTGTTGATTCTGGATGCTTGATAGCACTGGCTTCGCTGATTTCAGCAATGAAGCGGCCTTCAAGCCCATAGCTTTGAAGGGTGCTGGCAAGCCAGGCCACAAAGCCGGTATCGCGGATTGCATCCTGGGTAATGTTTCGGCTGAACGGTAAAGCATCGGTCTGGCGCTGCGACGCCTTAAAGCTTGCCTCGGTTGCTTTGCGGTCAAACTCTGCGCCGAGCTCCAGACGGTGAATATGCGGGAGGAGGCGCGCTGCCGGAAGAAACTCACCATTGACCTTTAACTGGCAGTAAACCTCGTGGCTTACCGGGTTACCGGTTTTTGCATCCAGCACCGAAGCACCGCTGAGGGCAATGTCACCGCGCTCTATTGCATCAGTAAGATACTGACGCCACTGCTGGCGGGTGTAGTTATTGGTGGTGCTGTCTGCAATAACGAAACAGCGGTTGTCTTCTAGCGCCTGCTGTAACGCATTGTCTGCTTTCGCCAGGAAGTCATGGGAGGAGAGCTGGGGCTCTTTCTCTGCAAGGCCAAGGGTAAAGCCTTTCTCCATCTCTATGCCGGATTGGCTGAGCTCATGGTTTAACTGACGAATGAGATCCTGCAGCACTTTCATGGCTTCATTGTGGTCAAGACCCGGCAATATAATGGCGATTTCTTCCCGGTTGAGTCGTGCGGCCAGTGACTCGTGGCAGGGCGACAGCATAGTGTTCAGCGCTTCTTTCAGAAGGCGCCAACTGTCATCGCGAACCTGGTAACCATAGCGCTGATTGACGATATCCAGCCAGTGGAGGCGTGCCAGAATCAAAACGCCGCCTTGCCCGTCGTCCATCCAACTCGCCATACGGCGGTTGAAGTGCTGGCGGTTAGGAAGGCCGGATGCTGCGTCATACAGCATTTTTTCACGCAACTGTTCCACTTCTTCATTAAGCGTGCTGAACATCTGGCTCAACTGCTCAGCCATCTTGTTGAACGCCGTTGCCAGTTGCCTGAACTCTTTGCCGTGTGGCTGGGGGATCGGCTGAGAGAAATCCTGCCGCGCGATGCGTTCGGCACCGGCAGTGAGCGCCGGTACTGGGCTCAGCAGTCTTGAGATGATCAGATGAATAATCAAGCTGAGAATTACCACCATTGCCAGTGTGAATGCCAGCATGGGTACGGTCAGCGACCACAATACGGAATAGGCTTTCTGCGCCGAGAAAGTCACTTTAAGCTGTGCCAGGTCGAGCCAGCCGGAGCGCACAGTGCTGGAAACTGTGACCGGTTGGATAAGGCCTGATTTTCTGAACCAGGCCGGGACATCCGTGGCCGCATATTTTTCTGCCCGCCAGTACTGCTTGGTCCCGTCAATAAGCCACACCAGTGTTGCTTCACTGATATTGCGGTTTGACATCAGAGCATGGAACAGCGAGGCGCTCTGGTCGTGGTCATTGCTCTCAAGAATAGGGATCAGTGAAAAGTTGATATTGCTGAGCAGGGTATCGGCATTGGTTTGCAACTGTTGCTGGAGAAACGCCACATGCCGGTTGAACTGAACATAACTGGTTACGCCACAGAGCAACAGGACGATAGCCATCATCGCCAGGTTTATTTTTTTATCAGAGTCATTGAGGTTTCCCGGTAGGCCTGAAACAGTGAGCCGGGCTCAAACCGGGCTTGTCTGCCCGGTTTGAGCGCAAGGCGGGTTGCGCCGCCCGGTCTGTCAATTCACGCTGTAGATGGTCCAGATCATGTCAGTGACATCTTCCGAGCCGGTTACATCGGCAATCACGCGACGGTTTTTGGCGTCAGCTTCCGGTGTGTTGGCAGTATCCAACAGGCGTGTTTCTCCAAAGCCTTTTGCACTTACCCTATTTCCGGCGATGTGGAAGGTATCAACCAGCACATTGGCAATGGCATCGGCACGCTCTTGCGAAAGCGTCATATTGTGCGCAGCGCGGCCGACTGCACTGGCATGGCCTTCAATCACCACCTGGGTATTGGGGTGGGTCTTAAGAAAGTCCGCCACCTTGGCAATGTCATCGTAAAAGCGTTTGGCAACAACCGCAGAATCATTGGCAAAGCGAACGTTGAGGTGGATGCGCTTTTCTATAGGTTTTTGCTTGCCACAACCGTCGTTGTTGACCTTCGCCCCCAGAAGGGTTTCCGGGCATTGTTCACGGGCGACGATCACCCCGTCGCCATCCTGGTCCTGAAGTGCCGGAGTGATGCTGCCGGATGTCGGCATGGTAATAATTTCCTGGTTGCTGCAGCCGGCCATCAGCAGGATGGAAAGGCCAATCAGAGTGTGTTTCATTGTGCGATTCCTTCTTCGTACTGATCTTCGCCTTGCCAGATGTCCGGTGCTGTAACGCGCAGGGATGACAACAGGTTACCGGTGGCATTAAGGATGCGGTACTGGGCAATCAGGTGGTCATAGTCTGCGTTGATGTAGTCTTTGCGGGCGTTGAACAGTTCATTTTCCGCATCAAGCACATCCAGAAGAGTACGTTGGCCAATACGGAATTGCTGGTCATAGGCTTCGAGCGTTTGTTTGGCAGCAATGACGTGTTCTTTCAGGAACGTCATTTGCTGTGCCAGGCTTTCTGAGGCATTCCACGCCAGCGTGGTACCTTCTACCACTTCGCGGACTGTGTTCTGTTCGATCTCCTGAGCCTGGCCCAGTTTGTAAGAGGCTTCCCGCTCGCGCTGAATCACTGCCACCGTTAAACAGGTTGTAACGCATCTGCACCATGGCCTGCAGGTCGTTGGCGTAACCTTCTGTGCCACCTAGGTTGTTGTTCCAGCCGCCGTTCAGTTCCAGGCTCACTTCCGGGTAGTAATTGGATTTGGCCGATTTACGCTCGTAGCGCGCAGCTTCAATATCATTCATTGCCGAATGCAGGGCTGGTTGATTCTGTTTTGCTTCATCCAGAGCCGCCTTGAGGTTGTCAGGCAGCATTGCGGTGTCAGGCATAGGTTTGATTAAATCTTTAGGTGCCTGGTTGACCACGCGGAAGAACTGGCTTTCTGTATCGAGCAGATTGTTTTTAGCAGAAATCAGGTTGGCGCGGGCGCGGGCAAGGCGTCCGGTTACCTGTGACAGGTCGGCAGTGGAGCCCAGACCATATTCGGTTTTCTGTTTGATTTGGTCGTAGGTTTCTTCGTGGCTCTTAAGGTTTTTCTCAGACAGTACCACTACTTGCTTTGCCCGAAGGTAGTTCAGGTACACTTTGACGGTATCCAACGCCTTGTTTTCCGCCGTACCGTAAAGCTTCCACTGTTCAGAGCTGGCTTCACGGCTGAAACGGTCCACTTCGTTGGCGGTACGGAATCCGTCAAAAAGTACCTGCTTGATAGATACCCCGGCTTCACCTCGGTTGAGGCTGGTGGTTCCCCCTTTAGCGCGGGAAACCGGATTGTCTATTTCCTCGCGGCCGATTCCTGCGGTCAGGTCGATGGTAGGCAGGTAGCCGGCTTGCGCCTGGTTTACCTGTTCTTCGCGTGCCTTAAACTGATTGAATGCCTGGCGAATCGCCGGATTGGTATCCAGGGTGTTGGCGACTGCCTGTTCCAGGGTCTGGCTGCACGCCAGCCCCGGTGTCAGTGCGGATGCGATGGCAAGCGCGGCCAAACTCCGCTTTGCATGGCGGAGCAAGGGATGGTTCATTACAGTTCTCCTGCAGTTCTTGTTGTTAACGTTCACGAAGCGCATTTTCTTTGGCTCGCAGAATTGGGTTCAGGATGTAGTCCAGTACCGTGCGTTTGCCGGTAATGATGTCCACCGAGGTCAGCATGCCCGGGATAATCGGCATCGGAGTGCCGTCGTTTCGGGTCAGGCTGGAGCGGTTGGTACGGATACGGACCAGGTAGAAGCTGTTGCCTTCCTTATCCTGAGTGGTGTCAGCACTGATGTGCTCAACGGTGCCCTTGAGTCCCCCATAACGGGTGAAGTCGTAGGCCGTAACCTTCACCACCGCCGGCAGTCCGGGGTGAAGAAAAGCGATGTCCTTGGGTTTGACCTTGGCTTCAATCAGCAACTGGTCTTCTGTCGGTACAATTTCCAGAATGTCTTCACCCGGGCGGACGACACCCCCCAGCGTGTTGATATGGATGGTTTTGATTGAACCGGTTACCGGGGAATAGATAACTGCTTTGTCGACCTTGTCCTGTGCACCCACCTGAGCCTGATTGAGGCGGGAAAGTTTGGTTTCCAGTTCGCTAAGCTTGGAGCGCGTGTCGTTGGTAAAAGCGAGCACGGCTTCGCGGCGTTTGAGAATGGCTTCATCAAAGGTCGCCTTGATTTTCGGCTGGGTCTGCTTGAGTGAGGCAAGCTGGCCGCGCATATCGTTGACCTGTCTTTGCAACTTGAGCAGTTCCACTTCCGGCACAATGCCTTTTTTCGCCAGAGGCTTAGTCATCGACAGCTCTCTGGTGATGAGCTTGAGGCTATTTTTAATGGTTTGGATCTTGGTTTGCAGCTCGTTGCTTTCCTGCTGCTTTTGCAGGATCTGGCGGGCGAGGATATCAACGCTGTTTTTCAGGTTGTCCAGTCGGCCTGCGTATTCCTGACGCTGTCTGGAAACCAGTTCTGGTTCGCCACTTTCCAGATCTGCAGGGAACGCAAGCGGGGCTTTGTCGATACGGACTTGCTCACGCCAGTCAGCGGAAACCGGCGCGAGCTTGATGCTGGCAAGCTCCTGTTTCATTCTGAGAATGTTGGCGCGCAAGCTGTCCTGTTCTTCTTCTTGCTGGGCAAGGTCAGAGCGAAAGCGTGTATCGTCAATTCTGACCAGCGGCTCTCCTTTGGTGACAGCCTGGCCGGTTTTAACGTACATATCTTCAAGGACACCGCCATCAAGGCTCTGGATAACCTGGACCTGGGTGGACGGTATCACTTTGCCGGTTGCCCGGGTTACCCGGTCGAGAGAGGCAAAGTTGGCCCAGATGATAAACAGCAACACCATGGTGACGATGGTCCAGACAATCCAGCGGTAGCGAATCGGCGCTTCCATCATCATGGCACCGTAGACATCATCCACCATTTCGAGCTCTGTCGGGGTCATAGATACCGGCTTATTCATGCTGCCCTCCCGCCTGGATACGCTGGGGCTCCTGATGGCCATGAAGTTTTGCCATCACTTGCTCACGCGGGCCATCGAGGACGATTCGGCCGTTGTCGACCACGATAATGCGGTCTACCAGGTTGAGCAGGGACATCTTGTGGGTGACGAGCAGCAGCGTACGTTCACTGCTGACCCGCATCATGGCGTGGGTGAACTGTTTCTCTGCGGTGGCATCCATACTGGCGGTGGGTTCGTCCATCACGAGTATTGGCGGATCGTTGAGGATCGCGCGAGCAAGGGCGACGGACTGACGCTGTCCCCGGGAAAGGGTTTCGCCCAGCTCACCAACTTCTTTGTCCAGACCCTCGGAATCCTTGCTGGTGAACATCCCAACGCCGGACAGTTGCACCGCCCGTATCAGTTGGTGTTCGCTGACCTGGCGGGTGCCGAACATGATGTTGTCGCGGATGGAACCGTGGAACAGGGTGATGTCCTGCGGCATGTAACCGACGTTGTGGCGAAGGTCTGCCGGGTGGATCTGTTTGCTGTCGATGCCGTCATAGCGCAGGCTGCCCTGGCTTGGGTGGAACAGGCCGGCCATCATCTTCAACAGCGATGTTTTTCCCGAACCGTTCTTGCCGATAATCGCGATTCGCTCTCCGGCATTGATGGTTAGGGAGCTTGGGTAGATCACCGGCTTTTCTGAGTTGGGTAGGTAAAGCCGATGTTGTCAGCCTGGATATGGCCGCTCAGGCGTTTGCGGCTGATAAGGTGGCCTTTGTCGGCGAACTCATCTTCCGCATTCATAATGGTATCAAGCTGGCGAAGGGCGCTGGCTGTCTGGTTGGTACGGGTCAGCAGGTTGGCAAGCTGTGCCATCGGTGCCACAGCGCGGCCAGATAGCATCACTGCTGCAATAATGCCACCCATGGAAAGTTCTCCCTGAGACAAGCGGTATACCCGAGGATGACTACAACAATAGAGGTCATCTGGGTGACGAAGGTTGCCAGGTAGGAGACCGACTGGGAGATCTTTTTAACCTTGAGGTTCCAGTTGGCGGTGTGGGCAATCATCTGCTGCCAGGTACGCTGTACCAGCCCTTCAGCAACGCTTGCCTTGATAGATTCAATGGCAGAAAGGCTTTCCACCAGGTGGCCGTTTTTCAGGCTTGCGAACTTATTGCTTTCCTCAATGGCTTCTCGCAGGCGCGGCTGTACCCAGAAGGTGTACCCGATAATCAGCAGGCCGGCAAAAAACGGCACGGCAGCTAAGTCGCCGGACACCACATAAATTACAAACAGGAAGAACAGGGCAAACGGCAGGTCTACCAGGGTGGTCAGGGTTGCGGAGGTCAGCATGTCCCTGACAGAATCAAATTCGCTCATCTGTTTTGCCATGCCGCCGACACTTGGCGAGCGGTTTGCCAGGGGCATCCCCATCAGTTTGGCAAACAGGCGGGAAGAGACAATGATGTCGATTTTTTTCCCGGCTATGTCGATAAGCGAGCTGCGAAGTGAGCGCAGGGTGAAGTCGAAGATAAACGCCAGTGCCGCACCGCTTGCCAGAACCCAGAGGGATTCGAAGGCAAGGTTGGGGACAATCTTGTCGTAGACGTTCATCATAAACAGGGGTGATACCAGCGCGAACAGGTTTATCACCAGTGAAGCCAGTAGCGCATCCCGGTAGATGGGCATGGCGTCACGCAGCATGACCTTGAGCCAGTGTTCCTGGGTGTTGTGCAGGTGGAGGTCAACACTGCGGTCACCCCGGTACTGCATTTTTACCAGGATGGTATAGCCGGTATAGATGGCCTCCAGCTCTTCGAGCGGGATTTCTGTTTCACCGCCGTTTTCAGGCAACTGGATTACCGCGACATTGCGCCCATTCTCTGATCCCATCCGGTGTAACAGGCAAGCTTTCTGGTCCCTGAGCAGTAATACGCATGGGAACAGCATGGATGAAATCTGGTCCAGCGGTTTTCGAAGCAGGCGAGCACTTAACCCCGCCCGGCCAGCCGCCTGGGGGAAAAGCCCTGGCGTCAGGCAGGCACCGGTCATCGGAAGCCCGGCTGTCAGCGCATCACTGGAGCAAGGGTTACCGTAGTGCTCAGTAAGCAGTACCAGACAGTCAAGCAAGGGGTCTTCGGTGGTCTGAGCCGAGGCCGGAATACTCCACTGCGGTTTCAATTTGGTGGTTGAAGTCACCGCGAATTCTCTCTACTGAATTTAAAAAACGAAAATACGGGCGCAGCCAAAAGCTGCGCCCGTACCTTTCAGTTACAGATGATGAAGATCTTCCGGATCTTGAATCAGTATGGTTTGGGTATGAGTATCAGTACCCGTTACCGCATCAAACAGGGCTTTGATGTCGTGCTCATTATTCAAAACACCATTTTTAATTGTGCCATTATGAACGTCATGACCGAGCACCTTCTCCAATGTTGATTTATCGATATCATCCAGCTCTATTTCTTGGTGGAAGTGATGCTTTCCTTGTGTTTTGAAGTGGAACTCGACGTCGACATCTTGATCGGAATCATGCTCGATTTTCACCTTGATGTGTGACTTATCAAAAATATCGTCACCAGATGCTTTAATCAGCTCGGACAAATCAAGACGGTCGTTCCCAAACTCAAAGTCTTTAACTTCGTCTTCTGAATTGTGCTCCCCGGTTACGTCGTCAGCCTTCCAGACGAAGGTGTCCATGCCACCGTCACCAATCAATATATCGTTACCGGCACCACCCTGGATAACATCATTGCCAGTATCGCCACGCAGGATATCATCACCGGTTCCGCCCAGGAGTACATCGTTACCGGAGCCACCGCGCAGGGCATCACTGCCACTACCGCCACTCAGGGTGTCGTTGCCTGCGCCGCCATAGGCAGCCAGTGTGCCTGTTCCGCCAGTCACGGTGTCATTGCCGCTTCCCATATTGACCAGATCAGCCAGTGGATGCTGGTGGTTGTCTGTGTGGAATTCAATGGCATGCTGAATTCGATTTGAGGAATGGCCACTTTGAAAATCAGACTGGTAATTGGGGTTTATATGTCCATCACTACCGACTAATTGACTCATATCATCATTGATGAAATGTGTGTCTTCCAGCATATCCAAGTTGTATTCACCATGATTGCTTGGCAGTGAGCTGCCAGCATTTACGGTGTTGTCTGCTTCGCTGATACCGAGGTCTATATAGTCGTTGCTGTTACCCCCGTGGATAATCAGATCTGTGTCGATAGTCGTTTGGTGTTGAGCCGGCAACTGCCCTTGCTCGGTTGAGCTCTCCGAGCTCAGTGATACGTTAAGTTTTGCTGATTTTGTACCGTACCACTTTCCGTTTTCCATGAAACCGCCGTCACTGCTAAGCACAAACTGATCATTACCATTGCCTCCGTGGAAAATGTTTTCAGGATGTGTCGGTACTTCCTTAACCGAAACAGTCATATCTGCAACTTGACTTGAAGTTGCGCCTGTTCCTGTTTCAGTCGCTGTGGCAGTTACCCGGACGTTGTAGTCGCCGATCTGCGAGGTTTTCACTGACAGATTGCCCAAATCCAGGCCGCTGACATCTGCTACACCATTGACGACGTGGACTGTGTCATGGTCAGAATTGCCATCCACAATTACAGCGTCATCAGGCAAGCCGGATAGTTCCACTTTCAGCGTTTCTGAGCCATCGGTATCCGTCAGGCTCGCCTCAATAGGGTTCAGGTTAATGAAGTTGTCTTCGTAACCTACCCCTGACTGTGCTGTAAATGTCACGTTGTCCAGAACGGCTCCGACGGTATCACCGTTGTCGCCATTAATTTCGAGACGGTATTTGCCTGAAGTTTCAACCGGCAGGTCAATGATATTGTCGCGTACCCAACCAGCCTGGCTTGGCGTAAACCGGTACAGCGTTTCGCTTTGTCCGGTTGCGTTGCCGTGCTCATCAATCGGTGTCAGGGTGATGGTCAGGTTACAAGACCCCGGATTAATCACCCTGGCTGTAATATCAAAGCCCATCTGGTAGTGCTTACCGGTGGTCAGATCCAGGTCTGTGTAGATGTTTTTATCACCCGGATTGGCTTCGACTTCCAGCGCCTGGTTGTCAGAGCCATTTCTCAGGTAAACATCTTCCCGTCCGATCTCGATATCCTGGCCAGGGTTAGTGGACTGCCATTTGATGACCTGTCCGTTACCAATCAAGGAGCCCGCATCAACATTTGCATCCAGTTCATGGTTACCCAGGTTCACGTTATCGAATGTGAAGGTAGTCTGGGTGTCGGTATTGCCTATTTGCAGCGTCGGAGCATCCACTTCAGGCGTGACACTGATTTCCAGTTTTGCCGTACCGCCATGGTTTGTGGTGTAGGTGATATCCGATACTTTTCCGCTCCAGTTTGATAAAGGTGTGAAGCTGTAGTGACCGTTTGTCTGCAGGATCAATGTACCTTCTTGCAGGACAACAATATGGTTGCTAGCAGCATATTCCTTGCCATCAACGGTGAAACTTTGGATGCTGACATCCGAGGTTTTGTCAGATGTATCGTTGTGAAGAACATTTCCCATTACTGTCATGTCTTCAGAGCCATCAAAGTTGTCATTCAGCGCGTTTTGCAGGTGCATATCAGAGATAACCACATAGCTCGGCGCACCCTGATCATCTTGTACGAAGACATCAATGGCCTTGCTGACACCGTTTTGGTCAGTCATGGTATTGCGGTATTCCACATTACGGACGACTTCCAGTACTTCATCGTGAGTCAGTTGGTGACCGTCTTTAGCGGTGATTTCCCAGCTGCCCACGACTGCACCGTCATGGTCAGCGTAGTTATGTTGGGTAATCTCGTATTTTCCGGCCATTTCCGGAGACAGGGAGATAAAGTCGTGTTCTGCATCATAGTTGTTCTGCACGTTGCCGTTGATACCGGCAGTAATACGTACAGTGACATGACTGAACTCTGAGCTGTCGACATCTTTCAGAGTGATATCGTTAAACACGCGGACATCACCATCACCTTCGTAATAGAACTTGTCTACACGGTGCTGATCCGGTGCATTAACATAACCGATTTCTGGATGGTCATTGTGACCATTTACGGTAATAACGATGTCTTTGGAGGAGCCGTCGGCAGTATGCACAGTAAAGGTCTCTGTTTGAGTCTCCTTACCAGACAGCTGTTGTACAGCATCACTCTTGTTGTCGAGAACGTACTTCCAGTTACCGTCAGTATCAATCTCAAAGTGACCGTACTTACCGTCGATTTGAGACGCTTTAAAGGCGTCCTGCCCATCGATGTCGTCGACCGTCAGCTTGCCTTCAACTGATTCAGAAGTTGAGGTATCAGGCTGCTCAGGATCGTTATGCAGGTAATCGGAATTACCGTCTTCGGTTACAGTACCCGCAACAGAGCCGTCGATATGGGCCGCGTCGTTAGTGCCGGTGATGGTGACGGTGATCTTCTGCTCAGTGCCGTCTGCAGACGTAACGGTGAAGGTTTCGTCCTTAGTGTCACCAGCGCCCAGATACTGGACCTTGCTGTTGTCGACGTCGTAAGTCCAATTGCCATTACGGTCGATAGTCAGGTTGCCCAGGGTATCAGCAGGTTTGGTCACGGTAGTGTTGAAGTAAGACTCATCGTGATCGATGTCTTTGACTGCAAGTGTTCCGTGGCTGGTCAGCTTGTCACCCAGTCCTTGGTCTTCTATTACCTTGCCCGTGAAGTTGCCGGTAATATCAGCGCTGTCATTTTCACCTTTAACATCAACGGTGATCTGGTGAGCTGTACCATCCTCACTATGTACGGTAAATGTCTCGGTTTTGATTTCACCTTTCTGGAGCTGCTGGACGGCGTCTGAACTGTTGTTCAGCTTGTAAGTCCAGAGACCATCGGCTGACATAGACAGTGAGCCGTATTGGCCGTCAAATAGTTCTTCTTTAAATGAATCCTGAACACCATCGATATCATCACTGGTCAATATTCCGCGGACTCTAGTTATATGATCTTCAGTTGAAGTTCCATAATCAGTACCACCAATAATTGCTTGGTCGTTTGTACCTGTAATAGCAACAGAAATTTCCTGTTGGGTACCGTCAGAAGCCGTTAGCGTAACGGTATCGGTAACTTCTTCACCCCCAGGCAACTGCTGAACCTTGGTCTCGTCCAGGATATAGGTCCAGTGGCCGTCTTTCAGCTCCAGTGAACCGTACTGGCCTTTGAACTGGCCATTTTCAAACACTGGTTGGTCGTGCTGGTCAGCATCTGTGATTGCAATGGTGCCGGATGCTGTAACCGGGGCATCACCCTCATTTCCTTCTGTTACCTTGCCGGTAAATGAGCCCGAAACCACTGGCTTGTCATCGGTACCATGGATGGTGACAGTCACTGTTTGAGTGGTGCCGTCCTCGGATGTAACGGTGAAGTTTTCTACCTTGCTTTCACCATTACCCAGATAATTAACCAGGCTGTTCTCAACGGAATAGTGCCATTCACCATTGGCATCAATACTCAGGTTCCCCAATGTACCTTCGGCTTTAATGACATCAGGCTTGAACTGAGCTTCTCCGTTATCCAGATCAGTGATATCGAGCTTGCCGTGGTCTGTAAGTACGGGGGTGGGGTCATTTTCAGTAACAGAGCCAATGGTCTCACCAGTGATATGCGCGCCATCGTTAGTACCGGTGACGGTGATGGTGGCAGTCTGGTCAACGGTTGCACCATGGCCGTCGGTCACCTGATAGGTCACGGTGATCTCTTTGGTTTCACCTTCTTTCAGGCTATCAAACGCTGAGTTGGATGGATCAACGGTCAGGGTCTTGCCCTTAACAGTGACGCCATCGGTCAGGCCTTTGATGCTGCCATCAACCACGGTCAGGTTGTCGCCATCCACATCGGTGATGTGAGTGGTTAGGTCAACGGTTTTAGCCGGGTTACCTTCGGTGAAGCCTTCAGTAATAACAGAGCCACTTTTGGCGCATCGTTAGTACCGGTAACGGTGATGGTGGCAGTCTGGTCAACGGTTGCACCATGACCGTCAGTCACCTGGTAGGTCACGGTGATCTCTTTGGTTTCACCTTCCTTGAGACCATCAAATGCTGGGCTGCTTGGGTCGATAGTCAGCTTATTGCCATCAACGGTCACACCGTCGGTCAGGCCTTTAATGCTGCCATCAACGACGGTCAGGGTATCGCCATCCACATCGGTGATGTTGTTGGTGAGGGTAACGGTCTGAGCTGTTTCTCCTTCAACCACACCTTTGGTAATGACTTCACCAACAACTGGAATATCGTTAGTACCGGTGACGGTGATAGTGGCGGTCTGGTCAACGGTTGCACCATGACCGTCGGTCACCTGGTAGGTTACTTTGATCTCTTTGGTTGCGCCTTCTTTGAGGCCATCAAATGCTGGGCTGCTT
>BAXG01000009.1 GCA_001310455.1 Photobacterium sp. JCM 19050
CTCTGGCTCTGGCTCTGGCTCTGGCTCTGGCTCTGGCTCTGCAGGAGTATCAGGCATTTCATCCTGCAACGCTTCAAGATCAATTTCCGGTTCATTGGTCAGCGAGGCATCAACCGTTTCATCCATTTCATTGAGAAGCGAATCAATATCTACCTCTTCAACATCAGTATGCTCTCCAAGCTTATCAACGTTTTCTAACGGTTGCTCTTCAACAGAAGTCTCCACTTCCGGCTCCGCTGATTCGAGAGCATTAAGCGCTTCTTCAACCGTCATTCCCTTCTCTAGCTCTGGAAGAGGTTCTTCATCAATATCCGGGTTGAAGTCCGAGTCTAGTTCTTCCTCATCAAGCTTGTTGGAAAATCCTCCTCTTCAGTAGTGGATTCCAACATGCGCTCAAGTTCGGCAAGCTCATCATCGGCTTCCTCCTCGACATTATCGTCCATGCTGAGAATGTCATTCAGCAGTTCATTGTCGGTCTCTTCATCGAGGAGATCATCGAGCAGGTCAGTGCTGTTATCTGATACGACGTCTCCATCTTCAACATCACTGATCTCATCCTGGTCCAGAAGATCATCAAGCAGATCTGTGCTGTTATCAGATAGATCGTCAACCAAACCGTCCTCGCTATCCGGCGTAAACAGGTCGTCATCAGATTGGCCCAGCACTTCATCCAATAAAGCATCTTCAGCGATATCATTAATAGCGTCATCACCGGACTCCTCCAGCATACTTTCGAGCTCATCGAGCGCAGCCTCAGAGTCTTCGTCGTCATCAGACAGGTCAATTTCTTCTGAAAAATCGACATCATCTTCAATCGGTGGTTTTTCGCTGAACGGTGCTGCCTCAGGCTCTTGTTCCTGAGTGGTGTCAGAGCCACCAAACAGCGAGTCAATCATGTCCTGATCAAGGTCTGATGGCAGGTCGTCCGGTTCAGCCGACAAATCAATTTCCGGCTCTGGATCTGGCATCGGCTCGGTCGCCGGCGTCTCTGGCTCTTCAAGAGCACCGCTCATCAGGCGTCAATATCATCCTGGTCACTGTCGTCCGCCAGAGATTGCTCCCACATTGCCGCCAGCTCTTCATCCGGACTCAGAGGTGCTGTCTCGTCCTGCTCTTGTTCCGTACCTGAATCCAGTTCATTGATGGCACGCTCCATGTCGTCCATACCCAGAGCTTCAGAACCACTCGCACTGACATCAACATCCTGCGAATCTTCATCAATGACACCTGCACCATCCATCATGCTGTCATCGAACAGTTCATCATCTGCACCCGATTCGTCGAACAGCATGTCTTCGAGGCTCTCTGAACCATCCTGGTCATCAGAAAGCTCAAGCTCATCATCAAGACCGAGAGACGGTTCGTCATCCAGGCCAAGGTCCGGCTCATCCAAATCCGGATCGTCTTCCGGAACCGGAGGCGGAGTCTTCGCCTCGAGCTGAGGAGTTTCTTCCTCATTCTTTTTACGGCGCATCAGGAATAAGGCAATGAGACCGGCAATCAAGCCGGCTGGCAGTAGCGCGAGCATCGCCAACATCAATGGCGAGCTGGCGATATCATCCAGCATTGAAGGTGGTTTAGTTTCCTGAGCCACTTTCATCTGTCGCTGTTGCGCGAGGAATTTCTTGATTTCGTCCTGCAATTCTTCGTCACCGGACATCTGATCTTTCAGTGAAGACAGCTCATGTTGCAACTCGGAAAGGCGAATTTTCAGAATGTGGTTGCTTTCTACCAGCTGGCCGATTTGCATGTCAGACGCATCAAGTTGAGCTTTCAGCTCCTCAGCAGATTTCTCACTGACTTCCGGCGTTGTCACCTGTTGTTTGGCGCTCTGATCAGGTTTTGTTTCAGGGCTTGGTTTCACTGCAGCTGCTGAGTTTCTGGCTTTGGCTGCGGTGCTGGTTTGCTTACCAGTTCTGTTGGCTTGGCAGCCGGCGTGGCAGTTTGCTGTGGCTGATTGAACGGTGCCCGGAGCTTGTCTGATTCCAGACGAGAGGCTACCTTCGCAGAGTTTTCGCGGCGAACTTGCTCTACTGTAGGCAATAGCAGAGTAGAGCCGGGAAGCAGTCCATGGATATTGTTGTCTTCAAATGCACCGGGGTTTAAACGGAAAATGGCACCAAGGGTTTGGTACACCGTGGCATCATTGGGTTGGAAACGCGTTGCGATGGACCAAAGCGTTTCATTTTCACCCGTTGGCCCGTATAGCCTGTCCAAACGTTGCTCTACCTGAGGCAGACGGGTCTGGTTGAACCTTTCGGTAATGGTTTGTTCGCGGGGTAACGTCTCTGGTGCGGGCGGCTGAGCCGTTTCACCGTTCGGGCCCACGATAGAAATGGCAATCGCCGGATGCATTAGGAAAAGCGCACTGGCTGTCACCAGAGCTAAAGGAAGTGCCCGTATCGTTTTAATCATCAACGTACGTTTTTTGGAACTGGTCGTTTCGGTCATCAATTTTGCTGTCATGAAATCAGATGTCTCTTCGGGCTCGGACACGGGCCGCTTCCCCTGTGAAGTTGATAACTTATCCCTGTTTTTTGGCTTGGTCCTTCCAGCAACCAACAGGCAGTTGGTACGAAAAAAGGTCAAAGTCAAAAACATGGCAAAACACGGTTGTGATTTTCCCCTGTTGCGACGCGGTTTAAACAACGTATCAAACGCAGCAACAGCCTGAAAAATCAAACCTAGTGCTAACTATATCGGAAGAATAAGGAAAACCTGTAGAGAGAAGTCGCAATTCTGTGCCATTGACTCAGGTTCACTCCCGAGCTTAGCCCGGGAGTGCCTGTAGTACGCTCAGAAATGCCGATCAGAGGTAATCGCGAACCAGCAGTTCTGCAATCTGTACCGCGTTGGTTGCGGCACCTTTACGTACGTTGTCCGCAACCACCCACAGGTTCAGACCGTTTGGATGACTGATGTCATTGCGGATCCGGCCGACCATGACAGCATCCTGCCTGCGGCTTCTTTGGTTTGGGTTGGGTAATCTTCACCTTCAAAGAGCTTCACACCTTCTGCTTTACTCAGAAGTGCGGTTGCGTAATCCGCGTCGATTGGTTGAGTACATTCAACATGGACAGCTTCAGCATGGCCATAGAATACCGGCACGCGCACACAAGTAGGATTCACACCGATTGAAGCATCGCCGAAAATTTTCTGGGTTTCCCAGACCATTTTCATCTCTTCTTTGGTGTAGCCATTTTCCATGAATGCATCGATGTGAGGCAAGCAGTTAAACGCAATCTGCTTTTTGTAGAGGCTTGGCTCTGCATCCTGGCTGTTCAGAAGGCGGACAGTCTGGCCTGCAAGCTCATCAATGCCCTTTTTGCCAGAGCCTGATACAGACTGGTAGGTTGATACGTTGATACGCTCAATACCCACAGCATCATAGATTGGCTTCAGCGCCACCAGCATTTGGATGGTAGAGCAGTTAGGGTTGGCAATGATATTGCGGTCGCGATAGTCCGCAATGGCTTCAGGGTTCACCTCTGGCACAACCAGCGGGACATCCGGGTCATAACGGAAGCATGAGGTGTTATCAATCACTACCACACCGTAGTCAGCCGCCACAGGCGCCCATTCCTGCGACGCAGCAGCACCGGCTGAGAACAGAGCGACCTGAACCTGAGACCAGTCAAATGATTCCACATTCTGAACCATGATCGACTTGCCTTTAAAACGAATCTTTTCACCCGCGCTGCGCTCACTCGCCATCAGGTAAAGATTACGGATCGGGAAGTTACGCTCTTCCAGAACCTCCAGAATGGTACGACCTACAGCACCGGTCGCACCCAATACGGCAATATCGAACTCTTGTGTCATGCCTGTTCCCCTGATTGGATATCTTGTTTAGCAGAATGCTCAGTCTGGACAGCAAAGCCCAAACGAGCAAGGGACTCTACCCCAAACTCCGGTTGTCCCGCCACTGTTATCGCGCCGTATTCACGTCTGTCCCAGTAGTTCTTGCGTAACTGGTCAAATGTGAGTCGCTGAGATGCGGATGTTATCATGGCACGCCTGAACAGGGCGTCATCCCGGCGGATATCGTAAACAAGTTGGATAAGTGAAAACAGGTCAGCTTCCAGCCATTTCCTACTCAGGTGCACTTCCGGGATAGGAGCACAAGGAAGCAGGTCTGCGGCTTCAGCCCTCACCTTGGTGCCGAGAAACTCACAAAACGCGTTAAACACCATGGTGGTACCTCTGGCTTTTCCTTCCAAGCCATACCCGGCAACGTGAGGCGTAGCAAATGCCAACAACGGCAGCAGTTCCAGATCTACGTGAGGCTCGTGCTCAAACACATCCAGCACAGCAGTCAGCCCATGGGTATCATCGAGTAAACGCTCCTTCAGCGCCTGATTATCCAGAACCGGCCCGCGGGCGGCATTGATCAGGATGGCATTGCCTTTCATCACCGCTAACGCGTCTGCATTGATTAAATGGTGCGTAGGGTATTCACCGTCATAAGTCAGTGGCGTATGGAGGGTGATAACATCACACTGGGTCAGGAGTGTGTGCAGATCATGAAACTCTCTTGTGTCGCCCGCCAGTTCTTTTGGCGGATCGCAGAGCATATGAGGAATGGAAAGCGCATCAAGGCACCTTGCCAAATACGTACCGACGTTACCGGCACCAACAATGCCCACTTTGCGGGAAAACACGGAAAAACCGTGCTGTTGACCCAGTACCATCAAAGCGCTCAGGACATATTCGGCGACACCCACTTTGTTGCACCCCGGTGCCGCAGTGAAATGCACCCCGCGCTCAGCCAGGATCTTTTCATCAACGTGATCTGTACCCGCTGTGGCTGATCCCACAAATTTCAGCTTGTCTGCTTTTTCAAGGAGGCTGTGATTTACCTTGGTCACTGAGCGATCATAAGGGCATCAACCCTTCAAGATCATCCGCTGTCAGGTCACGCCCCGACTTGGCTGTCACTTCACCCAGTTGGCTGAACAACTCCGCCGCATAGGGCATATTTTCGTCAATCAGAATACGCATGGTTTCGTCCCACGGTTTTTGAGGCAGTTTGCGTCAGGTGGGAGGGGGGTCAAGGAGAGAATAGGGTGAAGGTTCCTGCCGATTGCACCACATCTGTTGACGTGAAAAGCAACAGTCAAAAAAGCCCGGCATCTTGCCGGGCAAATATCCAGGACCTGAAAAACCTGCTTCCGCTCTCAAAGAAGCAGGTTGGTGTTGTGTGCGCTCCTTGCCTAACGCGGAGATAGTATCTGGAACGCCTTCCCTGGAATTGGTTTGTTGTGGTGGTTATCAGCCTTCGTACTTACGGATAACGAGGGTTGCGTTTGTACCACCAAATCCAAAGCTGTTGGACATTACGGTCTTAAGTTCTGCGTCACGCTTCTCTGTGACAATATCCAGACCTTCTGCTGCTTCATCCAGGTTTTCAATGTTGATACTTGGCGCAACGAAGCCGTGCTCCAGCATCAGTGTTGAGTAGATGGCTTCCTGCACACCGGCAGCACCCAGTGAGTGACCGGTCATTGCCTTGGTTGCAGAAATAGCAGGGCTGTTGCCACCGAATACTTCCTGAATTGCTGACAGCTCTTTCACGTCACCAACAGGTGTTGAAGTACCGTGGGTGTTGATGTAGTCGATTGGCGCATCCAAATCCTGCATAGCCATCTTCATACAACGCACGGCACCTTCACCAGACGGGGCAACCATGTCGTAGCCGTCTGAGGTTGCGCCGTAGCCTACGATTTCACCGTAGATTTTCGCGCCGCGAGCCAGTGCGTGCTCCAGTTCTTCAACCACGACCATGCCGCCGCCACCGGAAATAACGAAGCCGTCACGGGCTGAATCGTATGTACGAGAAGCCTTGCTTGGGTCGTCGTTGTACTTAGTAGACAGTGCGCCCATTGCGTCGAACATCATTGCCAGGCTCCAGTCGAGCTCTTCACCGCCACCGGCGAAAACGACATCCTGCTTGCCAAGCTGAATCAGTTCCATAGCATGGCCGATACAGTGAGCAGAAGTTGCGCAGGCTGAGCTCATGGTGTAGTTAACACCACGAATTTTGAATGGTGTTGCCAGGCACGCTGACACAGTTGATGACATGGTACGAGGTACCATGTAAGGGCCAACACGCTTAACGCCTTTTTCGCGCAGAATGTCAGCCGCTGCAATTTGGTTTACAGAAGATGCGCCGCCTGAACCTGCCACCAGGCCAGTACGTTCGTTGGAAACCTGATCTTCAGCAAGGCCTGAGTCGGCAATAGCTTGTTCCATCGCCAGATAAGCGAAACCGGCGGCGTCACCCATAAAACGCATTTTCTTGCGGTCAATATGGTCGGCAGGGTTCAGATCAAGGCTACCCCATACGTTGCTGCGCAGACCTTTTTCAGCAAATTGCTCTGAAAAAGTGATACCGGATTTGCCTTCTTTCAAAGAAGCCAGAACCTCTTTGACGTTATTACCGATGCTGGACACGATGCCCATGCCAGTAATCACAACTCGTTTCATGTTAGTTTCCTACACTCCAGTTTGCGTGAATGATACCGTTTTTAACGGGGAAAACTGGTCAGCTTTCATTAAGCACTCAGTTATATACAAACCACCTCAAAGTGCAGTTTTCAGCGAGAATTGATTGGCTGTCAGTCAAGGCGCTGTTTTGACGATCTAGTGGCTCTAAATCAAGAAACAGCAACGTAGAATGAGAGCCAATCAAACTCGCCCTTCGGGAGTGTTTCAGTGCGTCCACTTCTGTGTCAAATACCTTTGAAAGGGAGCTGCCATTCCTTCAGGTATTTTCCTTGAACTGAACGCACTGAAATCACTCTGAATGACGCACCTTGAGATGGATTGGGTATAACCCAATCCACCTCAAATTTGTCGTATTTACAGCCAAACGTTACAATTCGCGGCAGTTTTTCCAAATTACAGAGATTGTTGTGACAGACCTTCGAATCCAGCCTGCATCTATCGAATGGAATGATTCAGGAACCCCGGTTTCCAGTGCTTTCGATGATGTGTATTTCTCCAATGCCAATGGACTGGAAGAAACCCGCTATGTATTCCTCAAGCAAAACGCCCTGCCGGAACGCTGGGAAACGTTCGGAAAACGCAGGTTTGTCATTGCCGAGACTGGGTTTGGCACCGGCCTGAACTTTATGGCGGTGTGGCAAATGTTTGAAGCGTACCGCCTGCAACATCCCGATTCAGCCACTAAAGAGCTGCATTTTATCAGTTTTGAGAAGTTTCCGGTTAAACCTGCTGATCTTAAAAAGGCTCACCAAGCATGGCCGGAATTGAAAGCATATGCTGAGGCGTTACAACAGGCTTATCCCCCTGCGGTGTCGGGGTGCCACAGGCTGGTGCTTGCCGGGGGCATGATCACTCTGGATCTTTGGATTGGCGATATCAAGGATTCCATGCCCCAGATAGCCTGCCTTATGAAGGGGTTGTCGACTGCTGGTTCCTGGACGGTTTCGCACCGAGCAAAAACCCCGAAATGTGGAACCAGGACCTGTTCAACGGGATGGCCCAGCTTTCCAAAAGCAGTTGTACTCGCAACCTTTACTGCTGCCGGGTTTGTCCGCCGCGGCTTGATGGACGCAGGTTTTACCATGGGCAAAGCCAAAGGCTTTGGCCGTAAGCGTGAGCTGCTTATTGGCAAGATGGAAAACCGCCAAAGCCAATCCAACATGGCTCCCTGGTATTTACGTAAACCGGCAGAAAATACCGGTAACATCGCCATCATTGGCGGAGGCATAGCATCGGCAACAACTGCCTATGCTCTTGCCCAACGCGGTATTCGCTCCACATTATATTGTGAAGACAAGGAAGCCGCTACCGGCGCTTCAGGTAACCGGCAAGGTGCGGTATACCCGCTGCTTAACGGCAGCCACGATGCACTCAGCCGCTTTTTTGCCCCGGCCTTTGTTTTCGCCCGTCAGTTTGTCGAACAGATAGCCCAAAAAGCGGCGTTTGACCACGACTGGTGCGGAGTCACCCAGATCGCCTGGGATGAGAAGATAGCAACCAAGCTGGAAAAAATGCTCTCCGGAGGTTTCCCTGCCGAAATACTCCGCCCCCTGTCAGAAGCAGAGACAGACGAGGCGCTGGGTTTACCAAGCGGTTTCACTGGAGTGAGCTACCCACTTGGCGGTTGGCTCTGCCCTCAGCAATTGACCCGGGCTATCCTGTCCCTGGCGGAAAATACAGGCTTACTGGACATCAAATATCAAAGTGACGTTTCAACGCTTACACGCCACGGCAAAGATTGGCTGCTGAGCGTTGGCGACAGCACTTTCACCCACCCTTGCGTCGTTGTCGCAAATGGCCACAAATTCAGCGGGTTTGAGCAGACAGCCCCACTCCCCGCCTATTCCGTGCGCGGGCAGGTAAGCCATATAAAAACGACGGAAACCCTGAAAAAACTCAAATCAGTCGTCTGTTTCGACGGATACCTGACACCGGCCAACCTGAAACGGGGACACATTGTATTGGGGCCAGCTACAGCCGTAATGATGAGTCCCTTGCTTTCCGCTTCGAGGATCAGGGGGATAATAAACAACGCCTGCTCAACTGCATTAAGCAAGAATGGACGCAGGACGTGAATACGGACAACGAAGAAGGCCGGGTTGGTATCCGTTGTGCCAGCCGGGATCACCTGCCTTTCGCCGGTGATGTGGCGGATTTCCCGCAACTGCATGAGAGCTACAAGGATTTACACCTGAAGAAAACCGAATCCGAGAATCTCCCTGTTTACGAAGGGCTGTACTGTCTTCTTGCTTTGGGCTCTCGTGGCCTGACATCTGCCCCGATTCTCGGCGAACTCATAGCCTCACAGATATGCGGCGACCCATTGCCAATGGAAAAAGACGTCCTTGATGCTCTCCATCCTGCCCGGATGTGGG
Organism: Photobacterium sp. JCM 19050; assembly: GCA_001310455.1. Taxonomy (GTDB): domain Bacteria; phylum Pseudomonadota; class Gammaproteobacteria; order Enterobacterales; family Vibrionaceae; genus Parasalinivibrio. The sequence continues at coordinate 8,883 of BAXG01000009.1, forward strand.
TGAGAAAAGCGCTCAAGAGCGGCCTAGCCAACTGATCATTCTAATATACCCATATATGCAGGGATGCATTTTTTGAGAAAGTAACATGCACCACGACTACAAAGACTTGATCGCCTCTTCAACCGAGAGTTTTTGGACGCTGAAAACACTGAACTCCTGCTCGGTGAAGACGAACCCATTTATCTCCCGGCTGACAACGAACACCCACACAACCGAATCATTTTTGCCCGTGGGTTCTTTGCATCAGCCCTGCACGAGCTGGCCCACTGGTGCGTTGCCGGGCCAGAACGACGCAAACTTGAAGATTATGGTTACTGGTATGAGCCGGATGGCCGGGATGCAGCAACCCAGGCTGAATTTGAGAAGGTGGAAATCAAGCCCCAGGCACTTGAATGGATTTTATCCGCAAGTTGTGGCTTTCGCTTTAACGTAAGCTGCGATAACTTATCCGGCGTAGAACCGGACCGGGCAACCTTTACCCATAATGTCAGAAACCAGGTTTTGACTTACCTGGACAAAGGTATTCCGGCAAGGGCAAAGCAATTGTCAGATGCATTTCGCCTCCATTACGGCATCCCCGCTCTGACACCAGACTCGTTTTAACGTCAATCAGCTTATACAGGACCCAAGATGATCCATAACTATGAAGAAGCACTGCTGGAACACATTGACTCAATGGTAGAAACAGCCACCGATGATGAGCTCTTTGCCAGCGGTTACTTACGCGGACACATCTCTCTGGCCGCAGCTGATTGTGAAGTGGAAGGTATCAATGATCTGGACGTCTTCCGCCAGCGTGTTGTATCCAGCCTGAAAGAGAATGCCAACGAGCTAAGCCCAACTGATCAGGCTATTGTTGGATCGCTCTGGGAAACGTTGCAGGCGAACGTCAACTGATCCTTTCTAAGGCTATCCGGGCGCACCTACATGGATAGCCTCCTTCCTCCAACTGCTTTACATCAGTGCTCTCTCGCTGGTATTCAGGCCACACCTCTAATCCATTAGTTATTCTCATGCAAAAACATGTTACAGATCGGTTTTTTCTGTGACTCAACTCACCTACAATAACTACCTTTCCGGACAACCCAATTCCACTTTTGAATTAGCCTTATGTTACTTAGTACACTCTATATCATTGGAATTACAGCAGAAGCCATGACTGGCGCCCTCGCTGCCGGTCGTCGGCATATGGACTGGTTTGGTGTCATGCTGGTTGCCAGCGCGACTGCAATTGGCGGTGGCACAGTTCGTGACATATTACTTGGACACTACCCACTGGGATGGGTGGCACACCCCCAGTACCTGGTTATTACCTGTATTGCAGGTATCCTGACAACCTGGGTTGGCCAGTGGGTTGAACGCTACCACCGGATTTTCGTTCTACTCGATTCTTTGGGCCTGATTGTATTCAGTATTATCGGTTGCCGGGTAGCCATTGATATGGGGCTTCCGCCGCTAATCTGCGTAGTATCGGCGGTTGTAACCGGCGTATTCGGTGGCCTGTTGCGCGATCTTGCCTGTCGTCGCCAGCCGATGGTTCTGCACAAAGAACTGTACGCTTCAATTTCGTTTATCTCCGGCTGGATGTACTGGGGAATGGTGGAATTAGGAGTCCATGACTACATCACTACACCTGTGGTTCTCGTAGCAGGGTTCACTTTCCGAATGGCGGCTGTGAAGTTCGGCTGGGGATTGCCGGTCTTCCGTTTTGGGGAAAAGGAAGTAGCGGAAGGGTAACGTCGTCCTCCACTTGCAAGCTATGGAATTTAAGACTGGAGTAGTGAGTGGCGAGTAGTGAGCGGTGAAACTGGATAAATGGGAGGTGAGTAACGGCAGACCTGCTACTCACCTTTCTTTTATTCGTTACTGATCTTTTCCGTTCTGCGCCCGGTTCCGGAGCAGGTGATCCATCAGGACAATGGCTACCATGGCTTCCGCAATAGGTACTGCGCGGATACCGACACAAGGGTCGTGACGCCCTTTAGTGACAACTTCAACAGGATTGCCATCAACATCGATTGACTGTCCTGGGACTGTAATGGAAGAGGTAGGTTTCAGCGCAATGTGCGCAATCACATCCTGCCCACTGGAAATACCGCCCAGTACACCACCGGCATGGTTGGATTTAAAACCTTCCGGTGTCATCTCATCACGGTGCTCACTGCCACGCTGGTTGACCACGTCAAAACCGTCACCAATCTCAACGCCTTTTACCGCATTGATTCCCATCAAGGCATGGGCCAGGTCAGCATCCAAACGGTCAAATACCGGCTCACCAAGACCAACCGGGACATTTTCCGCTACTACGCTAATCTTTGCACCGATGGAGTCACCCTCTTTTTTGAGGTCGCGTATCAGCTCATCAAAGGCTTCCACTTTGTCGGCATCCGGGCTGAAAAATGGGTTCTTTTCTACTTCATCCCAGTCGATCTTTTCAATTTTCACATTTCCCATCTGGGACATGTAGGCACGAACCCGAACCCCGTATTCCTGCTCGAGGTATTTCTTGGCAATAGCACCTGCGGCAACACGCATAGCCGTTTCACGGCTGATGAGCGGCCTCCCCCGCGATAGTCACGGATACCGTATTTCTGCTGGTATGTGTAGTCCGCATGGCCGGGACGGAATCGGTCTTTGATATTTGAGTAATCTTTAGAGCGCTGGTCGGTGTTTTCTATCAGCAGGCCAATAGATGTACCTGTGGTTTTGCCTTCAAAAACACCGGAAAGGATCTTAACTTCGTCCGGTTCACGGCGCTGTGTGGTATAGCGTGACGTACCTGGACGGCGACGGTCCAGGTCATGTTGCATATCGGCTTCAGTGAGTTCAATTCCCGGCGGGCAACCATCTACGATTGCGCCGAGTGCCAGTCCGTGGCTTTCTCCAAATGTGGTGACACGAAAAACTTGTCCAATGGTGTTACCAGCCATTACATCCTCTGTCGTTATCGTTGTGTTTGCTTTCTTTGCGTGGCTATTAATGAACCATATTGCAGCGGGGGAAGCAAAAATTCTTTTACTTCGGCACTTCCACCAGCACAAGCAATGAACCATCTCCGCCAAATTCCAACGGCGCCTGGTGGAATGCCAGTACACTTGGGTGCTGTGCCAGCCACAGAGGGACTTTCTGTTTGAGTATATGCTTGCCGATACCGTGCATCACACAAACACACTCAATCCCTTCTTTAATTGAGGCCGCAATCAGTGCTGCAATTTCCCGTTTGGCCTCTTGCTGGCTCATTCCGTGCAGATCCAGGAACATGTCCGGAACATAGACACCCCGCCTCAGGCGTTTTACTTCATACTTGGAAACATCCGAACGGGCGTAGCGAGTCGGGCCTTCTTCTTCAAGGTGGGGCTCAAACTGATCAGAAAAGTAGTGTTCATGATCCCTGTTTTCACGCACTTTAGCCCGTTGCTGGGTGTTTTTTGTGATGACGCGACGGGTCGGGTTTATGGTATCCTGCTCAAGCTTTTTTACGCCTTGAACCGCCTCGCGAAACAGCGAAAAATCGTCATCATCATGTAAATCGTTTTTGTTGCTCATCGCCGCTTACTTATCTCTTGTGTGGTGGGTCGCTTAACCCATGACGCCGAACCCTGTGTATCAGGCGGTATTGTAACGTTATTTGGAGGCCAATTTGGACAAGATTTTCGTCGACGAAGTCGTCAGTGAACTAAGAACACTGCAGGATATGCTTCGTTGGACCGTCAGCCGCTTTAACGCTGCCGGCCTGTACTACGGACATGGTACCGACAATGCGTGGGATGAAGCGGTACAATTGGTGCTTCCAACTGTTTACCTCCCTATCGACGTACCGGCGGAAACCCGCCACTCACGCCTGACCAGCAGTGAGCGCCTTCGCATTGTTGAACGTGTTATGCGCCGTATCAATGAGCGCGTTCCGTCAGCTTACCTGACCAACAAAGCTTACTTCTGTGGCCTGGAGTTTTTTGTGGACGAGCGTGTACTGGTGCCACGTTCCCCGATTGGTGAATTGATTCAGTCTCATTTCGAACCAATGCTGCCAAAACGCCCTGCACACATCATGGATCTGTGTACCGGCAGCGGTTGCATTGGTATCGCCTGTGCCTATGCATTCCCGGATGCAGAAGTGGATGTAGTAGATATCTCCACTGACGCGCTGGAAGTGGCTGAAATGAATATCCAGGACCATGGACTGGAGCAGCAGGTGACTCCGCTGCGCTCTGACCTGTTCCGCGATCTGCCAGAAGTGAAGTACGACCTCATTGTTTCTAACCCACCTTACGTGGATGAAGAGGACATGGACGCACTGCCGGATGAATTCCGCCACGAGCCGGAGCTGGGTCTTGCCGCCGGTTCAGATGGCCTGAAGCTGGTTCGCCGCATTATTGCCAATGCACCAAACTTCCTGACAGAAGATGGCGTGTTGATCTGTGAGGTGGGCAATTCCATGATCCACATGGAAGACCAGTACCCTCACCTGCCACTGACCTGGCTGGAATTTGAAAACGGCGGTCACGGTGTCTTTATGATGACCCGTGAGCAACTGCTGGAAGTGGCTGGCGAGTTCTCAATCTACAAAGACTGATCCAGTCCGAAATGTCACTAAAAAAGCGCCGGTTAATTCGGCGCTTTTTGGTTCCCAATGTCTCATCATCCTACGTCAGTACACTTCTTCATAACGCAGTAAACGGCCAACATTGATTATTTTGCCTTCTGAAAACAACGTCACCTCACCAGACGGGCAAATTTCCATTCTGCTGCGGTTTTCGCTCTCGGCATAATAAAGCTCGCAGTCGTTGTTTTTATCGCTCTCGATACGCGAAAAAATCACGATGGAACTGCGGTTCAGAAAGTTACTGTCACCCTGAAATGTCAGTGTCGAACCCGTGGTAGAAATATGCATCGGCTCAATTTCACCTGAGCCCCACTTAATTGCCCCATTCGCATTAATTTGCGCCACCCGGGGGCCCATACTCATGGTGCAACCGGCAAGCAGTGTCGCCATCAAAGCAGTAAGAAATAACTTGGTTTTCATCGAATGCGCCCCGGGCTGTAATTCGTGTCTTTAAGAGTTATCGACATCACTCAGTCAAAGTTTAGGATGAAAATACCTAAATATTAAATGACTTAGTGGATACCCGGCACCAAGCTTTCAAGCAAAGAGGCTTTTCCGGAGTCCAAGTCATAGTCAATCACCGCAGCTGCCCCTGTCAGAAACATAGGCGGCTGGCTACCCGGCAGAAATTCGGTGCACATATATCCCACCAACGGAAGGTGTGACACAACCAGGATACTTTTGTATCCATGCACTTCCACCAGCGCACGAATGTATTCCGCCGCTCGGGAAGAATCTCCGTAGGGAGTGATATCCTCACAGGTCATCACCTCCCTGGCCGACGGCAGCAAAGTACGCATACTTTGCCATGTCTGCTGGGCGCGAAGATAAGGGCTGACCAACACCAAATCAAAGGGTTCGGTCTGTTTTACCAGCATAGAGGCCATTTGCTGGGATTGGGCTTCACCTATAGAGGTAAGGGGACGCTCAGCATCACTGTTCGCGTGCATGGAGCTTCACCATGACGCATTATTGTAATTTGCATGCAATCAAAGCTCTTTTTATTCATTTTTTGGCTATGCTAACAGCGATTCACGTCAATGAGAACGTGTGCGGATCACAGGAAATCAGGTTTCGCGATAAGTGCGCAGGGGTTGAGACAGTGCTATCGCGGTGATTGCCACCTACGCCCGGGGCAGCCATAATGGAGTACTTTGTTAATATTTCCCAGGAAAATCACGTGCATATCAGCCCGAATGACAGCAAGACCTACCGTCAGTTCACACTGGCAAACGCATTACGGGTGCTGATAATCCATGATGAAAAGGTCCCCAGGAGTGCAGTAGCGCTTTCAGTAAATGTCGGCCATTTCCATGACCCGAAAACCGGGAAGGCATGGCACATTTTCTTGAGCACATGTTGTTTCTGGGGACAGAAAAATATCCAAAGGAAGGCCAGTTCCAGTCGTTTATCAGCCAAAACGGCGGTTCAAATAATGCGTGGACCGGTACTGAGCACACCACCTATTTCTTCGATGTCCGCCCTGCTTTTTTTGAGGAAGGGCTTGACCGGTTCGCCCAGTTTTTCATTGCCCCGCTTTTAGCGGCAGACAGTGCTGATCGCGAGCGCAAAGCCGTTGATTCTGAGTATAAACTAAAACTCCAGGATGACATCCGCCGCATCTACCAGGTGCAGAAAGAGACGGTCAACCCGGCACACCCCTTTTCCAAGTTCTCCGTAGGCAGCGCCGAGACCCTTGAAGACCGGGATGGGCCGATTACCGAAGAACTCGTCACGTTTTACCGGGAAAACTACAGTGCCAACCTGATGACTCTGGTGCTGCTCGGTCCACAATCACTGGATGAACTGGAAGCTTGGGCGAATACCTATTTTGCGGGCATCGAGGACAAATCATTGCCCTCCCGGGTTCCGGAAGCACCACTGGTCACGCCTGAGCAGCAGGGCAAGCTCATTATCATTGAACCTCGCAAGGAAGTTCGCAAACTGACACTGAACTTCTCCCTTCCTTCGATGAGGGGGTTCTACAAAACCAAACCTCTGTCTTATGTTGCTCACCTGCTTGGTTATGAAGGCCCGGGCAGCCTGATGTCTTTACTCAAGAATAAGGGATTTATCAACACCCTTTCAGCTGGCGGGGGGATATCCGGCAGCAATTTCAGGGAGTTCACTGTCAGCCTGAATCTGACACCTGTCGGCCTTGATCATATCGACGATATTGTCACTTACGTATTCCAGGCCATTCGCCTCATCCGGGAAAAGGGGCTGGACGAGTGGCGCTACAAAGAAAAACAGGCGGTCCAGGAAATGGCATTCCACCATCAGGAAGCTTCTCGGCCTATCGATCTTGTCAGCCATCTGGTCATGAACCTGCACCACTACGAGCCGGATGATGTGATGTATGGCGACTATATGATGGATACTTACGTCGAGCAGGATATCCGCCAAATGCTGGCACTTCTGACGCCGGAGAACCTTCGCCTGACCCTGATAGCGCAAGGCTTTAACTACCATGAAAAAGCAAAATGGTACTCTACGCCCTACACCGTCAAAGAGATTTCAGACCACCAGCGAGCCGCCTGGCATGAACCCCATATTTCACCGGCACTGACCTTGCCAGAACCGAACCCGTTTATCAGCTACCAGCCGGTTCCGCTCCCGCTGGAACACGATACACAGACAAATCCTGAGTGTATTCAGGAGTTGCCGGGTTTCAGTTTGTGGTTCGGGCAGGAGACAGAATTCCGGGTGCCGAAGGGCTCTATTTATGTGGCCATAGACAGCCCTTACTCTGTGGCTTCGGTCGAAAACATTGTCAAAACCCGGGTAGCCATCGAGATGCTGTTGGAGGCCATCAATGAGTCAGCCTACCCGGCTGAGGTCGCAGGCTGAACTACAACCTCTACGGGCACCAGGGTGGCGCAACACTGCATTTATCCGGCTTCAATGAGAAGATGCCGCTGCTTCTGGGTATTTTGCTCGACAGGTTCTCTAACCGCAGTTTTAAGCCAGAGCGTTTTAGCATTATCAAGGCACAACTCCTGCGCTACTGGAAAAACGCCGCTCAGGACAAACCTATCAGCCGCTTGTTCAATGCGCTTTCCGGGCTGTTGCAGCCAAACAACCCTCCCTACCCGGAAATGGTTGAAGCGCTGGAAAACCTCGAAGTATCTGACTTACCTGACTTTGTCGACAAGATGCTGGAGATCCTGCATGTCGATATGTTTGTTTATGGAAACTGGCATAAAGAACAGGCTTTCGAGTTGGCTGAGGTAGTCAAAAATACACTACGAGTGGAAAACCAGCGTTATCAGGAATCGGTCCGGCCTCTGGTGAAAATCAACAATGCCGGCACCCTTGCGTACGAGATGGATTGCGATCACGCCGATTCAGCCGTCCTGGTGTATTACCAGGCAGAAGAACGAGGCCCTGAACAAATCGCGCTTTACACGTTTGCCAACCAACTGATGTCCTCCACCTTTTTTGACCAGTTGCGCACCAAGCAACAGCTCGGTTATATGGTTGGAAGCGCCAACCTGCCCATGAACCGGGTGCCAGGGCTGATTTTTACGTCCAGTCCCCTCACGGCAATCCTGAGATGCTCATCAAGGCCATTGATGACTTCCACAATGCTTTCTCGCTGGTTCTTCTGGAACTCAATGAGGAGCAATGGGCGCAGAGCAAACAAGGGCTTCTTGCCAGATAGAAGAGCCGGATGCCAACCTGCGCGTACGTACCAGCGCTATTGGAATAGTATCGGCAACCGGGATCTCTCTTTTGACCAACGCCAGAAAGCAGCTGAAGCCCTGAAAGCCTTAACCCGTACTGACATGATTCGCTTTGTGGTTGAGCACCTGAAACCCCGGACGGCAGACCGGTTGATTATGCTGAGCCGTGGAAACAGCCACCAGGAAGAGGTGAAACTGCCTCGGGGAACAACGCTGATTGAGGATGTCCGGCAGTTTCAGAAGAAACGCAGTTAGGGATGTCAGCACATACCTGCGTCCCTGCATGAGCGAGGACGCAGTCATCTTAGGCCAAAGACCACACCACTCTGCCAACGCTAAAAATAGAAATATCCTCTAATCTCACCGTAGACATCGTCGGTTTCCCATTTGCGGTAACCGGCTTCCGCACGAACTGATACATTCTGCGACACAACGTGGTTCCATTGCAGGCTGCTTGTGAACGAGCGCCAAACCGGGAATCAAACATCGCCATATATTGCCCCGAGAGCAGAACCCTGTCTTGATTGGCAAACTGGTAGCTGAGACCGCTCTCCACTCCCACACCAAAGCTGGCATTTCGGGAAACCGCAGAACCTGTATCCACTTCCGAGGACACCAACAGGTAGCCATGCAGTTTGTCTGCACTGCCCCAGGATTTGCCATAGCCACCCTGAAAAAACCAGCGGTTTTCCCAGCCATTGTCGACCGGCTGTCGGTCAGAGCCAGCTCTTACATTCCACGACCAACTGCTGAAAATCCGGTTGTCCGGTGCCAGAGACATGGCATCCAGCAGGTACAGCTTGTTCAGGCTGGCGTCTCCCTCTTTGTCGATACCCAGAGATACATCGAGGAAGCTAATTTGTGCGCCGGGAATAAAGCCCCCCGGACGGTCCAACATGTCGTGATAGGCCGCCCGCCAGTGAAGAGTTACCTGGCCATTTTCATTACCTGCGCTGTAGTACCCCAACCCGACCCGCATTGAACCGTGGCCGGAATCCGGGGAGTCATCCGGTCTGGTTACAGGTGAAAACGGGGAATCTACGTTCAGCCGGCTTCGTGCCATCAAAAGCTGGGTGAGTTTAGGGGCAATCAGCTCCCTGTTCAGGCGCTCATCATAGAAACGGAAGTTCAGGGATTCGTAGGCAAATTCCAACCGCCCGGCCTTTTGTGCATCCGTACCCGGAGGCATCACCTTTTCAGCATCAACATTCGGGTCAGACAGTGCCAGAGCTTTCCCCAACTCAGCGTCATCCATCTCACTGGCATAGTGATTTAACCGGGTGCCAAAGGCAGGGCGGTAAGCTGGCGGGTTTATCAGCCTTTCTTTTTAAGCACAGCAACCGTATCGGACGGAATAGCATGAAGCGGAAATTCGGCGGTAAGCGCCAGGTCGTTACGCGCCACCTGTAACAAGGAAAGCAGTTGATATGAGCAGTTTTCATCAAGGAAGTAATAATCAAACCGGGCATCCTGCAACTCCCACAAGTGGTAAAGAATCGTTTCCACTTCTTTCGGTGTCAGGTTGAGCTTGTATTCCCAGATATCCCGGGATTCCAGGTCATTGTACTCCCGGACTTTACGATAATAGGGCATCAGGGAGAATGCGCTGGGATAAGAGCCGACAAGCCCTTTTACCGCGTAAGCGGCTGCGTTGTCTCCGGCGTCCGGCTCGGCGGCAAAATTTATGGCAAAGGCCACCAGCTCTTTGTTCCGGGTCTGGTCTTTGGCGTCGACCCGCAAAAGCGTATGGCCAAACATGGATGACGGGTTGTTCATAAACGCCGTAGGGAAAACCAGCGTCACGCCAGCCGGGTCAATCACGGTTTTCCATTGCTCCAATGCCGGGCAAACCGGCGTTTTCCAACCCGCTGACAGCGTTTTGTTCAGCCAGCGAAACCGGGCCGGATATTGACAGCTGACTGTCGATTCACCGCTTTGCTGTTCTTGCACAAAAGCGTTGTATGTTGCTTCCAACTCGCTTTCCGGTGAGGTCTTACCGATCTTTGACAGGAAAAAACGCCCGCTGTCGATTTGGCTCTCCCATCCACCGAATTTGTCGATGTAATGCCCAAGTTTCAGCCACTCCGGCTGTTCTGAGAGCGCGTCAAAGTCTGGCGTGAGCTCACTGTTTATACCTTCCGCTAAAAGGTTGGGTGAAAACAAGGTGGCGGAAAGGCTCAGGAATAAAGGAGTGAATGCAAATCGGGAGGTTCTTTTGGCTGCGAGAGTAAACGTCATCAGGAAACCAGCAGGAAAAAGCATGGAAAAGGAAAGATCCCGGATAGCCGGGATCTTATTCTGTCGGTATTAAGACAGAGTATAAGCAGACAGCTGAGCGTCTTGGGCAACAACCGCGTTCAGGTTGTTCAGCACGTCTTTTGATGTCACGTTTTCGTTCGCGAAGATACGTGCAAAGTTGCTGCGAGCCATGTCGTTGAATGCTTGCTGGTCTTTGGCTTCTACACCCCAAACCGCAGCCAGGGTAGACAGAGATTCGCCCTGACCTTTCGCCATGTCACGAGCCAGGTTGTCCATGTTACCGTCGATGAACATTGCCAGCTTTTCACGAGAAGTGATTACGCCATCAGCCTGACAGCCAGGGTGCCAAAGGTGATACCGAAAGATTGGTTACCAGAAATGCCGTTGGTAGTCGCACCAAGTACCTTTGGAGCCAGGCCTGATTTGCCTTCAAAAATCATGGTACCCAGACCACAACCGATATCCTGGTCAGCCAGTGCCTGAGCAGCCGGGAACATAACCATTGAAAGCGTTGCCGCTGCAAGGATCTTTTTCATCACAATTCCTTGTATATAGTGATTAGTAGATAACGCCTGAGATATCAGGCAAATGGATCTTAGTGACTGGTCATACGCAAGTAAAGGCACATTTATGCGATTCATAAGCATAAAATGAAAGAAAGCAGCCACATTGGACTGCCTTCCCATTTAATGTAAATACGATGTTTTTACTAATTATTCAGTTAATTAATAGAAGGTTTGATTCTCTGCTGCCATGCTTTTCAGTTTTTCACATGGTGCAAAGCGCTCTCCATACTTCGCTGAATGCTCTTCCATCATCGCCACCACCTTGTCGACACCCAGACGGTCCATGTACCGGAAAGGCCCGCCAAGGAACGGAGGAAAACCAATACCGAATATGGCGCCGATATCACCGTCTCTTGCTGAGCGGATAACGCTTCATCCAGACATCGTGCGGCTTCGTTCAACATCAGAAGTACGCAGCGCATTGATATTTCAGGGCCGGTCTGGTTCACCTCTGGCTTCAGGCCCAACAGGCTATAAACCCGCTTATCGACTTCTTTCTTGCCTTTCTTCGCTTTGCTGCCGTAAAGGTAGAAGCCTTTACCACTCTTCCGCCCTTTTCGTTCATCCGCAAGCAAGACATCAAACACATCCGGCGCTTTAAACCGCTCTCCCAATTCGGCCAAAAGTATCGGGCTGATTTTTGCGCCGATATCAACACCAACTTCGTCAAGCAGGGTTATCGGCCCGACAGGGAAACCAAAGTCCAGTAAGGCTTCATCAAGGTGCTCGACCGGTTCCCCGGCAAGCAACACTCTGGCGGCTTCGTTCATGTAAGGGGCCAGTATGCGGTTTACATAGAAGCCCGCTTTGTCGGCGACGACGATAGGGGTCTTGCCCTGTTTACGGGCAAAGGACACTGCCGTTGAAATGGTTTCTGCTGACGTACCTTCATGGGGAATGACTTCCACCAGCGGCATTTTCTCTACCGGGCTGAAATAATGGAGGCCGACAATGTTTTCGGGCCGGGCTGCGCCTTCAGCAATTTGGTTGATTGGCAGTGAAGACGTGTTGGTTGCGAAGAGGGTTCCTTCACCGGTTTCACGCTCAATATCTGCAACCATCTGGTGCTTAAGCGCAAGATCCTCAAAGACCGCTTCAACCACCATATCGACATTGTGTAAACCATCAAAACCCGTTGTGCCCGTTATCCGGTTCATCTGCGTCTGAAGTTCAGCTTTGGATATAATCCGGCGTTTGCGCTTTTTGTCCAGAAGCTTGTAGCTGTAACCCAGCGCATTCTGAATGCCTGCCGGAGCCACATCTTTGATGCGAGCAGGAATGCCTGCCTTACAGGCCGTCACATGGGCAATACCGGCCCCCATCAATCCCCCGCCAAGTACACCAACCCGCTTTATTTTCTTCGGCTCAGCATCTGCGCCGTTGTCCTTTTTCATGGCGGTAGTGGCAAAGAAGATGCTGCGAAGGGCCTTGGATTCCGGCGTCATCACCAGCTCGCCAAACCGCTTCGCCTCAATGGCCAGACCTTTTTCCATGCCTTTCTCAAGGCCTGATTTCACTACATCCAGAATGGCGTCTGTAGCCGGGTAGTTACCTCGGGTTTTCTCATTGGTTTTCTTTCGTGCCTGATCGAAAACCACACCACGGCCGAGGGACGTTGACCCCATTGCCCAATCCCCCAAAGCCGGTCTTACGTTTTGGTTTGGGCTTTAACGCCAACTCTTCTGCCACTTTGAGCAACACACTTTCGGTACACAATCATCGGTAATACCCATTTTCCGCGCTTTTTTCGCCCGGATTTGCTTGCCTGTCAGGATCATATCGAGCGCATTGGCGACTCCAATCAAACGAGGCAGACGCTGGCAACCCCCAGAGCCCGGCAGCAACCCGAGCTGAACTTCAGGTAAACCGAGCCGGGTGGCATCACTGTCCGATACGATTCGGCTGTGGCAGCTAACGCCAGTTCCAGGCCACCACCTAACGCCGGGCCGTGGATTGCCGCAACCACATGGAAAGGGAGTTTTTCAATCTCGCCGAACATCTCCTGGCCTTTGCGCGCAATCGCTTCTGCATCTTCGGCACTTCCACACGCATCAAGCATACGAACGTCAGCACCGACCACAAAGTTGTCCGGTTTGCCGGAGTACACCACCAGGCCCTTAATCGCGTTGTTGGCTTTCAGCTCACCCAGCACATCGGCGAAATCTTCCGCAAAAGATGCCTGCAGGGAGTTCATTTTCTCGCCGGCAACGTCAATTTTGACCCAGGCAACATTGTTGTCCGCAATCTCCAGGCTGAATGCCGGCTGACGGCCTTCGATAATTGGGTTATCCATCACTCCACCTCCAGAATCATTGCAGCGCCAAGCCCCCCGGCCGCACAGGCAGTGGTGAGCCCAAGGCCACCTCCGCGCCTTTGCAGCTCGCGCAGGGTTTGGGTGATCATTCTTGCACCGGTTGCAGCAAACGGGTGACCGTAAGCAATCGAGCCTCCCAGTACATTAAATTTTTCCATGTCAATTTCGCCAATCGCTTTGTCCCTGCCCAGTTTTTCCCGGGCAAAGGTATCAGACGCAAACATTTTCACATTCGCCAGCGTCTGCGCAGCAAAGGCTTCATGCATATCAATGAGCGTCAGGTCAGAAAGCGTAATACCCGCCCGATCCAGAGCAATCGGTGTTGAATAGGACGGCCCCATCAGCATGTCGTTGTGCACACCAATGGCTGAAAACGCATAGGAACGGATATATCCCAAAATATCGAGCCCCAGCTCCTTTGCCCTGCCCTCACGCATCAGCAGAACTGCGGCAGCACCATCAGTTAATGGGGTAGCGTTTGCTGCGGTGACGGAGCCGTGCTTACGGTCAAACGCCGGGCGCAATTTGGCGTAACTCTCCAGCGCAGAGTCTTCACGTATGTTGTTGTCTTTGTCGATATAGGTTTTGTAGGGCTCTGGGAAGGCTTTCATCACCTCCCCTTCAATCAGGCCATCCGCCCAGGCTTTTGCTGCCAACGTGTGCGAGCGATGGGCAAGCTCATCCTGCACCTGGCGGGTGATCCCGTGGGATTTTGCCATTTGCTCTGCGGTATCCCCCATACTCAGGCCGGTTGAATATTCGGCCACCGCGGGTGGAACCGGCATCAGGTCTTTCATATTAAGCTTGCTGAGCACTTTCAGGCGCTTGCTCATCGTTTTCGCTTTATTGAGCTCAAGCAGGGTCGCGGCCAGCTTTTTGGTCACACCAATTGGCAGAACGGATGACGAATCTGCCCCGCCAGCAATACCCACATCAATTGCGCCGGCCATAATGCTTTCAGTCACATTGGCAACGGCCTGAAAGCTGGTCGCACATGCCCGGGTTACACTGTACGCATCGGTATGGATGTTCATCCCGGTTCCCAGCACAATTTCACGCGCGATATTTGGCGCTTCGGGCATCTGGACCACTTGCCCAAACACCAACTGGTCGATAATGGCAGGATCGAGTTCCATCGACTGGATCATTTCATTCACTACCATTTTGCCCAAATCAACAGCAGGTACACCATTGAATGCAGTCGCCTGGCGGGCAAATGGGGTTCTCAAACCGGCAACGACGGCTATCCGCTCGCCTTGGGGCGTTTTGAGATTCTGGAGAGGTCTCATAGCGACTCCTTGCTAAGAATTCAGAGGTCAGACCAGACGATTGTAGACAAGTTGTTAAGAAATTAAAACAACTGTTTTAATAGCTCTGGTCACAGAAATGAGACGATTGGGCACGCAACAATTATCTGCGTGGGGAGAGAGAGGGAAATCAAACGTCGAAAGAAAACAGGAAAATTGAGATAAAAAAAAACCACACCAAATTGGTGTGGTCAGAATATACGTGGAAAGCAATCTACGTAATCACTCAATTAACGTAAAGCCAAAATGCAAAACAGGTCTAAGACCTGAGGAGAAAGTAAAGTCAGCCTTCAAAAAGGAAGTGTCACCGGATCACAGTCACCCGATGACCCTGCCACTATACTTAATCCGACAGCCTACTTTTTGAAGCAGATCAAATTTAGGTCGGATACCGTCGAACATTGCCTGCACCAAATATGCAACCAGTGCAATTACTGTCAGTTGTGTACGCTGTTACACTCTTCAGAATCAGGCATGTTGACCAAGTTACCCAAACGACCCCAAGCTACCGGCCTCCAAGAGCAAAGGAATATGCTGAAAAACTTTTTTGGAAATAATTCTGAAGCGACTCCGGTCTCTGTAGACATGGATAAGCAAAGACGATACGAAGCGCTGGTGAGAGCCTGGCATAAAGACCTTTACCGCTATGCGTACTGGTTGTGTAAGGATCCGCATATTGCTGAAGACCTGGTTCAGGAAACCTGTCTCAGGGCATGGCGGTCGCTCGATAGCCTGGCTGATGACAATGCGGCAAAAGCATGCTGATTACTATATTGCGCCGTGAAAATGCACGCCGGTTTGAGCGTAAACAGTTTGACCTGGTTGATATTGACGATCATTCAGTAGCAGACACTTCTCATCCTTCGGAAGAAGCGTCGATGGAGCAGCAACTCCTGCACCGCCAAATTATGAAGCTTCCCGCAGAATACAGAGAGCCGTTGGTTTTGCAGGTATTGGCCGGATTCAGCGGGGAAGAGATCGCCGATATACTCAGCCTGAATAAAAACACCGTAATGACCCGGCTGTTCCGGGCAAGAAACATGCTAAAAGATCAGTTAAGTGGAAACAGCCAAACAAGGGGGCAGACAAATGGACGATCTTGAGTTTCGCCGTCGCATTTTTGCCGACCCTCAGGATAAATCACCGGAAATCCTCGAGGCCAAACAGTCATCTTCTGCCAACCAGGCTCTGGCCGATGAGTTGGATCAGTTAGATGTTCTTATCGCCCAGACATTGAAGGTTGATGTTCCTGACCACCTGGCTGACCAGGTTCTTTTTCACCAGAGCCGTGAATCGGATGACGGTGACGAGCTTGCAGAGCGCCGTGAAGTCAAACGTACCGTTCGTTGGCCGCTGGCTGTTGCCGCGTCTGTCGCCTTTATTATTGGTATTCTGGTAGGTAAAGCGCCGTGGGAGCCCTCCCCCACCAACCTCAATGAGATAGCCCTGGCTCACTACTATCATGAAACACCCTTTGTAGAAGGAATAAACGAGCAGGCAACGCTGACGCAGGTTAACGCCAAACTTTCTCCGCTTGGGAAGCAGTTCAGTGCGGTACCCGGTCACATTGATTACCTCAATCATTGTAGCTTTGGTAGTAACAATGCTCTTCATATGGTGATGAGCATGCCGGATGGCAAGAAAATGACTGTCTTTGTTGTACCTGAGAAAATTAGTCAGGAAGCCCTGTACAGCGACGGGAAAATGACCTCTATGGCCGTTCCGGCCAATGACGCAACCGTCATTGTCGTAGGAGAGAATTCTGAAGAAATCATGCCTGTCGCCAAAGAGTTGACGCACGGTTTATATCAGAAAATCTAGTTTACTAACTTATTGAATAAGGGAGCTTTATGCTCCCTTTTTTATTGGTTGTATCAAGCTCACTGACTCCATCCTTTCAAATACTCCTCTGATGACATACTGGTCTAATTTCTTACCCATACAGATGCATTTAAAATTCGCCAGCCTAACTAATTGATAAAAATAACAATTAAATATAATCTCACAAGGATCATTCATTAAATGAATAAGAAGCAGATTTTTGTCCGCACCGCTCTCGCTATCGCTGTTGCGGGCAGCTCAACCTCAGCATTCGCAGCCGGCTTCCAGCTCAACGGCCACTCAGCAACCGGCCTTGGCCGTGCCTTCGCCGGTGATGCCGTCATTGCCGACAACGCCTCCGTTATCTCCCGCAACCCAGCGGCTATGTCCCTGTTCGACGCACCAGCCATCACTCTGGGCCTGGTGGCAATTGATACGGATGTGAAGGTGAAGGATGCGGCTTATAGCGGACCAGATACTCTTTTTCAGAAAAAAGCCCTTGATGACGAGCAGATTGGTGGAACATCACTGGTTCCAAATATTTACTACGTCCATCCAATTAATGACAGGTGGCTGTCGGTGCCGGTCTTTATTCAAACTTTGGTACAAAAACAGAGTTCTCAAATGACTATCAAGCAAATCTGTTTGGTGGTTTGACTGATGTAAAAAGCGTTAACCTTGGTTTGGCTGCATCATATCGCCTGAACAAGCAATGGTCTTTCGGCCTAGGCGTCGATGTCATCCAGGGTTCAGGCAAACTCGAGCGTAGCATTCCAAAGTTAAACATACAGGCAGTGGATATCGATGCAGATGGTTTAGCTATCGGCTGGATTGCTGGTGCAACTTATGAAATCAACGAAGATAACCGCTTAGGCTTCTCTTACCGCAAGAGCCCGGAGCTCAAAGCCGACGGCAAAATTGAAAAAGCAGGAATCCAACAATCAGGTGACCTGTTAATGCCACTCCCTGATTTGGCAGAAGTTTCCGGCTATCACAAACTGACCAATAAATTTGCGCTGTCTTATAGCGTACAGTGGATTGAGTGGGAAGAATTTAAAGTTCTGGAAACTGAAGGGGCAAGTGAACCACTCAATACTTATGAGTGGAAAAATGCCTGGCACTTCTCTGTAGGTGGTACCTACTTCCTGAATGAAGAGTGGACGCTACGTGCCGGTTATATGTACGACATGAGTGCGCAGGATAAAATCACCTCTATCTCTGTCCCAGATTCAGACCGTCAATGGTTCTCGGCAGGTTTCACATACCATATGAGCAAGCACTCCGATATCGACTTCGGCATAACTTATCTGATGGGTGAAGATATTGACGTGAAAGAAACAAAAACTGTTCTGGGAATGCCATTTAATGTTAACGCTACCACCCGCGCTAACGCTTGGCTCTACGGTATTCAGTACAGCTACAAGTTCTAAATTCAGCGTACATTGGTGTATTTTATCAGGGAGCTTCGGCTCCCTTTTCTTATCTGAAATTTTGATGTTTTGGAACTTCTGTCCCAATTATCCCTCGACTTCGTCCAAATCAATCCAATTTGATTAAGGTTTCAGCGTACATCTGCCACCTAAAATTCCAAATTCTTGGTACAGCTGTTCACCCAAAATTATTGGGCACAGTGATATCGAGCAAAAAATAACGGATAAAAAACCACGCCTCAGCAATAAATTAGATATATATGTCGTAATAGCATAACCATACAGCTCAAATTTGACCATTCACTTTGAGTGAATACTCTATTGTGACCAAAAATTTAAGCGAACAAGAAGTTATGCAAAATAATAAGAAACTCACCATTGCTATTGCCGTTGCTCTCGGCACCCTTTCAGCGCCTGCATTCAGTGCCGGCTTCCAGTTGGCAGAATACTCTGCTACCGGTCTGGGCCGCGCATTTGCCGGTGAAGCGGCTATGGCTGACAACGCCTCAGCACAGTTCCGCAACCCAGCGATGATGACCTATTTGGAAGGTACCCAGGTTTCTGTGGGCGGTATTTATGTCGCGCCAAATATTGATATTGATGGTACTAACACAACGTTAAAAAAAGCTACATCATCCAACAATATGGCTGACGGAGCTTTGGTTCCGAACTTTTATCTGACGCATCAAATTAACCAAAAGTGGACTGCCGGCCTGGCAGTTGGCACCAACTTTGGTATGTCAACCAAGTTGGATGACAACTTCCTGGGTACCCAGTTTGGTAATGAAGCGTCTATCACCACAGTCGAAGTTAATCCAAATGTTGCATATAAAATCAACGACCAGTTCAGTATTGGTGGTGGTGTTCGCTTTGTAATGGGTGAAGGCTCAATCGGTGCTAAGAGCTCAATGACAATTAAGCTTCCAGCTGAGTTAGGTGGCTCAACTGTACCTAGTGGAACAACGTTGAAATACATGGAAGGTGATGATACCGCCTGGGGTTGGCAAGCTGGTGCCGCATGGCAACTTAACGAGAACAACCGCGTTGGTTTTAACTATCGTTCTGAGGTTGATTTAAAACTTGAGGGCCATGCAAATGGCTTTGGCTTTAATCCTATCAACCCAGCGCAAAAATTTGCCGGTAGCATGGAGTTGGTACTACCTGCCAGCGCCGAATTGGCCTCTTTCCACCAACTCAACAAGCATTGGGCACTTCACACCAGCATCAACTGGACCGACTGGAGCCAGTTTGAAAAGTTGGAAGCCCATATCCCTGCACTTAAAAAGCCGGACCAACTGGTTAAGCAGGAAAACTGGAAAGACAGCTATCGCTTTGCGGTAGGCACAACATACCAACTTGACGGTAAGACTCAATTGCGTGCCGGTGTTGCATGGGATCGCTCTGCAGTCAGCGATGCCAACCGTACCCTGACCATTCCGGAAATGGATCGTTACTGGTTCAGCGTAGGTTATGGCTACCAGTTCACCCAAAACCTGACGCTGGACGCCGGCGTACCTATATCCTAGGTAACAAATCCGATGTTAAAGAGCCTCGCAACGGTATTGATTCAGATAAATCATCAGCGTTGTTTGGTGGTAAATTCGAAGGCACCGTATCCGGCGATATCTGGCTGGCAGGTGTTCAGGCAAGTTACCGTTTCTAACGGCGAAAGAATATCAGATACACAAAAGGGCTCCTCGGAGCCCTTTTTGATTACTGTGCGTTTACGTAGCAGTCAGGTTAACCCTTACTCGCCTCTCATGACGCCCAAACTCACTGCTTCGAACGTCTATTCCCCGTCAATTTCATCCATAAAATCGTCAAGGAAGGCATCTTCTTCCGGGTCCGGTTTTCGCTCTATACCGGCTTTGAAATCCTGATTCTGAAGGTAGGCATCACGGACGGTAATATAAGGGTCCGGTGAACGCTCAAGCAACTCTTCTTGCTGGACCATTGCTGCACGATCTTCCATTCCCTGGAACACCCATTTCAGAACAGACTGAGGCAAGGTCAGCAGAGACATAACCGGGTATAAGCCATCTACTACGCCACCGGCACCCTCACGCAGTGTCGTTGGGCCATAAACCGGGAACATAAAGTACGGTCCGTTTCCGACACCATAGTGCCCCATAGCATCACCGAACTCTCTGTCTCCTTGGTCGGGAATTCCGCCCGGGATGCCACATCAATCAAACCGCCCAAGCCAAAGACGGTATTCATAAAGAAGCGGCCGAAGTGGTTACTCGCTTGCTCACCCTCAAGCATCACCAGGCTGTTCACCATGCTGAACGGCTCTTCCAGGTTACTCAGAAAGTTGGAAATACCATAGCGAACAGGACTTGGCACATAGTCGACATAAGCCACGGAAACCGGGCGTGCGACGTAGGGGTCAAGATAATCATAATTAACCGTCCACATTGCACGGTTAAAACCTTCAAAAGGGTCATCTGGATGCGCTGTCGCTTCTTTCTCAGCCATTGTCCGGTTGCTCGCACAACCCGACATAAACAATATGGAGAGCAGAGAAACCATCAACGCTTTACGCACGTTACTGGACATCGATATCTCTGTTTTTATTTCATTGTCGTATGAAAAAACAGACCGGGTTTACCGGTCTGTTTTAATCAATTGAAGTCACTAAAGGTCTATTATTGCTTTCGATTAATGACAATGTCTACCTTTCCGCCCAGTTTGACCGGTTCACTGACACCAATCCAATCACCGTCACGGGTCATTACATTGCCATCATTATCAATACGGGCTTTGACAATCACATCGTACAGACGACATTTTGCGCTCTGCAATCATGCTGTCGTTGTCGGTCAGTTCAATGCTTACCGGGAACGAAGTCAGCGGAAGTCGCTTGGCAGCCAACGGCATTGGTGCACCATCTGCCGGGTGGGCAGAGACAATCAGCACACCTTCTTTTGGCAGTGTCACCCCCGGAGCCAACGATACGGTCACTTCGACAGATTTGTCTGCGTGAACCGGGTTCAGTTTCGCTTCTGCCTGGGCAATGCTGCGCTCCAGCATCTGTCGGCGCGAATCCCCCTCAGGGAGCAACGACTTCATCGCACTCCAGGCGGCAATCGCTTCTTCATATGAGCCACGCTCAAATGCATCAAAAGCTAACAGAGACATCGCCCGCATGTTGGTGTGATCAGTACGGATGACTTCACGCAGCAACTCCCGAGCTTTGTTCTGATCAGTTTTATCAGACGTAAACATCAGTGCCTGAGCATAACCCAGCTTCACATCGGTATTGTTAGGCTCCAATGCATAGGCTTTTCCCATTGCCCCCACTGACGTTTGCAGGTCACGGTTCGCAAGGCCAATGCGTCCCAGCAACAACCAGCCCATCGCATCATCCGGGGTTTGTTGCAAGCGAGTGCGAAGTGCAAGTGTCAGATCAGACATTTCCTGATCGCTCATCGGCTCCGCAGTTTCAGACAGCAGGCGCGTGGAAGTGCCGGCAACTGCTCGCTGATTTGATGCCACTGCTCTACTTTGCCGATATTGCCTTTCATCATATAAAGGCCAAGGCTCAGTCCAATGATGACAATGATACCCGGCAGGGCCATCCACGGGCTGACACTGGACGTAGTATTTTCATTTTTACCCGGAACATCATCCAGCAGAGACTGCTGCAGTTCGACAGCCATCTCCCCGGTGTTGTCCACCAGACCTTCTTCCGCCTCTTCCTGAAGCTCTGCAACACGCTCGCGGTAAAACGCTTTGTTCAGTTCATCACGGCTGGCTGATCATCAAATTGTCGACCAGCCAGCATAGGAACCAGCAGCACCGAAATGGCGACAATAATCAGTATTAAGGTTGCAATCCAAAATAGTGTCATCGGTTATCTGCCTTGTCATTTTGAGATTCATCGTCATTGAGCAACGCCTTGAGTCGCTGTTGCTCCACATCAGAAAGGGAGCTCTGCTGACTATCAGCGATCACACCTTTTCGACGGCTGCGAATAACCAGCACAGCAAAACCGATGATCAGGAAACCAAACGGACCGACCCACAGAATAGCCGTTGAGAACGTCATTGGCGGATTGTAGGTAACAAAGTTGCCGTAGCGGGCAACCATGTAATCAATAACCTCTTTTTCTGACTTGCCCTGTTTGAGCATCTCATACACTTTTTGACGCAGATCCTGGGCCAGCGCAGCATTAGAGTCGGCAATGTTGTTGTTCTGGCACTTAGGGCAGCGCAGCTCCTTTCCGAGTTGGTGGAACATGGCTTCCTGTTCCGGAGAATCAAACTCGTAGATATCAATCGCTGCGTACAGCGGCACGGAAATCATCAACGCTGTAACCAGTGCCAACGACGCCTTTTTCAATAGGCGACCAAATGAAACGTTACTTAGCATCACCGGCCTCCTTGAGCATGTTCTGGTAGATTGGCTCCAGTGTATCTTTCCAGTTTCGGGCATTCACATCCCCGACATGGCGATAGCGAATAATGCCGTTTGCATCGATAAAGAACGTTTCCGGTGCGCCGTAGACACCGAGATCCAGCCCCAACATACCGTTACCGTCATAGAGGCTGACAAGATATGGGTTGCCCAAATCGTTCAGCCAGTCAATGGCTTTAAGGCGATCATCTTTATAGTTGAGACCGATGATTTTTACGCCCTTGGCAGCCAGCTCATTCAGGTAAGTGTGCTCGGCGTAGCAAGTCGGACACCATGTCGCCCAGACGTTCAGAAGTAACGGTTGGCCTTTGAATATATCCTGGCTGTAAAGTTTGCCATCCTGGGCAAGGTCTTCCAGCCGGAATTCAGGAACCGGTTTGCCTACCAGAACAGATTCAAGCTTTGTCGGATCATCACCGCCGGCATTTTTATTCAGCTGAACTACGAATACCGCTACCAGCGCCAAAAACAGCGCCAGCGGGATAAACATTAAAGGACGTTTCATGACTCAACCTCTTTCAACGCCGCTTTGGGAGACTTTTTACGAAAGCGGTAGCGCTTGTCACTGATTGCGAAGGCTCCACCAATTGCCATAAACAAACTGCCCGCCCAGATCCAACGAACGAACGGCTTGTAGTAAATCCGTACCGCCCAGGAACCGTCTGGAAGTTGCTCACCCATGGCTACATACAAATCACGAGTAAAACCGCGGTCGAGTGCAGCTTCAGTCATCATGGAACGCGCAACATTGTAGAAGCGTTTCTCTGCATGAAGGGTGTTGATCTTTCTCTCGCCTTTCAGGATATCGAAATCAGCAATCCAACCGTCATAGTTCGGGCCGTCATTTTCACGCAGGCTTGCAAATTTGAACGTATACCCCTGCATGACAATACTTTCGCCCGGTGCCATTTTCACATCACGTTCGATGTCGTAGTTTTGCACCAGAGCAACCCCGATAATGGTGATTGCCAGACCAACATGGCCCCACACCATCGCCCAGTGACTGCGACCGAGTTTGGTCAGGCCGACTACAAATGTGTGGCGGTGAGTTGCACGGACGTAAATCTCATAGGCATGAAGGGATACAATCCACACCGCCAGTGCGACACCCAGCGCCGCCAGTGGCATAAAGGTACCGGCAAAGACCATCACCAAACCAATACCCAGCACCACAGCCAGCACGGCTGACACCACCATCGGCTTAGTGTAGTTAGCAAGGTTGTCACGCTTCCAACGAACCAATGGTCCGATACCCAGAAGAATGGCGAACGGTACAATCAACCAGGTGAACAACATGTTGAAGAAAGGTTCACCGATAGACACAGAGCCCAGTCCGAGCTGTTTATGAACCAGAGGCAACAGCGTACCAATCAGGACCACCAGCAACGCAGCGACCAGCAGAATGTTGTTGGCAAGCAGACTGTTTTCACGGGAAACCAGCTCAAAGTTACCCCGGGTACGTACTTCAGAGGCACGCAAAGCGTAAAGCAGCAGGGAGCCACCGATCACCACAACCAGGAAACCTAGGATAAACAGGCCGCGAGCCGGATCGGATGCAAAGGCGTGAACAGATACCAGCACACCAGAGCGCACCAGGAAGGTACCCAGCAGGCTCAGTGAGAATGCGGAGATCGCCAGCAAGACGGTCCATGCTTTGAAGGTGCCGCGTTTTTCTGTCACAGCGAGTGAGTGCATCAACGCCGTACCGGCGAGCCAAGGCATAAATGACGCATTTTCAACCGGATCCCAGAACCACCAGCCGCCCCAGCCCAGTTCGTAGTAAGCCCACCAGGAGCCCAGCGCAATACCCAGTGTCAGGAACAGCCATGCCGCTGTTGTCCAAGGGCGAGACCAACGCGCCCAAGCAGTATCCAGGCGACCGGCCATCAATGAGCCGATAGCAAATGCAAATGCGACAGAGAAACCGACATACCCCATGTACAGCATTGGAGGATGGACAATAAGGCCCGGGTCCTGAAGAAGAGGGTTAAGGTCTCGGCCATCAATCGGGAAATGCGGAAGCGTACGCTCAAACGGGTTTGAGGTCATGATGATAAACAGCAGGAAACCAACCGCGATCATACCCATCACCGCCAGTACGCGGGAAACAGATTCTAAAGGCATACCACGGCTGAAAATGGCAACGGCCAGCGTCCAGCCTGCCTGGATCAGCACCCACAGAAGCAGGGAGCCTTCGTGTGCGCCCCACACCGCCGTAATACGGTAATACCAGGGCAGCGCACTGTTTGAGTTGCTGGCAACATAGGCAACCGTGAAATCATTAGTGTAAAACGCCCAGCACAGTGCAACGAAAGAAATGAAGAGCATCAGGAACATACCCACGGTCAGCGGGCGCGCTGTTCGCATCAATGCCTGGTTGCCGGTGCTTGCACCATAAAGTGGATAGAAACTCAGTAGCACCGCCAGTGCCAGAGAAACTATCAGGGAAAAATGTCCAAGTTCAGCGATCATTATTTGCTTCCCTGGAGTTGAGATTCAGAGTAATCAAGTGGTGTATGGGCTTTGTCCATAGCCTCTGCAATTTCAGGAGGCATGTATCTTCGTCGTGTTTCGCCAGAACTTCACTGGCTTTTACGGTATGGCTGTCAGTTAACACGCCTTGAGCAACAATGCCCTGCCCCTCGCGGAACAAGTCAGGCAGGATGCCATTATAGACAACGGTAACTTTCGGGCCGACATCTGCCACATCAAAACTCACTTTCAGTGATTCAGGGTCACGTTTTACCGAACCGGTTACGACCATGCCCCCTATACGCAGGCGCTGGCCAACATGCGGTTTGGTGCCATCCGGCTTACCCTGCACGATTTCCGTTGCTGTGTAGAACAAATCCATATTCTGGTTGAGCGCATAGAGTATCAGACCGATAGTGATACCCACGCCGGCAATTAACGCGGCGAACAACGTCAGGCGCTTTTTGCGTCTTGGATTCATAGTGTGTTCTCCAACTTCTCAGCTTCTTTAATTCGTTTCTCTCGGTCAATCCGCTTACGGACTTCGCTCAACAGCTTATTTTTATTGATTATTTGAGTTACAGCCACCCAGCCCATCGCCATGGCTGTAATTAAAAAAGAGGTCCATACATAGAAGGCATAACCTCCCATAGCAAAGAAATCTGTCAGGGAATCAAAATGCATACGGCCTCCTTAGCTCACCAACTCACGAACCCAAGGGCGGTGAGATTCACGCTTCAGAATCTCATTTCTCAAACCCATAATGCTTACCGCGCCAAAGAAAAACGCAAAGCCGAAGATGTTGCAAAGCAGCGGCCAAAGCATGTCTGAATCGATTGAGGGTTTGGCAAACTTAGTGATTGTTGCCCCTTGGTGAAGGGTGTTCCACCATTCCACAGAGAAGTGGATGATCGGCAGGTTAACAACGCCGACAATAGCAAGAATACCGGCAGCTTTTGCCCCTGAACGCTGATCGTCAAATGCGTTGTACAGTGCAATAACACCGAGGTAGAGGAACAGAAGAATCAACTCAGACGTCAGGCGGGCATCCCATACCCACCAGGCTCCCCACATCGGCTTACCCCAAAATGCTCCTGTGATCAGAGCAACAAAGGTAAACACGGCCCCAACCGGTGCCATTGCCGCTGCAGCCCAATCGGACATACGCACCTGCCATACAAGGCCGATAAATGCGGCAATCGCCATAGACATATAGGCCCCCATCGACCAGATGGCTGACGGGACGTGTATATAGATAATTCTGAAACTGTCACCCTGTTGGTAATCAGAAGGTGCGAACGCCAAGCCCCAGACAGTACCTACAGTCAGGAAAACCGCGGCAAGCACAGCAAACCAAGCAGCAGCTTTGAGCAAAGCCGGTAAGCCACTTCAGGTTTTGCGTAAGGATGTAGCCATTTCCACATTGTCTATCTTCCAAGTACTTTTATGATTGTAGCTAACGCGCAACGCAGCTGACACCGCCAGTGGTGCCATGGTTGCAGACCCGGCAAGCATGGCACCCAGTATGGCCAATTGGCCGTTGTATGCCATGGAAAGCCCCGCGGCATCAATGGCCGAGGTAGCGAATATCAACACTGGAATATACAGCGGCAATATCAGGAGGCTCAGCAGCACTCCACCTTTTCTGAGGCCCACTGTCAGCGCTACGCCGATTGCCCCAAGAAAACTGAGTGTAGGCGTGCCTATCAACAGCGTCAGTGCCACCGCTTTCCAGGATTCGAAATCTAATGAAAGTAATACCGCAATCAGCGGACTCAGGATCAACAGTGGTAAGCCGGTGAGCAGCCAGTGCGCAATGACTTTTGCCAACACAAGAACAGAAAGCGGCTCGGGAGCCAGCATCATCTGTTCAAGTGATCCATCTGCGAAGTCGTCCTTGAATAGACGCTCCAGTGACAGCAAAGCAGCCAACAAAGCCGCGACCCACACAATGCCAGGTGCAATACGCGCCAGCAGATTCGGCTCGGGGCCAATTCCCAGCGGGAAAAGCGTAATAACAATAATGAAAAACCACAGAGGGTTAAGCACATCAGCCTGCCGTCGGAACGCAATGAGTAACTCGCGGCGGATTACTGTTTTTAACGCACCGATCATGCATTCCCCAATTTAATTCTTCGCAGGTTATCGCAACCTTCAAACATATCCTGGTGAGTAGTGAAAAGAACGATTCCGCCTTCACTAACATGCTTCTGGAACAATGCCTCAAGCACTTTGACGCCCTGTTTATCGATAGCCGTCAGAGGCTCGTCCAAAATCCACAAAGGTGACTTACTTAACCAAAGACGAGCAAGCGCTACCCTGCGGTGCTGGCCGGCTGAAAGCTGGCCTGCTGAAACATCTTCTCGCCCGGCAAGCCCGACTTTCGCCAACGCATGCCATATCGCATCACTGTCTTTCTGACCGTGCATGGCCTGATAAAATTCCAGGTTCTCAAATGCAGTCAGTTCTCGCTTTACACCCGGTGAATGACCGAGAAACAAGAGGTCACTGTGAAAAATATCCCGGGATTTAACCACCGGCTCGCCGCGCCAGATAATTTCTCCGCTGTCAGCCAGCCCTAACCCCGCAATTATCCTGAGTAAAGTGGTTTTTCCCGCACCATTGCGCCCTTCAATCTGGACCAGCTCACCGGACTCAACACAAAAGTTCAAATCGCTGAACAGCAGCCTTTCATCCCGTGTACAGCTTAGGTCTCTGACTTCGAGCATAAATTGGACTAATTCTCACGAAACATTTATGCGACGATGGTATCACAAGGCTCACTTAAGTCGTTAGTTAGCACGTGCTATAAACTGTAAACAGGCATAAGATTTGTGAATGAACATGGATATTACCTCAGCCCTTCTTGCACAGGTTTTGACGGCAAGCAATAAGACCACATCTTCTGCCGGAAGTTCGGTAAATACACTGGCGTCACAGCCGGTAACACCCCTTCCAGACACTTCTGTCCAGCAGGCTTTACAACACATATTTTCGCGACTGCCTGTTTACACAATGTTGCTTCCTTTGCTTGCCGGCACACATCAAGGACGTGCCCTTGCTGCGCAATTGTTGCCACCTACAGATCCGGAAAAGCTCAAAGAATGGTTATCCGGCAGAAAATCAGAAACGGCACTTCTTAACGCACTGACACAATCCGAGGGCAAAAATGACTTAAGCACACAAGAAAGTCCCGGGTTGCAGCAGCGCCAACATATCCTTTTGAGGCTTCTTGCACTCCAAAAAGCCATGGGCACTCCCTCTGAATACCCGCAATCACAAACTCAACCCAACCAAGACGCTGCAGGCAGAGAATTTCAGTGGAATATTCCTACAGGGATAAATCAAAGCCAACTGATTGATGTAATAGTTAGAAACGATGGGTCAACACAAGGCAGGGAGAAGGGTAAGAAAGACCGCTGGCATATTTCTCTGACACTCCCGGTATCAGAAGGCATTATCAAAGCCGAAGCGGTCTACGAGCGACAGCATCTCTCACTGGCACTGACAGCATCAACCAAAGCGTTAGAGGCGTCTCTTTTACCAGCAACCGCATTTCTGGAAAAGAGGCTGGCGCTTCATGGCGTATCAATAAACAGTTGCTCAGTTACCACTGATTCCGAGATGGAGAAAGAGGCTAACCCGGCAGGATTGAGCATTCGCGTATGATGGACAATAAAACCGATAAACGCGCTATCGCGCTGAAATATGACGGAACCGGGGCGCCGACCGTGAGCGACAAGAGATATCGCGAAATGGCAGAACAACTTGTTGAAGACTTTCATCAAAATGGTGGACTGGTTCACGAGGACACTGTTCTGGCTGATTGGCTGGACAGGCTTGCTATCGGTGAAGAAATCCCGGAGGCACTTTACTATGTGATCGCGGAGTTGATCGCAATGGCTTGGTTTATGGAAGGAAAAACCCCTCCTGGATGGGAGGGGTTTGGCATCAACAAAAAGGTGTAAAGAAACGAAATGTTGATTGGCTGAACAGTTAAACCGGGTTACCGTCCGTCTGCGAGCGAATTACCGCTGTCTGGCAGCACTGCGTTTACGCAGGCTCATCAGGAGTTCTGCCTCCGCTTTTGGAAGTTCACATTCCTCCATCAGCTCTTCGAGATCTGCACCCAATTCAACCATTCTGCTGGCACGGCTATAAAGGCGGCTGTCCGGGTCTGTCATCTCGACGGAGTTCAGTTTCTTATCAAACTCATCGATGACCGAGCCATTTCCGCGAGCTTTTCACCCATTCCCAGCTTCCTGCTCGCAACTCCGCCAATTGCTTTGCCAGACTCTCATTTTGAACCCGGGCATTTTTCAGCACCGTTTCCATCGCATTGCACTTATTTTCCAGTGACTCCCTCGCCTTCCTTTCCTTACGGAGCCCCAGAACGCATACCACCAGTATGAGCAGTGACACCGCCAAGGGTGTCCACTGAATAAGTAATGCAATCATTAGAGCATAGCCATCTCATTCCACTCTTCATCGCTGAGGAGCTTGTTGAGGTCAACGAGGATCAGCAGCTTACCATCACGGTTGCTGACGCCCTGGATAAACTTGGCACTCTCATCAGTACCCACGCTCGGCGTAGTGTCGATTTCAGAGCTCTTGAGGTAAACCACTTCCGCAACACTGTCGACAAGGATACCCACAGTCTGAGTTTCCGCTTCGATGACAATAATACGGGTGTTATCACTGATCTCGCCAGGAACGAGGCCAAAGCGCGAGCGTGTGTCGATAACGGTAACGACATTACCACGCAGGTTGATAATGCCAAGGACGTAATCCGGCGCGCCGGAACCGGGGCAATTTCTGTATAGCGCAGAACTTCACGTACCTGCATAACGTTGATGCCGTAAGTTTCATCTTCCAGCTGGAAGGTCACCCACTGCAATACATCATCCTTTACGCCTTCTTTCTGTACTTCTGCAATCTGAGACATCGGATTTCCTCTTTACCTACTTTCTACGCAACTTATGCCAGTTGCTTTGCATCAATTCCCTTATCCAACAAGGCAACCAGCGCTTCTACATGGATAAGTGCGCACATCTTTTCTTTTACCATACCGGCCAGCCAAGGTCGCTTCCCGGCAGTCTCACGCCATCGAACCTGAGCACTTTCAACTGTTTCAGTTCCAATTAACGTGTCACAAGCTAAACTCCAACGACTATTCCCTAAGACTACAATATAACTATAGCTTTCACGGTGGTTGTCATCAGAAATTTTGTCATTCATGACCCATTTTGCTGTATCGACCACATCAAACTTGGTTTCACGGTTTGATTGCAGGCCCATATACCAGTCAGGCCTTCCTATGAGGTGATTCAACTCTTCCAGTTTGTGGATACCACCCAACTCAGCCAGCGGCACAGCATAAGTCACGCCCCAGGATTCAAAAAAGAGCACCTGAAAACGCTCACCGTAATCAATGTTGCTCCAGTCTTCTGGCGGTTGGTGATCGCCGGCGGCTTGCGTTTCAGGGCTGGTCTCGGTGGCGTCATCTACAACACTTTCCGAAACCGGTTCCGCTGCCACTTCAGGCTCTGCCAATAACTCGGCAGCCTCTATGGTGTCGGCTTCTGCGTCTGTATCCGCAGTTACCTGTGAAACTGTTTCTGCGCTTACGTCTGTCTCAGGGTCAACGGTGACAGACGTTGCTTCTTCCTCAACAACATCCTGGCTTTTTAGCTGAGCAAGCAGCGCTTCAATATGAGATAGGTCAGCTTCTGATTTATAGAGGGGAACCCTGACAGGCTCTTCCTCTTTAGGCATGATCTGAAGTTGGGGCTCGGGTTCTTCGTCGTAATACGCTGAGTAACTGCCACTTTCGTCATCAAAATCCCAACCCTGAATTTCGCCCTCGTCATCAACAACATGCAGAGGTACGGCAGCGTCAGTAACAGAACTAGAATCCGGATCTTCCTTCGCTTTCGCTTCCTGCTCTCCCGGCAAATCTGTACCAGTTTCCACAGATAGATCTGCTGATTCGCGCGGCGTCACCCCTTCAGTTTCAGAGAGTTCGAGATCAGAGCCCGGAATGGGTTCCTCACTTTCCCCGCTCTCAGATAAAACCGGTTCATCCTCAATGAAAACCGGCTCAACAGCGTTCTCATCAGAAAGATCATCCAGAGAGATTTCGACATCCGGCAATTCATCGCCCGAAACCACCTCAAGGATAGGATTGAGCGATTCCTCTACCGATAATTCTTCTTCGATAAGCGGAATTGCTTCGGAAACCGGATCCTCTACCTCTGCCAGCAAGGCATCAAAGTAGTCATCAAGAGCCTGGTCTCTGGAAAGGGCCTTACTTGCGCTCATCTTGCTCCAACCTCTCGAGATATGTCAGCAGCGTTTTGTACGCAAATACTCCACGACAATTCTTGGCATAAAGAGAAGGCGGCATGTGCTTGAGGCTGGCGTCGCGAAACTTGGTATCAATAGGCACAGCAGAAGTCCACACCTGATCTGGATAGCGAACCTTGAGCTCTTGCAGAGTCTGCAACGATGCTCTCGTCCGCTTGTCATACATAGTGGGAACAATACAAACCTTGAACGGGTTAGCGCGGGATTTCTGCATTATTTGCAGAGTGCGCATCATGCGTTCCAGACCTTTCATTGCCAGAAACTCAGTCTGTACCGGCACCAGGATACGATCGCTTGCCGCCAGCGCATTGACCATCATCACGCCAAGAATCGGCGGACAGTCTATAAGCACGTAGTCGTAATCTTCTGATACCGATGCCAGTGCTTTTTTAAGCACCAGCCCATTCCGCCTCGGTTCCCCATTACCCTGTCTAAGGTTGCAAGGGACATATGGGCAGGAATGATATCGATATTCCGAAACTCTGTATTCAGAATAAGAGGCCGGACCGTATTACGGTTGACCTCTGTAAGCTGGAACAGATCAAACAGGCTGGCGGGTAATTGCTCGGGATCGAAGTTAAGGTATGACGACAACGAGGAATGCGGATCCGTATCAACCAGAAGCACACGGTTGTTCCGCTCACTGAGCAATCCAGCAAGCGTTACCGTAGTGGTCGTTTTCCCAACGCCACCCTTCTGGTTTGCAACACTCCAAACGATCAACGAAAACTCCTTACGACAATCCGAGTTCAACTAAAATACGCTCTGCGATTCGCTCAAGCGGTAAATCTTCACTGGAAATCCCGGCTTTCGCAACAGCCTGAGGCATACCATAAACCACACAAGAGTCTTCGTCCTGGGCCCAAATGGTTGAACCGGACTCTTTCAGCATTCTCGCACCATCACGGCCATCAGCACCCATACCGGTCAACACCATGGACAGCACTTTGTCGCCGTAAGATTTGGCTGCGGAGCCGAAGGTTACATCTACGCAAGGCTTGTAGTTCATGCGCTCACCACCATCGATGATGCGCAATTTGCCCGAACCGGGACGGCCATCAACCATCATTTGCATACCGCCCGGGGCGAGATAAGCGCAGCCCGGCTTGAGCACATCACCATCCTGTGCTTCCTTCACGGAAATTTTACACAGACCATTCAGGCGAGAGGCGAAAGCGAGGTAAAAGTCGCAGGCATATGCTGGATCAGGACAATCGGCAATGGGAAGTTAGCCGGCAGCTTGGTCAGAATCTTCTGCAAAGCAACCGGGCCACCCGTTGATGTACCGATAGCCACGAGTTGATAACGTTTTCCTGAAGCGGCAAAGCGCGCCGCCGGACGTTTAACCGGCGCGGCACTGGATACTGGCCTGGCCGTCGCTGTCGACGATGCTGCCGGCTTCGTCGCCGGGGCAGGTGTCGACGGGCGAGACGCAGGTACCCTGCGCATCAGGAAGCGCTTGCGCGCAATTTCATTGACTCGCTGCTGAAGCAGGCTTGTTGCCTCATCCCGGTTACGGGCGATGTCTTCAAACTTCTTAGGAAGAAAGTCGAGAGCACCTGCATCCAGAGCATCAAGTGTTGCTTTGGCCCCATCATGCGTAAGCGATGAGAACATTAAAATAGGTGTAGGACACGCTTTCATGATTTCCCGGACTGCGGTTATACCATCCATAACCGGCATTTCAATGTCCATGGTAATCACGTCTGGCTTTATCTTTAGCGCTTTATCAACGGCTTCCTTGCCGTTAACAGCGGTATCAACCACTTCTAAATTGGAATCAGCGTTAATGATTTCTGTTACGCGCCGACGAAAAAAGCTGGAGTCGTCTACAACTAGCACTTTTAGCGCCATGGTATTCCTTATTTATAGTTATGCTTTTCCAGCGTATCTCTGCAATAACCCCGGTACGTCAAGAATCAATGCGATGTGACCGTCACTGGTAATAGTTGCGCCCGCCATACCGGCAGTACCTTGCAACATTGCATCCAGTGGTTTGATCACGACTTCTTCCTGGCCAAACAGGGTATCGACAACAAAGCCGATTACCTGGTTACCCACCTGGATAACAACCACATGGCCAAAGTTTTCAGCCTTGCGGCGGGACATATCCGTTACCAGCCAATCCTGCAGGTAGAACAGAGGAATAGCTTTGTCACGCACAAAGATTGTCCGCTGCCCGTCAACGGTATTGGTTTTGGTCAGATCCAGGTTGAAGATTTCACTGACGTTTGAAAGCGGGAAGCAAAGGGTTGTTCACCAACACCCACCATCAGGGTAGCAGAATCGCCAGAGTCAGAGGAACCTTGATTTCAATGATGGTGCCTTTGCCCATATGGGAATCAATCGAGATAGCACCATTTAGCTGGTTGATCGCTGTCTTCACAACGTCCATACCTACCCCACGACCAGAGATATCCGAGATCTCTTTCTTGGTGGAGAAGCCAGCTTCGAAAATCAGGTTATAACATTCTTTATCGGTCAATCGCGCAGCAGCATCGGTATCCATCATACCGCGGTCAACAGCAATGCCGCGCAGTTTGTCAGGATCCATACCGCCCCCATCATCCTCGATGGTAAGCAAGATATGGTCGCCTTCCTGTGACGCCCCCAGGGTGATCGTACCAACCCGCGGTTTCCCGGCTGACTCGCGGACATCCGGCATCTCAATACCGTGGTCTACTGAGTTACGCACCAAGTGAACCATTGGGTCCGCCAGGGCTTCAACCAGGTTTTTATCCAGGTCAGTTTCTTCACCGCGCATCTCAAGCACAATTTCTTTTTTGAGGTTACGGGCAAGGTCACGCACAACGCGAGGGAAACGTCCGAATACTTTCTTGATTGGCTGCATGCGGGTTTTCATTACCGCGCCCTGCAAATCGGCCGTCACCACATCAAGGTTGGATACTGCTTTAGAGATACTCTCATCATTGCTGTTTAGGCCCAGGCTCACCAAACGGTTACGCACCAGAACCAGCTCACCGACCATGTTCATGATGGTATCCAGCGTCGAGGTATCTACACGCACGGTGCTTTCACCCTGCGATGGTTTCTTGTCTTTTGCTGCTACCGCACCGCCAGTTTTTGCCGGTGGGGCAGGTGGTTTTCCGCCACTCGCTGCAACTGGTTTTGGAGCCTCAGCCTTCGGAGCAGGCTTTGGCGCAACCGGTTTTGGTGCTGCCGCAGGTTTTGGGTCTGCGCTGGTTTCAGCGACCATTGCCGCAACGGGCTTGGTCGCAGCTTCAAGTTCTTCTGCCGTCGGGCCTTTTCCTGAGCCGTGAAGCTCATCAAGAAGCTTCTCGAACTCATCGTCCGTCATCAGGCCTTCACCCATCGACGGAGCCGGCGCTGCTGGTTTTGGCTCAGGTTCTGGAGCGCTTGTCGCGCCTTTACCTGGTGCACCACCTACACCATGCAGTTCGTCCAATAAACGCTCGAACTCGTCGTCTGTGATATCTCCACTATCAGCCTGAACCTCCGCTACAACCTCTGGTTTTGACTCAGCAGCCTCTTTTGATGGGCTGCCACCAGAACCGTGTAACTGGTCGAGGAGCGCTTCAAACTCGTCATCAGTTATTTCATCAACTGAATCACCAGAAATGGCCTCACCGTCTGATGCAGATGCCGCTGGTGCTTCTGCAACTGGCTCGGCTTCCGGTTCAGGTTCTGGCTGAACATCTTCAACGACAGGTGCGCTTTCCGCAGCGGCTTTTTCGTCAGCAGATTCGGGATTTGCGTAATAGTGGAGTGCTTCAATAAGAGTCGGGTCGGCAGCTGTCAGTGGTTCGCGGCTTTGCACGCTCTGGAACATATCATTGACTGCATCCAGAGCCTGCAAAATCACGTCCATCACTTCTGCAGTCAGCGTGCGACCGCCATTACGAAGTGTATCAAAAACGTTTTCAGCACCGTGGCACGCATCAACCAGTTCACTCAACCCGAGGAAACCGGCGCCTCCTTTAACTGTATGGAACCCACGAAAAATCGCATTAAGCAGTGCGGAATCTTCAGGACGCTGTTCAAGCTCTACAAGCTGTTCTGACAGCTCCTCAAGAATTTCTCCCGCTTCGATAAGAAAGTCCTGGAGGATTTCTTCATCCATTTCAAAGCTCATACTTTAACCTCAAAAACCTAAGCTGGAGAGCAAATCATCCACTTCGTCCTGACTTTGAGCGACATCGTCACGCAGTTCTGGATGAATGATTGGCCCTTCCGGTTCGTGGGACTCAGCAGGTTTGGCGGCAATTTCTTCTGGCGATTGCTCTGAGCCAAATGCTTTAAGAATCTCGACCAGCTGTGTTTCAACTTCCTGGACCAGCTCTATGACCCTTCGGATAACCTGGCCGGTGAGATCCTGGAAATCCTGAGCCATCAGAATTTCTGTCAGCTCGCTGTGAAGCTCTACAGAGTCACCTTCAACTTCCGTCAGCAACGCATCGATGCGGTGGCAAAGCGCTTTGAATTCCTCCAACGCGATTTTACCGTTCATCAACGCATTCCACTGGGGACGAACCTGTTGAAGGCTTTCCTGCAACTTGTCGGCCATGGGAAGCGTACGCTCGACAGCATCCATGGTCTTGTTTGCAGCAGCTTCTGTTTTATCCAGTACATAGGAGAGTCGGTCACGCGCATCGGGCATATCGCTGGCAGCGAGTTCTGACAGCCGATTATCAACGCGAAAGTCGGTGATCGAATCGTGTAGTTGTCTGGTCAGTTTACCTACTTCTTTGAAGAGAGCTTCCTGGTTGTTTTCAACCACGGACGTAAGCAGTTGGTTTGCCCCGTCTCGGTCGCCCCCCTCAAGCAGACTGACCAATTCTTTAGCTTGGTCAAGTGTGATCATGAGCGTGTCAATCCTTTTGGCCGAGTGAAAGGGATTACATGCGCTCGAAGATCTTATCGAGCTTCTCTTTCAGCGTTGCAGCTGTAAATGGCTTCACGATGTAGCCGTTAACACCGGCCTGAGCAGCTTCAATAATCTGCTCGCGCTTGGCTTCCGCTGTAATCATCAGTACAGGAAGGTGCTTCAGCTCTGCATCAGAACGGATTTGGCGAAGCAAATCGATTCCTTGCATGCCTGGCATGTTCCAGTCAGTAATTACAAAATCAATGCCGCCTTTCTTGAGGATAGGAAGTGCAGTCAGCCCATCATCAGCTTCCTGCGTGTTGTTGAATCCGAGATCACGAAGCAGGTTCTTCACGATTCGACGCATTGTTGAAAAGTCATCAACAACGAGGATTTTCATGTTTTTATCCAAAGTTGCCTCCGCCTGAGGTCTCGTTATATTTTGCTAATTATTAAGCGTTTACCCAAGATAATAGCTTGGTTCGTAAACGCTGCATTGCCTGACTCTGAATCTGGCAAACCCTTGACTCACTAACCCCTATAACGGCACCAATCTCTTTGAGGTTAAGTTCTTCGTCATAGTAAAGAGATAACACCAGGGCCTCTCTTTCGGGTAGCGAGCGAATCGCTTGAGCAAGTGATTCGCGAAAATTATCTTCAGCCACGTCTTCAAAGGGAAGATTTTCTTCCCGAATCTTATCACAGACGAAGGCATCTTCTGACACTCCAACATCTTCCAAACCAATTAATCGGCCGTTGTTGATGTCATTTTGAGCATGATAGTACTGCTCAAGTGTCATTTTGAGATGCCCGGCTATTTCGACATCAGTCGGATCCCGTCCCAATTCACCTTCAAGTGCCGAAATCGCTTCAGAAATCTGGCGACTGGCCTTATGAACTGAGCGGGTACCCAATCCCCCCGGCGAATATCATCCAGCATCGCACCGCGAATCCGGATTCCCGCATATGTTTCGAAACTGGCACCTTTACTCGGGTCGTAATTTTGTTGGGCTTCTAACAGCCCAACCATTCCAGCCTGTATTAAATCTTCCACCTGGACACTTGCCGGCAAACGCCCAATCAAGTGGTGGGCGATGCGCTTAACCAGTGGCGAAAAGCGCTCTAAAAACGCTTGCGAGTCCAGGCTTGCACGGCTGTATGTGAGAGCCCTGTTCACGCAATTACTCTCCTGCTGCCTGATCCCGAATCAGTAACCGTTCAACAAAAAATTCTAAATGACCGCTCGGAGTACGAGGCAGTGGCCAGCATAACGCTTTGTTGGCCAGTGCTTTCAGTGCAAGGGCTGAAGGTGCCTGAGGAAATGCATCTACAACCACTTTTTGCTTTTTCACTGACTGACGCACTCGTTCAT
Source organism: Photobacterium sp. JCM 19050 (assembly GCA_001310455.1). Taxonomy (GTDB): domain Bacteria; phylum Pseudomonadota; class Gammaproteobacteria; order Enterobacterales; family Vibrionaceae; genus Parasalinivibrio. The sequence goes on from BAXG01000009.1 coordinate 46,344, forward strand.
CTAATGGGACACATGCTACTAATTCTAGATTAGCATTTAAAAAACGTTCAGTTACACGTGTCAGTTTCGTGAACAAATCCCTACCTTCACGATAACTGCGCACCATATTTGCAACCACTTTGAAGCGGCTGACACCGTGTTCACGGCTCAGTATTTTAATCAGCGCATATGCATCAGTGATAGATGTTGGCTCATCACAGACCACGACAACCACGTCCTGGGCTGCGCGTGAAAAGCTCAAAACCATGTCTGAAATACCGGCTGCGGTATCAACCAACAACACATCCACATCTTCGTCAAGCATACCGAAAGCACGGATTAATCCTGCATGCTGCGCCGGGCTAAGGTCTGTCATGCCCTTGGTACCGGAAGAGGCAGGGATAATTTTCAGCCCGTAAGGGCCTTCCACCAAAATGTCTTCCAGATCGCATTCACCTGCCATTACGTGCGACAGGTTACGCCCGACCCGAAGCCCCAGCAAGACATCGACATTGGCCAAGCCCAAATCGGCATCCAGGACCATGACTTTTTTGCCCTGTTTTGCCATAGACACAGCCATGCCCAGGGTCACGTTGGTTTTTCCTACTCCACCCTTTCCACCGGTAACCGTAATTACCTTAGTGCGGCGAGGCGTAGTAAGGCGGCGGAGGCCGCTTGCTTGATCGTGGTTCATCGTTTCAATCATAGTAGTCCGCCGCGTTTGATTCGAGCGAATCATTGCTCCAGAAATGTGGTTGCTGTTCCTCGTTGGTTTCCATCAACTCACAGGCACGTCTGACAAGGTATTTGCCACTTGCTGGGCGAATATCCTCAGGTACCCGCTGACCATCAGCGAGGTAAGCGACTGGAAGCGCATTCTCAAGCGTAACGCACAGCACTTCTCCGAGACTCAGGGATTCATCTAACTTAGTGAGTACACAACCTGACAGTGGAATACGTCTAAAGTGCTCCAAAGTCTCCTGTAAAACCCGACGCTGCGCAGTAGCTGGCATAACCAAAAGGCTTTTGATGTCAGCCCCGCTGTTTTGCATCAGGGTATCAAGCTGTTCCGAAAGACGGATGTCTCGCTGACCCATACCGGCTGTATCCAGCAGGACAAGGCGGCGGTGACGCAGTTGATAAAGTATGTCGGCCAGATCGTCTGCATCTTTAGCAACTCGTACCGGACAGCCCAAAATCCGCCCATACGTTGCCAGTTGCTCGTGAGCCCCGATCCGGTAAGTATCTGTCGTAACCAGCGCAATTTCTTCCGGGCCAAACTCCATTGCAGCCTGAGCGGCAAGCTTGGCGATCGTTGTTGTTTTTCCAACACCTGTAGGCCCAAGCAGAGCAATAACGCCACCAGCTTCCAAAAGGTTCCCACGAACGGTAATCACCTGATCTGCCAAAAGATCCATCAGATCCGTCCAGGCTTCATTAGCCGGCGTACTCTCAGGAATATAGCCTGCCAGCTGATCAGCAAATTCGGAGGATAACCCCAGTTTTTCAAGACGCTTGATCAGCATGGCGCGAAGGGGTTCCCGGCGCTCGACTTCCTGCCACATCAGGCCGGAAAGCTGGTGTTCCAACAGACTGCGAATTGACGCCATCTCACGACGCATCGCATCGATTTCAGAAGGGCTCTGTTGATGGCTGTTTTTATCGTAGCGAGTGGGATCCAGACGAGGGGACTGGCGGTCGTGGCTGTCCTGACCATTGCGAGAAAAAAGGGAGTGTTCTTGCGCACGTTTTGGACCCGGCCCCAGGGCCCGGTTTCCATTGGCTGAGCCGTTTTCTGGCTGAGCCTGTTAAATGGGTTGGGATCATCATCATCACGGCGTCGGTTACGAGCTGGCTGCTCTTCCATATACCGATTGCGAGGCATGCCATATCCGTTGTCACGGCTTTCCTGACGGTGCCCGCCACCGTTTCCGCGATTGGCCTGACGTTGCAGCAAAGCGCTCAGACTGTCTGCTTCAGTCTCAGCCTCATCCAAGCTGCCATCCTGGTTTACGTAGCGTTTGAGAAGGTTTGAGAAAGTGCCGCGCTCACGTTTTTCAGGGTGCGCCTGTTGCGCCGGGGCCGGCCGGCCGATTTGAACCTTGTCATCGGCCAGTTTACGTTTCACCTGACGCAATTCATCGGCGAGTTTTTCTTTCAACTCGTTGCGGCGGGTTTCCGGCTGAGGCGGCTCATTATCAATCGCCGCCACGATCTCGATGCCACCCGTGACTTTTTTGTTCGACATAATGACGGCATCTGCGCCCAGGGTATCCTTCACCTGCGCCAGTGCTGTTTTCATGTCTTTGGCAAAAAATCGCTTAATCTTCACAATTGCTTTCCCGATCTACACGGTTAATTTGCGTCAGTTACCTAATAGCGCCAGTTGGCTTTGGTTATTAATTACCTACGGCGTAAACGATTCTAATTTGTTTCTCATCCGGTACTTCCTGGTAAGACAGCACCCGCAAGGCCGGAATGGTGTTTTTAACAAATTTCGCCAATGTGGCCCGAAGAACGCCGGATGTCAGCAGTACAGCAGGCTCACCTTTAAGTTCTTGTTGCTGCGTGGCATCAGTGAGTGACTGTTGCAAACGTTCCGCCAGTCCCGGCTCTATACCGGAAGACTCACCACCCGCAGCCTGCATGGTTTTATGCAACATTTGTTCCAGCTCAGGCGCAAGGGTGATGACAGGCAGTTCTGGCGCGGTTCCGTTAATCTCCTGAACAATAAGACGCCTCAGGGTTATACGCACTGCCGCGGTCAGTACGTCAGGATCTTGACTCTTGGGTGCATATTCGGAAAGGGTCTGCACGATAGACCGGATATCACGGATTGGAACAGCCTCGTTAAGCAGGTTTTGCAGTACCTTCACCACAACGCCAAGAGACAACACATCGGGGATAAAACCATCCACCAGCCTTGGTGATTGTTTGCCCAGCATATCAATAAGGTTCTGAACCTCTTCGTAGCCAAGAAGCGTTCAGCGTTGTTGGTCAGCATTTGACTAAGGTGGGTTGCAAGAACAGTGGCTGAATCTACGACGGTATAACCCAGAGCTTGCGCATGTTCACGTTGGGTGTCTTCAATCCACACCGCTTCAAGCCCAAAGGCCGGGTCACGGCCGGCTTCGCCATCTATGGAGCCGAAAACCTGCCCGGGGTTAATCGCCAACTCGAGGTTTGGCCGGATGTCCGCCTCCCCGACTGCAACTCCCATCAGGGTAATACGATAACTGTTTGGTGGCAGCTCAAGGTTGTCCCGGATATGAACAGGTGGGACAAGGAAACCAAAGTCCTGGGACAGCTTTTTCCTTACGCCCTTAACCCGATCCAACAATTCCCCGCCCTGATCCCTATCCACCATAGGGATAAGCCGGTAACCCACCTCCAGCCCAATCACATCGACGGGCTGCACATCATCCAGGACAGCTCTTTGGGTTTGGAAGCAACAACGGGGGCTGCGGAATCGGTAGCCAGTTTTTTCTCGGCTTCTTTTTTCTGGTGCTTGATTTTCCAATACGCCATCCCGCCGCAGCAAAGCGCCAGAAACAGGAACGGGATATGCGGCATACCCGGCACAACACCCATCACGGTGAGGATACCGGTTGAGATAACCAAGGCACGAGGGTTGTCAAACAACTGGAATATAACCTGTTGTCCCATGTCCTCGTCAGTATTTTGACGAGTTACCATGATGGCCGCTGCAATAGAAAGCAGCAGTGATGGTATCTGGGCAACCAGGCCGTCACCGATAGTCAGGAGCGTATAGATTTCGATGGCTTCAGAGAAACCGAGCCCGTGTTGGGCCATACCGATGGAAAGGCCACCGATAATGTTAATAAACAGGATCATGATGCCGGCAATGGCATCCCCTTTTACGAACTTGGACGCACCGTCCATCGAGCCGTAAAAGTCTGCTTCTTTGGTGACTTCTGAACGCCGCGTCCGTGCCTGTTCCTGATCAATCAGCCCGGCATTGAGGTCGGCATCAATCGCCATCTGCTTACCCGGCAAGGCATCCAGGGTAAAGCGGGCACTTACTTCTGAAATACGTCCTGCACCTTTGGTTACCACCATAAAGTTGATAATCATCAGAATCAGAAACACGACCAGACCGACGGCATAGTTTCCGCCAATAACCACCGAGCCAAAGGCATCAATAACGTCACCTGCAGCACCCGGCCCTTCATGGCCGTACAAAAGTACAACACGCGTAGAAGCAACGTTCAGGGCCAGGCGAAGCAGGGTCGCAACCAGAAGGACAGTGGGGAATGCAGCAAAGTCCAAAGGGCGGCGGGTATAGATACTCACCAGCAATACCACCAGAGACAGGGCGATATTGAATGAAAAGCTAAGGTCCAGCAGCAGCGGAGGCATTGGCAGCACAACCATTGCCAATGCGGCCAGAACGAGGACCGGTGCGCCGACGGCAGGCATTGAGCTAAAGCGGTTTGCCGGAAATTTGCCAGATTGGGGAAGGGCGACTTTCAATTTGTTTAGCATGCCGCTGCGTATCTCTTTTTCTAAGTTCTCTAAAGGCTAAAAAGCAAAAATTGCACCAGAAGTTTCGTCAAAAATACGTTGCCGGGCAACGCCCGTTCTTTTCGTTAGCGTGCAAGATCTGACGGGATAGGCATTTTATCCGGAGTAAGCCGTTTTGGCTTGCTTCCTTTGCCTTTTCTGTGCTGTTTAAGCTGGAATACATAAGCCAGAACCTGCGCTACTGCAACGAAAAGGCCGTGCGGAATCTGGTCTTCCAGTTCTGTGCTGTAATAGACCGCACGGGCAAGAGGCGGTGCGGCGACGATTGTAATGTCATGTTCAGACGCAATTTCCCGGATTTTCAATGCAGTAAAATCAATCCCCTTCGCTACCACAACTGGAGCTGCATCCATTTTTGTGTCATAACGCAGCGCAACTGAGTAATGCTCCGGGTTGGTAATCACGACGTCTGCCTGGGGAATATTCGCCATCATCCGGCGCTGTGCCATTTCCCGCTGCAACATACGGATACGGCCCTTCACCTCAGGCTTACCCTCCGTATCCTTGTATTCGTCCTTGATCTCCTGCTTGGTCATTTTGAGCTGATCATTGTGCTGCCATATCTGGAAAGGCACATCGATAGCAACCACCACCAAAAGGGAGCAACAAATCAGCAGGACAAAATTTGTCAGCAGATCAAGCGCATGGAACATGTTCACCGGAAACACTTCGTTGTTGAGCTGGAAGAAGTCCTCACGGCTGCCCCAGATAAGGTAACCGGCTACCCCACCGACCAGGATGACTTTCAGGATAGACTTAATCAGTTCAATGGCACTTTGTTTACCCACCATGCGCTTAAGGCCGTTCAGCGGGTTCATTTTATTGGCTTTCGGTCGGGCTGCTTCCCAGGAAAATGAGACGCCTCCGACAGCCGCCGTACCAATAAAGCCGGCTAAAAAAAGCAGAAATAGCGTAATACCCAGAGGTAAAATCAGGTTTACCAGCGCCCCAAGGACAATCAGCCCCAACTCGGAGAAATCAAAGATCTCCTTTCTCGACAGGCTGAAAAACCTGACCATGATTTCGCGAAGGCTTTCAGCAAGACCGCTGCCAAGCCACATAAGTGAAACCGCGCCCACCACCAAAACAGCGACAGATGCCAATTCTCTTGAGCGCGGTACCTGGCCTTTTTCCCGCGCCTGCTCACGCCTTCGGGGCGTGGCGTCTTCTGTACGTTCCTGACCGTCGTTCTCTGCCATCGGCCTTTACCCCGAACAGTTAACGCGAACAATGGAACACATCTTTTCCAACCCGGTTTGCCAGTAGTTCTCGTAATGAGGATAGATACCTGACAACAGGAAAAGACTGATAGATAGACCAACCAACAGCGCAAAAGCAAAACCAACGGAAAAGATATTCAGCTGCGGCGCAGCGCGGGTCATCACACCAAATGACAGGTTCACCGTCAAAAGGGCAATAACAGCCGTGAGAGACATACTGAGGGCCACTTTGAACATAATGCCAAACCAAAGTGCCAGCTCCCGGAAATTGGCCTTATCAAACATCTCTCCAACCGGCAGTGTCTTGAAGCTCATCACCACCAGCTGAATCATGGCTAAGTGTCCATCCGTTGCCAGGAACAGCATCAATGCAAGGAACAGGTAAAACTGACCCAATACGGGCGTATTCTGACCGTTGGCCGGGTCGACCATGGAGGCAAAACCCAGGCTCGACTGCATACCAACTATCTGCCCAAGGATAACGAAGGTTTGGGTAATGAACTGGGTAATAATGCCCATCGCCACGCCAATAACGATCTGTTGGAATGTGACCATAAACCCGGGTAACGAAAAGACCTCCAGACCCGGTTGAATTTTAGGAAGGACCGGCATGGCAGCAAGGGTGATTGCCAATGCCAGATATAACCGGACCCGGGAAGGAACAAAACGCGCGCCAAAAAACGTCATCGCCATCATCATTGAGGAAATGCGCACAAACGGCCAAAAGTAGTTGGCCAAAGCTGCAAGGACGACGTCTGCCGGGTATTCCATTTCGCCCCTTAGTAGAGAATATGTGGAATTTCATCCACCATCCGGAAGAAATATTCCATCAGCAGACGGGTCATCCAGTGCCCGAAGAACATCAGGGCAATCAATGTCGCGATTAGACGCGGCAAAAAACTAAGAGTCTGTTCGTTGATGGACGTGGCTGCCTGGAAGATGGCGACAATCAAGCCGACTATCAAACCGGGAACCACCGCAGCGGTCACCATAATAAGCACCAGCTGCAGCGCATCTTGGAACAGACCAACAAAGGCTTCAGGAGTCATACATCCTCCTTACCCGAAACTGCCCGCAAGGGTCGAAAGAATAAGGTTCCAGCCATCTACCAGTACAAACAGCATCAGCTTGAACGGCAGGGAGACGATCATCGGCGAGAGCATCATCATACCCATTGCCATCAACACCGACGCCACCACCAAGTCGATAATCAAAAACGGCAGGAACAACATAAAGCCAATCTGAAACGCAGTTTTCAGCTCCGATGTAACGAAAGCCGGGATAAGGACAGTCATCGGAACCTGTTCAGGTTCTTTGGCAGACGAGCCGGACATGTTCACAAAGGTTTCCAGGTCCTTCACCCGGGTCTGCCGGAGCATAAACTCGCGCAGGGGGACTTGCCCTTTGTCAAAAGCTTCCCGGGCGGTAATGGTTTCATTGATATAGGGTTGGACGGCATCAGTATTAATGCGTTCAAAAACCGGGGACATGATAAAAAGGGTCAGGAATAACGCAATACCGATAACAACCTGATTAGACGGGGTCTGCTGAAGACCCAGTGCCTGCCGGAGGATGGCCATTACCACCACAATCCGGGTGAATGACGTCATCAGGATGACAATGGCCGGCAGGAAGCCGAGCAATGTCATCAGGGCAAGAATCTGGAGCGATACCGAGTAGTCTTCCGTGCCGTCAGGATTTACGCTCATGGTAAATGCAGGAATTCCCGGTCCGGCAGAGCGGCGTACTATGTTGGATGCGCTGCCCTCTTTGCTCATCATGGTTTCGGTCACGCTCTCCTGAGCAGGGACAGCAGCATTTTCCTCTTCTGCATGAGCCTGAAAAGGCATGACCAACAGCAGCATGAGTGACAACAGACATGCTTTGATGACAGGACACATTGCGTTGACGTTAAGACGCATTGTTCTTCCTGATAATCTGGCCCAGTTGAGAAGCAAAGTCTTTTCCTCCGCCCGCTTTTTCCTCCAGCGGTTTATCCAATGTTTTTAACAACGTAATGTTCTGGCTGGTAATACCTACCACAAGTTGTTCTTCGCCGACCTGTACCACAGCAATACGTTCACGCTGCCCAACAGGCAGCTGGCTGATGATACGCATATTACCCTGCCCTCCCACGGTTCCGGTAGGCGCATTTTCTTAGCCAGCCACCCCAAAACAAGAATCAGACACAGGACAAAAATCAGGGCGGTGAAGGTTGTAGCCATATTCAGGTCACCGGACGGCGCTGCAAATACCGGGTTACAGAAAAACACCAAGGCAGGCCAAAGGCCTGCCAGGTTGAATTTCCTGCTGCATTTTGCACGTTGCATGCTCATGTGTTCATGCCTTTTCAGGAAACGATTAACGAAGCTTTTTGATACGTTCAGTCTGGCTGATTACGTCTGTCAGGCGGATACCAAACTTGTCGTTGACCACAACCACTTCTCCGTGCGCAATCAGCGTACCGTTAACCAGTACATCCAGCGACTCACCCGCGACACGGTCAAGCTCAACAACCGACCCCTGGTTAAGTTGCAACAGATTACGAATGTTGATTTGGGTCCGGCCAACTTCCATAGAAATGGTCACCGGAATATCCAGAATCGTATCCAGCTTGCGCTGTTCATCACTGGTGAGGGCTACACTGTCATCTTCAAGTTCTTCAAGCGGTGCAGCTTGTACATCTTCACCACCTTCAACCTCAGCCTGCTCAGCCAGGGCCGCCGCCCAATCGTCTTCAATATCATCTGGTGCCATGTGTCATCCACCTGTTATGCCTGCTAATTCGCATTTTTGTCCAGCGAATCATCAAGATCTTCTTCAAGGTTTTCAATTAAATTGCCTTTACCAGGCCCATCCAGCAGAACCAGTTCTGATTTGGCCACTTCCGGACGCTTAAGCTTTTCCGTCACTTTTATCGCGAGGTTGCCGTTACTCTGCCCCATTTTACCGCGGTATGTCGGAAGGTCTTCCACATATACGGTACAGCTTTCAGGCATGTCGATCGGAATGATATCCCCGGCCTGCAACTCCATCAAATCGCGCAATGTCAGGGTGGTATCGAGCAACTTGGCGCGCATATCTACTTCCACATCCATGATTTCATCGCGCAGCGCCTTGCTCCAGCGCAGGTCCGTATCCATCTTATCGCTCTGGACACCGGCATCCAGCAATTCGCGGATAGGTTCAAGCATGGAGTACGGCATGACTACGTGGAAGTCACCGCCACCACCGTCAAGTTCAATGTGGAATGAACTGACAACAATCACTTCTGTCGGGCTGACGATATTCGCCATTGCCGGGTTCACTTCCGAATCGAGATATTCGAAATCCACCGACATTACCGGCGCCCAGGCATCTTTATAATCCTCGAACACCAGTTTGAGCAGCATCTGGATTACCCGGCGCTCAGTCGGAGTAAACTCTCGTCCTTCGATACGCGCATGGAACCTGCCATCCCCGCCGAAGAAGTTATCAACCAGAATGAAAACCAGGCGGGCTTCCATCGTAATCAGGGCAGTACCTTTAAGCGGACGGAAGCGCACCATATTAAGGCTGGTCGGCACATACAGGGTGTTTTGGTATTCACCAAATTTCACCATCTGTACGCCGTTTATTGACACCTCGGCCGTTTTGCGCAGCATGTTGAACAGGCTGATACGCATATGGCGGGAGAAGCGCTCATTGATAAGCTCCAGGGTCGGCATGCGACCACGGACAATGCGATCCTGAGAGGAAAAGTCGAAGCTGACTGCCGAACCACCATCGGGGGATTCGACAACCTCTTCTTCCTCGTCATCGTCTACGCCATGAAGGAGCGCATCAATTTCGTCTTGGCTTAGTAAGTCTGTCACAATGCACCTATTGCATTACAAAGTCGGTGAAAAGTACCCTTTCTACCACTTCTTTTTCCACCACTTTTTTCAAAGCAGCTTTAACGGTATCCGCAGCCTGCTTACGCACTTCGAGTTGGCCGGGTGCCGTACGAAGTTGTTCAACTGTTGCTGCAGCAAGCGAGGTGAGCAAAGTGTGCTCAATCAGCGGCATATTATCCATTGCCAGTTGCTCGTTTTCATCACCACGCACCATTAGCTGGATTTTCACCTGAACCATCCGCTGCCGCTTCTTGCCTGAAACGTTGAAAATAAAGGGTTCAGGTATATTGATATAGTTTGCAGGAAGAATCACTTCCTCTACCGGCTCAGCCTCAAGCGTCGCCATATCCGCCGAGTCATTTCCCATCAGAAAGAAAAAGGCGGCTCCACCACCTGCGCCGAGCAATATGACAACAGCGAGGATGATAATTATCAGCTTTTTCTTGCCACCACCCTGGGGTTGCTGTTCGTCATCGGTATCTGCCATAAATGTCTTCCTCTTTTCCTGATGTGCAAACGGTTTTTTAGCTTCTGGTTAAGTGTATGGTTAAATGCCGTTTTTTCCCATTCGATGTGCCGTCATTAACACAGAAACTTATCAGGCGTAATAATCCACCCTGTCCCTTGAAGTCGATGCATACCAGTTGGAGCCCGCCGGCAATTCATCAGAAACAGCGTCGGCAATGCCATTACCTCGGCCAGCTTCAGAACCCGAGCTGCCACTTCCCTGGTGCTGGGATGCCATCTGTCCCTGCTGTTGAGACTGGTTTTGAAATTGTTGCTGAGCCTGGCGACCTGCATCTTGTTGGTCAACAGAGCTCTGTGCCAGTTGCAGACCCTGCTGGTTGAGCATTTCACGAAGGCGTGGCATTGCATGTTCAACAAGATCCCGAACATGGTGGCTGCTGACGGTAAACTGAACTGTTGCCTGGTCGTTATTGATTCCCATCTTGATATGTATACGTCCCAGCTCGGGTGGGTCCAGCCTAATATCAACCTGCTTGAGGTTTTTCGACAGCATCACATTCACCCGATCTGCCAACTGGTTTGACGCCATTTCCGGGTCTTTATGCAACACCAAAGGAGGCTGAGTATTGGCCGTTTCGCCTTTCGCTTGCATGAGTGGAGATGAAAGCTGCGCACTGTATTGAGGTAGCCCGGCCTGGCCGAGTTCGCTTCCGGCCTTAAGTGCGGCTTTATCAGTATCACTTCCAGAAAGAGCCTGTAATGCACCTTCCACTGTCTTGGCATTCCCGCCAGCAGCCATAATGCTACGGAGTTGCTCTGGTGTAAGCGTCGGAGCCTGGGTCGCCATACTCGTCAGGAGGTTTGCCTGACTGAGCGGAGATGCATTCTGAAGGTTTGCTGTTTGCAGCGCGCCACTTGCCGTATCACTGGCAGTATTCGTGACAGCCCCCCATTGGAGCGTTTGGGCCAGCGAAACCGGCTGTTGGTCTGCTGACACTTTAGAAGCGGTATGGAGGTTTGAAAGCTCTCCCTTTACAAAAAGTTCTGCTTTTCCGGGCTCAGTAAGAACGGCTTGTGTAAGCGTGCCTCCACCTTGATGCTGAATACCCTGAACGTCATCGGTCGTAGTTTGGGATGCGCCTTGAGTCAACGCTGAAGGCTGTAACGGGTTGCCTGCGACAGTAACAGTTGCCCCGACATCTGAACCTGCTGTGTTCTTCTGCTCAGACTTGATATTTTCTCGGCCGACAACGTGTGACACTCCGGATACACCGGCCATGAGCGCTTGGTCAGTACCGGATACAGAATCGCTCAGCTCACCCTCAGCCGTAAGTTCGTCACCCTTGCCTTCGTTTGTGCCTGTGCCAATTTTTCCGACAACGACATCCGGGTCTGTCGCAGCAGACTCTCCATCAAGATCAACCACCTGTATAAGGTTGCCGTTTGCATCAAAAACAAGCTCAGCATCGCCACGATCTCCGGCTTTCGCCAACGCTAACGTCGCTTCTTGCGTGCTTATCTTATGCTGCGGCAAGGTTTTGCCATCCTTGCCTACAACGCGACCCTCTACAGGAGAATCGTTTGACACCGAGGGTTTGAGTACCGTACTGGCATGATCGAGGTCTTTAAGGAGCGCCCCTCCCTCGGCTGCAACACTTTCAAGGGAGTCTTCAAATGCTGTCCCCTCTGATTTGACGGAAAGCTCTTCATTTGTGTCATTCGTTGACTGTTTCAACTTCGACAGTTTTTCAGTGTCACCGGGCAATTGCATGCCCTGTTCCACCGACAGTTCACCTTCCTGGCCGGCCGAATCAGTGTTCGCGCTGATGGCTTCTCCGCTTTCACTGGCGTCTGTCAGGGAGACGTCATCACCTTTTACTTCAACCTCTCCAGACTCGGCCTCACCGGCTTTTGTTTCAGCCTGAAGCTGTTTTTCCGAAGTCGTTTTTTTGACGTCCGAGAACTCTGCCAGTTTCGCTGAGAATCCGCTTCGGGCGTTCCTTCAGGAACGTCAGGTTTTGCCGGCTCGGCCGTTTTGGCTTTGCTGAATGCTTGTGGCATAAGACGAATTTCAGATTGCGACATAGTCTCTACCTGTTCTGGGTGAGTATTCCGTTCGGCTGAACCACCGGTAACTAACCTTGTTCATGCCGAGTCAACGCTTTGCAGGAAAATAAGCAATTATCACGCCATTGCGCAGAGAGGAAATCAGATAAGGAATTTAAATAAGGTAAGGTCGCGTTATATCAGTGATTTTTCACTACAACTAGAACAGGCTTTCCCGTCGCGATGAGAGCGCGGCAAACTCATCCATCAACTTTTGCTCACGTTTTTCGGCCGCCATTGCCGCTTCTTTTTGACGCTTTTCTATCAACCATTCAATCGATTTGCGTTGCTGACGACAAGCCATCCAATGCTGTCGGCTGTTTTCCAGGTTATCTTCGAATTGAGCCCCGGCGTTTCGCTGTTTAACCAGCGTTTCATCCAATTGGTTAATAAACTTGTTCAAGTGTCCATATGACGACGCCGTCAGTCCGCCCTTTCCGCGCTCAGTTAACTGGCGGAAATATTCCAGCCGATAGTTTTCAATCTGACTCAATTGGATGCGGTAATTGTCCAGAGCCTGCTGGGCCGCTAACATCGCCTTGCGGGCATTCTCTTCATCATCAACGGCTTTTTGTTGCAATAAGCTCATTGCGTCTGCCATTTTTCATTACCCCTGCAGTGACGAGCGAAGCATGTTGATACACATCTGATAAGGCACGACATCTTTCATACCTTGCTGAAGGTACATATCCAACTTGGGTTTGAAAGTAAATGCCTGATCAATGCCCGGATCTGTCCCCGGTTTGTAAGCGCCGATAGCAACCAAGTCCTGGTTTTTTCGGCAGACTGACAGCACCTGGCGTACAGCTCTCGACATCAGCATATGCTCTTCATCCACAATTGCCGGCATCACACGGCTGACAGAGCGTTCCACATCTATGGCCGGATAATGACCGGCATCCGCCATTTCGCGCGACAGTACAATGTGTCCATCAAGAATGGCACGCGATGCATCCGCAATCGGATCCTGGAGGTCGTCCCCCTCAGTCAGTACCGTGAAGAAAGCGGTTATCGAGCCTTGCCCTTCCCCACCGTTGCCTGCCCGTTCTACCAGGGCGGGTAATTTGGCGAAGACTGAGGTGGATAACCCTTGGTTGCCGGTGGCTCGCCAACTGACAGTGCTATTTCACGCTGTGCCTGGGCAAAGCGGGTCAGTGAGTCCATCAGCAACAGTACATCCAGACCTTGATCGCGGAAATATTCGGCTATCGTCAGAGCAGTCTGGCACCCTTTCAGGCGCATCAACGGCGAGGCATCTGCCGGTGCGGCTACAACAACAGAGCGAGCCCTGCCCTCTTCCCCAAGGATTTCATCAATAAATTCTTTAACTTCACGGCCACGCTCACCAATCAGACCAACCACGACGACTTGAGCAGTGGTGCCTCGGGTCATCATCCCGAGCGTGACAGATTTACCAACACCTGAGCCGGCGAAAAGACCGATACGCTGGCCTTTCCCAACCGTAAGCAGGCCATTAATCGCCTTGATCCCAACATCAAGCGGCTCTGAAATGGGTTTTCTGGCAAGCGGGTTAATAGAGGGAACAACAAAGGGGGCTCGGTCATCGGTGTAGATTTCCCCTTTGCCGTCGAGCGGGTTACCAACACCATCTATAACCCGGCCAAGCAATTGCGGGCCAACAGCAATACCGGATTCACCATGAATTGGGGTGACCCTCGCCCCCGGCAACACGCCGGAAATTTGCTCGCTGGGCATCAGGAAAAGGCTTTCACCTGAAAATCCAACCACTTCAGCTTCCATAAAGCCATTCAGTGTTTCAACCTTGCACAAACTGCCAACCGGTGCCCGGCAACCGATGGCCTCAAGCGTCAGCCCGACTACCCGGCGCAACTTGCCGGATGCAACAGGGCGTGGTGCAAGATTAGAGGTCTTCAGGCTGCGAAGCCGGCTCGTCAGGTTGCTCATTAACGGTTTTATTTACCTGGTTATTGCCAATAAATTGTGTGAGAAGGGATTTGACCCGCTCTTCCATCCGGTAATCCACACTGGAATCTTCACTCACCAAATGGACATCCCCCCGGTTCAGGCAGGCTCAGAAATCATTTTCCATTGACGGTCTGCGAGCCCCTCTTCGCCCAACGCATCCTGCACAACCTGGTAGTCTTCAGGATGGAGTGAAACTTTCACATGTCGATCTGCCATAGGCAAAGAGGCCACTGCCGCACGAACCGTTTCAAGTATGACCTGAGGATTGGTTGAAACCTCAACCGCGATCAACTCCCGGGTCAGGGCGACAACCACATCAACAAGGGTGCTCTCTACTTCGCTGTCAACTGACTGCAACGGGACTGAAAGGTCTGCTGCGATTTTTTTGAGGGCTTCGCAGTGTTGCAAGATTTCTTCTTTTGCCGCTTCAAGCCCTTCAGAATGGCCTGCTTCCCGACCTCTTCATGGCCCTTGGCATAACCTTCTTCATGACCCGCTGATTTCCCTTCCTCATATCCGGCTTCACGTCCTTCCGTAAAGCCTTCTTCGTACCCGCTTTGCTGGATGGCTTCCAACTGGCTCGCAGTCAGAGGTGCTGGAGCCGGCTCTTCTTCGATTTCATCGAAAGTTTCTGGATGCCATGACGGGTCGTAGTTCATTGCCGTCTGGCGGGGCGGTGCATTTTTTTCGTCGTAGTCCGGTAAAGACCAACGCTCTACAACATCCTGTTCGTCGTTCTCCACACGGAGATATCCCCGTTTGCGATCCAGACTCATAGAGCTCCCCTGCCAGCAAGGACAACAGGATTACAGGAATTCATCTGCACCACCGCTGCTAAGCATAATTTCACCGGCATCAGACAGGCGTCGGGCAATAGAGAGAATCTCTTTCTGCGCGGCTTCCACGTCGGCAACCCGAATCGGTCCCATCGCCTCGAGGTCATCGTTAAGCATTTCAGCAGCGCGCTTGGACATATTGCGCAGGAACTTGTCGCGGAGGCCGTCGTCGGCGCCTTTCATCGCCTTGAGCAGCACATCCTGAGGGATGTCGCGCAGCATAGTCTGGATGCCGCGATCGTCCACATCGGCCAGGTTTTCGAACACGAACATAAGATCCTGAATTTGTGCAGCCAGCTCTTCATCTCGCTCCCGGATACCATCCATAAGGGCACCTTCAAGCTGGTTGTCCATGTAGTTCATAATATCGGCTGCCGCCTTGAGACCACCAATCTTCGCAGCCTGAGCACCTGCCTGGCCGGCGAATTGTTTCTCCATGATCTCATTAAGTTCTTGCAATGCTGCAGGCTGGACTTCTTCCAGATTCGAGATACGCATCATCAGATCCAGTGCATCACGTTCGGCAAACTGGGTCAGAATTTCAGCAGACTGTTCAGGCTCTAAATAGGAGAGAACGATGGTCTGGATCTGCGGGTGTTCGTTGATAATGATGCTGGCAACCTGACGAGGCTCCATCCACTTAAGCGCTTCAAGGCCTTTGGAGCCACTTCCGAGAAGTATCTGGTCAACCAAATTGTTGGCTTTGTCTTCACCCAGTGCAGCCACCAGCGCATTGCGGACAAAGTCTTCGCTGCCGAGTCCGATAGAGGTAAATCGCTGGATTTCCTCAAGGAAAGTGCGGTGTACCGCAGCAACTTTTTCCTGGCTGAGATCAGTAAGGGTCGCCATCGCGCCCCCAACCTTTTGTACTTGCTTGGGTTCCAGATGGCGGATAATACTTGCCGCATCTTGCTCAGTCAGGCTCAGCAACAGGATGGATGCTTTTTCTACCCCTGTGAGTTTGCTGATGTCATAGGTTGCACCATCAGCTTTTTCGTCATCACTTGCCATCTTCGCTCATCCAACTCTTCACTACCTGTGCAGCAAGATCCGGCTCATTTGCCACCAGAGCTCTCACCGCTTTCAGCAGGTCTTCATCTTTATGCAGGTCCGGCAGGTTGATATTGGAGCCGGTAAGGGCAAACGAGGAGTTTGTTCCATCCAGCTCACCACCGATAAGACCGATGTCATCATCCGGCTGGAGAGGTTTGCCATCCGGGCCGAACAGTTCACCATTCGCGCCAACTGTCCCGGTCGTATCCTCATAAGGGTTGAGAAGTTTCTTAAGTGCGGCCGGACAAGAACCAGAACCACAACAATAATGACCAGAGCCGCAGCCAACCAGCGTACCCAGTCGTTGAAGTTTTCATGCTCCCAGATAGGCACATCACCTTCAGCCACTTTTTCAGGCTCAACAAAGGGAACCGCCACAACTTCCAGGACATCGCCACGAGCTCTGTCGTAGCCTAAACCACCCGCCAGCAACCGGCGGATTTTCTCAAGCTCAGCTTCGCCCAGCGGCGACTTGGTGACTGCACCGGTTTCAGGATTGGTGCTTTCAATGTAGTTCAGCGCAACCGAAACAGTCTGGCGGGCAATGGTGCCGGACTGCGCACGACGGTGGCTGATGGTTGTATCCAGCTCAAAGTTCCGGGTCGCCTCTCTGCTGACAGACTCAGCGCCGCCCAAGCCACCATTTTTAAGATCTTTCACATCTTCCGGAATCGCAGAATCAGAGGGAGGCTGGTTACTCAGCGCGCCGGCAATCCCCCCGACAGTGTCGCTGCTGTTGATATCTTCCCGGGTATACTCACTGCGCGTTGCTGGCGCTGCCGGATCGTAGCTCTTACGGGTTTCTTCCAGCGCGCTGAAGTCCATGCTGACATCAACCTGCGCAGTGTAGTTACCGATTCCCAGCACCGGAATCAGAATAGAATCTATCTTGTTGCGAAGCTGCTCTTCCTGCTGTCGCTCGAGTTCATACTCTTTCCGGCGCACGGCAGATATCGGGTCCTGAGAACCGGAACTTAGGAGACGACCATGTTGGTCTGTTACGGTAACCCGGGTTGGTTTAAGACCGGGAACAGCGGAAGAAACCATATCAACAATGGAGTCCACCTCTTCCTGATCGAGGGTATTTGCACTGCGAACAGTAAGAAAGACAGTCGCGGAAGCTTCCTGGTTGTGACGGACAAAAACGCTTTGCTTTGGCATTGCGAGAAGCACCCGTGCTTTGGATACCTTGCGCATTTCTTCAATGGCAGACGCCAACTGCCGCTCGCGGCTCAGTTTGAGGCGCTCACGCTCTACCTGCTGGGAGACACCAAACCCCATGTCATTCAACAGGATTTGGTCACCTTCATCTGTCGGTTGTCCAAGCCCTGCGCGAGCCAGGTTGAGTTTGATGGCGTTGTATTCGTTGACCGGCACCCGGATGGTGTTGCCGTCAAGCTTGTACTCAATTTTGCTTTGGTCCAACTGATCGAGTACAGGAATCAGCTCACTGGTTTCATAAGTACCGAGGGGGCGCATTTCCGGTTCCTGCACCCAGAAAAAGAGCATCACGATAAGGGCGAGACAGATAGCAACCGCAAGCACCAGAACAACCTGACGAACCAAATCAAGACCACCAAGCAACCCGCCCGATGCAGCCTGCTCATTTTGATCCGGATTCTGAACGCCGGTATCCATAACGTCTGCAGGCAATGCCGCAGATTGGTTACTCACCGCCAGGTCTGTGTTTGAAGTATCGTCTGCCACCGTTTAACGCTCTCTTATACCGGCATATTCATCAATTCTTTGTATGCCTCAACCAGCTTGTTGCGCACCTGAACTGTCGCGTCAAATGCTACGCTGGATTTATTACGCGCAATCATCACATCTGCAAGGCTTACCGAGCGGTCACCCTCATCAAACCGGGTTGCCAACTCACCGGCGCTTTTTTGCAATCCGTTGACGTTATTCACTGCCTGACCAAGGATGTCTGAAAATTCCGCCGCAACTTGCTGCGCATTGGCGGGAGAAGAGGAGTTGCGGGCCTCGGAAGCCATTACCTGCATTTCATGCTGCATCCCGGAAACTTTCATTTAATTCTCCTGTCGGCGTGATTTGCCTGCTTTGCCGTCAGTTCATTGACGTTGAACACCGGCTTTATACCTTTACCTAGGACCACAAGCAAATCTGAGGCCATATCTCTCTGTAACAATCTGTCAGATCGCTGATTTGTTAACCCGGAATATCAATGCCGGCATCCCGCATCTTTGCAAGTTTATAACGCAGTGTCCGAGGCTGATGCCCAACTTTTCTGCAACATCTTTGCGCCGGCCGTTACAGGCATTAAGTGTTTCCAGAATAATAGAAAACTCTTGTTCGCGTAGCTCGCCACCCAGACTCTCCGGTGCAGAAATGCCCTCGACAGGCCGTTTTGGCGCATAGATGGCTGCATCCGGTTGTTGATAAGACACGGGTTGTGTTTGAGAAATGTGCTGCTGCAGGCTCCCGGCATCATGCCAGTCATGGCCTTCCAACAAAATATCCTGTGCGGTAACGGACTCGCCGTCACATAAAATCAATGCCCGCTGAATCACGTTATCCAACTCGCGGACATTACCCGGCCAATGGTACCCGACTAATTTGTCAATTGCACTGTTTTGCATAGCCGGAACAGCCCTTCCCTGCTGAGCACAGTGTCTGCCAACGAGGTGATTGGCAAGGGGGGCAATATCTCCCACTCGCTCGCATAGCGGTGGCCAGGTAAGCGGGAACACATTCAGGCGATAATAAAGGTCTTCACGGAATTCCCCGTCAGCCACATACTGTTTGAGATCCCTGTTACTGGTTGCCAGTACGCGGACATCAAGCTGAATGCTCTTACGGCTGCCAAGTCGCTCAACTTCGCGCTCTTGCAGCACACGCAGCAGCTTAGCTTGCAAGCTGAGATCCATCTCGCTGATCTCATCAAGCAAAATCGTCCCGCCCTGCGCTTGCTCGAACTTACCCGGACACGCTTGTATAGCGCCGGTAAAAGCCCCTTTTTCGTAACCAAAGAGTGTCGCTTCGAGCATATTTTCTGGAATAGCGGCACAGTTAATGGCGACAAACGGACCATTCGCCCGATTGGAATGCTCGTGGATATAACGCGCCATCACTTCCTTACCGGAACCACTGGGGCCGAGCACCATCACGTTTGCATCGGTTTTTGCTACCCGGTCAGCAAGGGACATCAACGCCAGGCTTTTGGGGTCAGCGACCACGGCATCCGATGAGGCCGTTTTTGCCGGCGCATAACGGCTGACCATATTCATCAGCACTTCAGGGGCGAAAGGTTTTGCCATGTAGTCAATGGCACCCTCTTTCATTGCGGATACCGCATCTTCGATATTCGCATAAGCTGTCATCAGCAGTACCGGAAGGTTCGGCCAGTTCAGCTTAATATTGCGAAGCAGACCAAGTCCGTCCATACCCGCCATCTGAACATCCGAAATCACCAGATCTACCGGTTCAGATTTCAGCGTCAGCAATGCTTGCTCCGCGCTGTCAGCTTCAAGCCACTGGTAACCGGCAAGCGCCAGTGTATCAACCAGCGCCTCGCGCAGGCCCTCGTCATCTTCTACAACCAGTACTTTGCTCTGATTCATAGTGTTCCTCCGGTAGTGCTTTGTGACGATTGTTCAACGGCATCGCAAACGGGCAGGCACAAGGTAAAACATGCACCTTTGCCCTGTTCAGACTGAACGCTGAGTCGCCCTTTGTGGGCATGGCAAACCATTTGAACTACAGCCAGCCCGAGGCCGGTTCCCTGTTGCCGGGTGGTGAAAAAAGGTTCCAGGATTTTGGCCTGCAAGTCAGCAGGAATCCCAGGACCATTGTCGATAACCGATATAAACATTTGATCATCAATCTTGCGGGCATCCAGAACGATACGGCACCCTTTTCCTGCCGCCTGGATAGCATTCAGAACGAGATTACTCATCGCGCTGGCAAGGGCATTGACGTTACCGAACAATTCCAGATCTTCATCCTCGGCATTGACTTCAAAATCGATGTCATTCCTTGAAATGGTGGTTTCCACCATCGGCTCAAACTCATCAAGCAGATTGCCGACACTGAACCTGGAGACAACTTTGTTATCCCCGCCCTTGGCGAACAGGAGCATATCATTAACCTGCTTTTCCAGATCTTGCAGTCGGTCAATCAATTTGCCCTGAAAGCGTTGGCGGGCAGGTGCAGGCAAATCCGCGGACCCAAGATGCGAGGCATATAACATTGCACTGGAAAGCGGTGTTCGAACCTGATGAGCGAGGGAGGCAACCATTCGGCCAAGGGATGACAGACGTTGCAAATCGCTGACCCGGGACTGAAGTAAGCGGGTTTCAGTCATGTCCGTAATCATAATGAGCTGGCCAGAATCAGAGGCGGAGATATCAAGTCTCACTTTGCGTCCATCACGGAGGGACACTTCATGCCCATCATCTTCCCGGGGAGCAAAGGACCGTTGAATCACTTCAAACCAGCGCTGGTTTTCGAGCGGTTCCCCCAAGAGGCGGTGCGCTTCTGGGTTGGCTTCGGCAACCATACCTTTGGAGTCGAGCAAAATCACACCAGCAGGCATCACGTCGAGCACCTGCTTATAACGGAGCATCTGTTGCTCAGGGCTGCCTAGGGAAGAATTGTAGGAACACTCCTGACTAGCGTATCCCGATTCCATAAAACTCTGGAGACCTATACCGTCAATATATTTATAAACATCAAAATGCACAAAACATGCCATAGGCAATGTATTGATTTTAAAGGATTAACTTTAAATAAAAATGAAAAAGCGAAGCCATTTTTTTGACTTCGCCCTTTTGAGACACAAAAATCCACCCGAACAGGCAAATTTTACAGTTCTTCTTTGTTCAGCCCGTACTTGCGCATTTTTTCAACCAGCGTTGTACGTCGGATTCCCAACATATCTGCGGCTCTTGCCACAACGCCAGCCTGAGCATCCAGCGCCTGGCGGATCATATCGATCTCCAGTTCCGCCAGCATTTCTTTGAGGTTTATTCCCTCAGGCGGGAGCGCATTGGTACCAAATGCGGCAGCCATATCATCATGCAGCGGCGTCGGTGATGCGAACAAATCGGCCAGCGCTTCACGTTCAAGAATGTCACTGTCAACAGAGGTTTCAGGCTGGAATGATGGTACAGCGCTGTAACGGTACTTGCTCGGCAGGTGGTTAACATCAACAACCTGTCCTGGATAGAGGATCACCAAGCGCTCGATAAGGTTAGCCAGTTCACGCACATTTCCCGGCCACTCATGCTCCATCAGCGACGTGATTGCGCGAGGTGAGAAATGAATCGGACAGCCGCCCTGAGCTTCGAGGCGTGCCATCAACTCATGCACCAGCAGAGGAATGTCTTCCAAACGATCACGCAGCGGCGGCATCTCAATCGGGAATACGTTAAGGCGATAGAAGAGGTCTTCCCGGAAGGTGCCCTCGGCAATCATTTCATCCAGATTACGGTGAGTTGCCGCAACAACACGCACGTCTACCTTGATGGTTTTGTTACCA
Organism: Photobacterium sp. JCM 19050; assembly: GCA_001310455.1. Classification (GTDB taxonomy): domain Bacteria; phylum Pseudomonadota; class Gammaproteobacteria; order Enterobacterales; family Vibrionaceae; genus Parasalinivibrio. The sequence continues at coordinate 67,876 of BAXG01000009.1, forward strand.
CCAACACGCTCAAAACTGCGCTCCTGAAGAACCCGCAACAGTTTTACCTGCATCTGCATCGGCATGTCGCCAATTTCATCCAGGAACAGCGTACCGCCTTCGGCCAGTTCAAAGCGCCCTTTACGCGCCGTAATCGCCCCGGTAAATGCGCCTTTCTCATGACCGAACAACTCACTCTCAAGGAGATCGGCCGGAATAGCACCACAGTTCACAGGTACAAATGGGCCTGTCCGCGACTTGAGTGGTAGTGGATGTTACGGGCGACAACTTCTTTACCTGTGCCTGACTCACCCAGAATCAATACGCTGGCTTCAGATGTGGCCACTTGCTCCACAAGACGGCGAACTTCGCTAATCTTGTCACTGCGGCCAACCATGCTACGAAAAAGTGTGTTTTTTTGAGCCAGTTGGGGAATATCGAATGCGCGCTTGCCGGAAAACTCCTGACAGTGACGAAAAGCATCGGAAAGCTGCGGGTAGTTCAGCGGCAGTTCCAGCTCGCCAACGTAGTTACTCATCCCACTGAGAATTTGGTCGTGTACAGAAAGAGCAATGACGGGGATGTGACTGTTGATAGCGAGATTATCAAGGAGCTCGCCCAGTTTTTTTTGAGAATGGATGTGTCCAATCAGGCAAAGCGCCCAATTTTCTTCCCAGAGACTGTCAGCCAAATCAGCAGAAGAAGCTAGCCTGTAGTGCTCCCCGATGAAGTTAAGGATCACTCCAAGGTCATGACGAAATTGGGGGTCATCGTCGATTACCAGAACCTTTGCTAAACCATGCATCTTATAATCGTGTCTCTGCCTTAATACCCTGATACTGTTGTTTAGCGCAGTGCTTAGTTCGCGCGGCAGCAAAACAAAGCGCTATTGTAATTGATGCTCAGGATAAGGCAACCGAAGCCACACTAAGGTGTGACTCCAGTGCAAACACAATGTATTAAATACAAAATGTTAGGAAGGCTGCGTTTCCGCGACATGGTGGAATTCGGGTGGGATCTGGTCCCAAGCTGACTTAATTTCACGCAGAATGTCGATAACACCATCAATCGGTTCAGGATCATTCTGAACATTGGCCAGCGAAATTTGGCGGATCATAAAATCGTAAAGTGCATCAAGATTCTGGGCAATGTCACCGCCGTCATCCATTGACAGGCAACCGCGTAAGTTCACGACAATATCTAATGCCTTGCCAAGCGCTCGCCTTTAACGGCAAAGTTATTCTGCAGCATGGCCGCTTTACCCTGAATCAGGCGCTCAATAGCTCCGCCCATCAGCATTTGAATCACTTTGTGCGGTGATGCTGCTGTCAGTTGGCTGTCTACAGAGACCTTCTTATAGGCTTGCAGTGACCCTCTCATATTCGTCCTCACTTACTGGAACTTCTTGTATATCTCAACTGAACGCCGTCCCCGAACCAGCTTCCCCGCTTCTTTACCGGTCGCATCCCGCAACGTAGTCAACCGGGACAACAAAAACTTGGTTCTTTCCGTCGCCTCCTGCCAGACATCAACATCGTCTGTAGGAGAAGACTGAATTTTTTTAATTAACTTTTCCCTTTCGGTCAAAAGCGCAGATAGCTGGTTATCGTCAATAACGTCGCTGTCAATTATCTGAAGCAATTTCTGATCCAACTGTGACAATGCATCATAAAGTTGTGTCGGCATCGGTTATTGACCACCCGGCATCATACTCATCATTGCACCCAGCTGCGATTGCATCTTTGAAACCGCGCTTTCCATCGCCCTGAACCTATCCAGCGTCTGGGACTCCAGTTGCTTCATGCGGCGATCCAGCGTTTCCTGCTCATCATTGAGCCGACGACGTGTCTCGGTCAGTGTGTTTTCGCGATTCTGGATTGAACCTGAATAGCCAGTGAAATTATGGATGACGTCTTCAAGTTTCTTCGCAAAACCATCCGGACCGGCAAAGAACGCCTGGAAGTCAGGGAAATTTTGCTGAAGCTGCTTGGAGAGCATATCGTCGTCAATTTCCAGATTGCCTCTCGGGTTGTGGAAATACCAATTTCACTCAGTGTTTTGAATGAAGACGTAACATCTTCAAGCGGGGAGGCAAACAATCGCCGTAATTGGCTCGTTGCACTCCGCAGGGTGCTGTCACCAGTGAGGGGAGCGGCTTGCTGGTTTTCCTGGTCGTAGCGGCTGAGATTTTTGGAAAGCTCGTAGTAGCCGTTGTAGGCATCGACAAATTTTTTCAGCGCACCTTTGACCGCTTCTTTGTCGAAATCAACGTTAAACTTGACGGGTTTGTTGACCGTCAAATTTTCGACAGTCAAATCAACACCCTTGATAACATCTGAAAATGTGTTCGTGGAACTGTTTGCAACCACCAGCCCGTCAATCCGTATTTGAGCATCACTGGCCGCCTGCATTTGCTGCATCGGGTTGGATACCGCACCAGCGTCAAATACCAATTGTTGGTAAGGGCTGCCAATGCCGGCATTGACCGACACTTTGATGTGGTTTTTGTCCCCTTGCTTGTCGCTGGAAAACGTCAAGCGTGTTCCGTTCTCGTCCTGAATAAGTGAGGCCTGTACACCGGGATTAGAAGGCGCGCTGTTTATAGCAGTCACCACATCTTCAAGCTTGGCATTGGGATCGGTGACATCAATGGACATGCTTCGGTTGCCAAGGCTGATTTCCAGCTTACCGGCACCGAACACTTGGTTTTCTGCAAAGGGGGATGAAACAAGTTTGTGTGCTGAAGCAAGCTTCAACACCTCAATGGAATAATTACCGGGAGCTGCATCTTTCGACGCCTCGCCGGTAAGGGTATCTTCATCAGAGGTCGTGGTTTTTCTGGCAGCAAAATTGCCATCCGACCGGAAGTCGCTCATGAGTTGTTTCATGCTGTCGAGCGATTCTTTTAAACGCCCGTAAGCACTGATATGGGTTTCAACTTCAGCAAGTTTGTTGTCAATACTCTTTTGGCGAGGCGCGCGCTCGGCCTGTACCAACTGATTGACCATGCTGTTAATGTCCAGGCCTGTCGCCAGCCCCGAAGCACTTAAGCCCATATTTTTAACCTCTCACTACACGGTTTCTGTTACCAGCCCGCTAGCGTGACCGGACAGCTGTTTTGCAAGCTCCAGTACTTCCTCTTCAGGAATCTGACGAATGACCTGACCGCTGCGTTTTTCGTAAACGGTAATAATGCTTCGGCCGGTATCTTCGTCAAGTTTGAAAGCTAACCCTTTGTTGATTGATGAAACGAACTCATCAAGGTGTTCCATCATCTTTTCTAATTGCTCACGCTTCAGGGTTTCAACTTTTGCAATGTTTTCACTGGCTCGTACTACTCTACCCGATTCAGTCTTCATTGCCTGGTGCGCAGCACTACTTCCTTGCTGCGTCGCCAATGCACCTTCAGCGTGTGGTCTACCTCTAGCAACATTTGTACCACCAGAGTAGGCGTCGCGCTGTGTTTGGGCTCCGGGTGCATTCGAAGTGGCAGAATAAGATGAAATATCCATCGTTATCACCTCACAATTGCACCAAATGGCGGGAAACTAGCCCGCCATTTGGAGAGTTGAACCTTACTTAACCCAGTAAGCTCAACGCAGCTGATGGTGCTTGCTTGGCTTGTGCCAGGATAGACATACCAGACTGCTGCAGAATCTGAGACTTGGTCATCTGCGTTGTTTCCTTCGCAAAGTCTACGTCACGGATTCGGCTGTTAGACGCACTTACGTTTTCGTTAATGTTGTTCAGGTTACCGATAGTATGAGACAGACGGTTCTGTTTCGCACCCAAATCAGCACGCTCTGAGTCAATATATTGAAGCGCGTTATCAATCAGGCCAACCGCTTTCTGTGCGCCACCTACCGACGTTACATCAACGTCCTGGATAGTTTGTGCGCTCTTAGAACCCACGGCGATACCCAGAGAAGTCGCAGCCGCACCACCAAATGCAACAGTGGCATCTGAGTTAGTCACAACTTGCAGCTTACCGTCTTCAGTGACAGATGCACTGAAGTTACCGTCAGAGTTACCGTTGAGCAGGGTTGCCACTTCTTCGATGTCATCACCGGCTTTCAGGTTCACAGCTACAGTGTTGCCGGAAACAGTGATTGACAGCGTGTTAGCTGATGCAGTCCAGCCTGCAGATGCGCCTACAGTACCGGTGTAAACATCACCACCCATCGCTTTTTCATCAGCGCGGATGTTCTTGAATTCCATCATTACTGCTTCACCGGCATCCGCACCCACCTGGAATGCACGAGTACCGAAAGTACCGTTAAGCAGCTTCTGTCCACCGAAAGATGTTGTTTCGGCGATACGGTTCAGTTCGTCTTGCAGTGCTACCACTTCTTCCTGGATAGCTTTACGCTCGTCAGTGCTGTTTACACCGTTAGAAGACTGCAGAGACAGGTCACGCATACGCTGCAGGATACTGGTGGATTCTTCCATCGCACCTTCTGCAGTTTGTGACATTGAGATACCATCGTTGGCGTTACGTACTGCAACATCCAAACCACGGCTTTGTGCAATCAGTCGGTTAGAGATTTGCAGACCGGCTGCGTCATCTTTTGCACTGTTGATGCGGAAACCTGAAGACAGGCGTTCCATAGATTTGTTCAGGGCATCTGTCGAGTTGTTCAGGTAGCGCTGAGCAGTCATCGCAGACACGTTAGTGTTCACTGTAATCGCCATAATGATCTCCTTTGTATCTCTAATTCGGCTTTGCCCAGCTCACCAGGAAAAACCAATTTTCGCTGTGTTACCTGATGTAGCGGCAAGGGTGGCAATAACTTTAAGAAAAATTTCGGCATTTTTTTTGCCGCATATTGCCTCGAATAACCGTTGCAATAACCTTATCGGCGATATCAAAGAAGACTTTACGAATTTTCTGAAAAAAATTTCTTAGGTGGCTGAAATTACACAAAAGAAAAGCGACCTGAAGAGGCCGCTTAAAGGGTATGGATGTAAGGCAGAGATTACTGGAGAAGGTTGAGCGCGGCTTGTGGCAATTGCTTCGCCTGAGCCAGAATCGATGTACTTGATTGCTGCAGAATCTGCTTCTTCGTGAGTTCTGTGGTCGTTTTGGCAAAGTCAGTGTCGCGGATTCGGCTGTTAGAATCGGAGACGTTTTCTTTGATATTTGCCAGGTTGCTGATGGTGTGAGACAGACGGTTTTGCTTCGCACCCAAATCAGCACGCTGGCTGTCGATGTAGCGAAGCGCAGAGTCAATAACGCCCACGGCCATCTGAGCTCCACCCACAGTACCGACATTCAGGTCCTGCGCAGTAATTTGAGTACCGGCACCGGTTGTGAGACCCAGTGAGGCAGCAAGTCCACCACCAAAGGTCAGATTACCTGTCAGGTTTGGCTCATCAACGAAGACCTGGAGCTGGCCATTCTCATCAACTGAAGCTTCGAGCTTGTCTGTTTGACCGTTGATGTATGTTGCCACTTCTTCGATATCATCACCGGTTTTGGCATTCACGGTCAGGCTGATAGCTTCGCCGGACTTGGTGGTAAAGCTCATCACCAGTGTAGCCGCAGAGCCCGAAACCCCCCAGTTGGCAGATTTAGAAACGGTACCACTAAACTCAGAGCCGCCCATACGGAAGTCGTCCGCACGGATACTTGTCAGGCCCATGATGATAGCTTCACCGGAATCCGCACCGATCTGGAAGGCCGTTTCCCCGAAAGAACCGTTCAACAGTTTACGGCCACCAAAAGACGTGGTTTCAGCAATACGGTTTAATTCGTCCTGCATTGCAGCCATCTCTTCCTGGATAGCACTGCGCTCAGAGTTACTGTTAACGCCGTTGGCAGACTGCAGAGACAGATCGCGCATACGTTGAAGAATATTGGTCGATTCCTGCATCGCGCCTTCAGCTGTCTGAGCAATAGAGATGCCGTCGTTAGCATTTCGCATTGCCACATCCAAACCCCGGGCCTGAGCGACCAATCGGTTTGAAATCTGAAGACCGGCTGCGTCATCTTTAGCACTGTTGATTTTGCTACCGGAAGACAACCTTTCCATTGCGGTGTTGAGCTCGCCTGTCGCTTTATTCAGGTAACGCTGCGCAGTCATCGCAGACACGTTGGTGTTTACTGTTACACCCATTTTGCTCTCCTTTGACTTTCGCTTAAGTTCGCGAAACAGCCTACCCGCAACAAGCTGAAAATGTGGTGTAGCGGGACCAGCTAGAACATCATTGTTAATAGGCCGGCAACGTATCGGAATGTTAACACCGGTAACTTTGCCGTTTCACAGAGATACATACAACTACTGTGCCAACTTTCAGATTCTTAAAATATTCAATAAGTTAAATCTATAATTAAGATTTCAATAATGATACATGCGGCAACATTCCGCCTTAATATCAATATGTTCCGGGCAAGCGGCAATGGTCTTATCTTGCCATTTTATTTCTTTATTGTAGACATAAATGAGATCTTTTCAGGCACAATACTTGCCTCACCTTTACCTATAACCATCATTTCTCCGGATCCATCCATGACTGAGAACTCTTCCAAACTAACTCTTGAGCAGGCCTTTCAGCATGGCGTCTCTTTATACCAACGAAATTTAAAAGCCGATGCCAGGGCTGTTTTTGAAGAAATTCTGGCAATGGCTCCCGATGCGATTCCCGTATTGCAAGTGCTCGCGGTGCTAGACAGCGAAGCGGGCCTCTACCCTAAAGCTGAAAAACGTTTACGCCGCGCGGCTGACTTAGCCCCGGAAGATCCCTCCGTTCTGTATGATTTGGCCGTTGTACTTAAAGAGCAGGGCAAAAACCTTGAAGCTATGGAGTGGGTTGAGCTGCTTCTTTCCCATAATCCCAGCAACCAAGAGTTATTGGCTATGCGGCAAACTCTTACCGCAAAGATCGGCAACCGGGCGGAAAGCCGGAGAACAGCAAAAGCTGCTGAAACGCTCGCAGATAAAAATGCGGCTGTTGAAAATGAAATACTGGCGACCCTTGAGGCTGTAAGGCAGTTGGTACAGACCGGAAATATTGATCAGGCAGAAACATTACTTAAAGCCATATTGGCCATTGCCCCAACCCACGCAGCTGCGTTAGTGGAAAAAGGGAAGCTGTTAACAACCAAAGATAATCTCCCTGAAGCCCGGCAATCTTTCCTTCTTGCACTCAACACGGCCGACGACAAAATTGAAGTCACCAGGCATCTGGTTGATTGCGAAGTCAGTCTCTCTTTGTTGCCGGAGGCAGGGCGCATTGCATCAATGCCATTAAACAATGCCCTGATGATGAATCGTTGTTGCGCCGACTTTTGAATATCTACTCAAGCGAAAAAAATTGGGTAAAAGTAAAGGAAACGGCGGATGCCTTGTTGAAAATCAACCCCGCGCAGCCTCTGGTTTATTTTATTCGTTCCGAAGCGATGTTTTTGGATTATCGCCAGCGGCAGAATTTCACTCCTGCCTCTTTGTCCGAGTGTGAAAACGCCCTTATTAAAGCACTTTCAAACGTTCCACCGGAAAAAGTCAGCAAGCTGAAAACCTTTATTGCAGAGCTCAAGTGGTACCAGGGATACCCGGAAGAAGCCTTGGAGATGATTTCCGCCTATACCCGCGCCAACCCGGAAGATCATGAAGCGGCATTTAACCTGACGTTCATCTACAAAACCCTGAAACAATGGGATAAACATTATGAGGCAAATGAACGGGGTATTGATGCCGGTTTGCGCCTGAAAGCCGCCGGTAATACACCTGTTTGGACACCGGACTGCATGATGCCATCGTTCTGGTGATGTCCGAGCAAGGGTTGGTGACGAGATACGCTACTATCACAACCTGAACTTCGTTCTGGAGCGCTCTAAAAAGGTGTATGTGGCTGTGAACCCAGATTGATCCCTATTCTTTCTGCCGCTTATCCGAAAGCACACTTCTTTGGTATCAAACGCCAACCAGGTGTTCCTATTCACTTACCTGAAGAGGTAACCCATGAAATGACACACTGGGTTGCTGCCGGCAGTTTGGCCAAGATGGTTTATGAGGCATCAGGCCAACATGTGGATCAAGACAGCTGGATTTGCACGCCGGCAAATTTGACATCAATCTGGCGGCAACGCATTGCAGCACTTAAAGCTGAACATGGTGGAAGACCGGTTATCGGCCTTTGCTGGCGAAGTGGGATGGCGGCAGCTTCCCGTAATTTTTATTACCTCGGTATAAAAGACGTAACAGCACTGGTACAAAGCATTCCGGATGCCATTTTTGTTAACTTGCAATACGGGGACTGCAAAGATGAGCTGGACAGAATCAAGCGCGCTACCGGTCGCGAAGTCCTTGTTTTTGACGATTTGGATCTGAAGGATGACTTTGCCGGCACAGCGGCACTGATTGAAAACCTGGATCTCGTCATCTCAGCAGGCACGGCTGTGCATATGTTAACCAGCGCAACGGACACGCCATGTTTTGTGTTTTTCTTTGGCAAGCACGACTCTGATCCATTCCAACCCGAATGTTTGCACACAAGCAAAGAGATCGGGTTTATCTACCCGCCGCTCGTTCCGAACAAGCTCGATGTCGTAAAAGCCATTTCTGCCTCAGTCAACCGATACATTGAAACCGGAGACCTTAACGAAGCCCTTTCGATTAACCGGAATTAACCGGAATTAACCGGAATTAACCGGGAATAAAAATCCCGGCTGACCTTGGGTCCGCCGGGATTTTTGTCTTTAACAGGAAAAACTGCCCGTTTAAATGTAATTGAAGAGTGTCAGATCTTTGGTTTTGGCAAAGGCCTGTTGAGAAGCCTGCAGTGCGACCATGTTTTCATTGAGGTCAATGACAGCCTTTGAGTAATCCAGATCCTCAAGAGTCCCCAGGGATTTGTTGAGTACCAGCTTATAATCCTTGTGCATATCGTCCTGACGATCCAATGTTTGCAAACGCGAGCCCACTTCTGAGCGCGCTTTGTTCAGGTGTTTGAATGCAGCGGTAAACTCGGCAGTTGCCTGTTGGAGCTCTGCGTTTGCAGAGGCATCGTTGTTGTCTTTGGACGTCAGCGCAATTGCTTTCCGGAACGCATCAAACGGATTGACTTTATCCTGGCGAGTTAAATCGACAGAATCCCCGTCAAGCATTTCCCCTTCAAACCGGACATTCAGCGTGTTGTATTGCACACCGTTTTGCGGATCGTAAGGCGCCGACTGTACCTGGCTGCCATTCTGGTACACTTCAGCCATCATGACGCCATTATTGTCCTTGAAGCTCACATTGTACTGTGAGTTATCTGCATCATTGGTGTTGACGGCGTTGGAAATCAACAACAATGAACCTTCTTTGAGGTTGTAGTCCGGCTGGTAGTCTCCGTACGGGTTGTCGATTTCAAGGAACAGTTTGTCACCCGGGTCGCTCACCGCAATCTCTACGGCAGGCGCAACCTGGGCGGAGCGGAAATAGCTGTCACCGACATAGCGAACATTATTCTGGGTATCCCGGTAGAATGGCTGGGTACTGGCTTTGGTTCCTGAAAACAGGAAGTTGCCAGACTCATCCTTGGTGTTCACCAGGTTCATAAAGCCATCAAACAACCCTTCAAGATCCTGACGATGGGCAACGCGGTCTTCCTTAGACAAAGAGCCGTTGATGATCGCCATGGTTTTGCGCTTGGCGGAATCCACCAGTTGCTCTGCCTCGGCAAGAGTTATCTCTTCCCGGTTCTGCCGGTTACGGGCCAGTGTAATCGCTTCGACGTACTGGTCCAGCTGCTTGTCCTGCTGATGGAAGTTCTGGATATAAACAGAAGCCAGAGGATCATCACCCGCGCTGCTTACCCGCTCTCCCGACGCCAGGTGACTTTGCGTGTCCTGGACACGGACCTGCTGTCGCATAATGTCATTGGACACCGACTGATAATTGTGAAAACTGGCAAGTCTGCTAATCATTGTTCAGTCTCCTAGCGGGTGGCGTTGAGAAGCTGCTCAAAGGCTTCGTTAGCAGCGGACATAATTCGCGATGACGCCATATAAGCCTGCTGAAATTTCATCATGTTCGCGGCCTCTTCATCCAGGTTAACCCCGGACACTTCTGCAACCCGGCTCTCTGCTCCTGAAGCTCAACACCGGTCACTTCGCGCATACGCTGGAAGCTGTTTTTCTGCATACCAACTTCGGTATTCAGGCCTTCAAATACATCCACGATCGTCGAACGGCCATCGTTCATAAACTTTTGGGTCTGAAGCCGTTGCATCAGCATCAGGTTACCGTTATCACCATCAACCGGGTTAAGGCTGACAGCAAACACATCTTCAGGTTCAGCACCGTCACTCAGTTCAAACACGGTCCCGTTAACGTTCACCGGGCCTGCCGGCGGATAGGACTGAGGCGCAACCAGTACGCTGCCATTTTTGTCCAACACCGCAAACTGGGTAGCATCCGGGGAAACCACGACCTGGAATTCACTTTGAGCACCCTTTGCACTGATTTTCAGTTCTGCATTGCCAAGAAGGCGTGAAGCGGAACTGATAACACTTTGTGTGGCAATCTGTTCACCGTGATCCATAGTGACGCGGATTTCATTTGCCGCGTTGCGAACCGGCCGAATAAATACTTTCTCATTAGGTGACAGACCGGCATCAACCTGCACGCGCAAGCCATCAACTTCAAAGGTTGGCGGCGTGCCCGTTGGGGCAACAGCCAGCTTATTTCCATCGGGTTTAGTCAATGAATAACCACTGCCGTCAAAGAACAGGGTGTAGTCCCCGCCTTTCAGTGCGCGCAAATCATCGATATATACTTTGATATCGGCCGTTGAGTCGCCACTTTTAATGACCCGGTTTGCCGCGATGGCGTCATTGTTGAAGTCGGTGAACATGTTTCGCCCCACTTCCCCATTGAGATCAAAGCCTTGATTCTGCAATCCATTCAACGACTGAGCAAAACCTACCGCAATTCGGCCGAGCTCATCTTGCACCATGGGTATGGTTTGGTCCCGGTATTCAAACAGCGAACCAAGCTTTCCTCCAACATCTGACTTGGAAATCGCTTTGACACTCTTGCCTTCAACCAGCGCCAACTGTGTCCGGGCACTGTCAGGCTTGCCATCCAGCGTTGTCAGGGTGCTTGATTGGGTGCCCGAGACCAACATATGTCCATTACCAATCATGACGTTATACAAACCGTCATTTTCCCTGGGTGTGACTGTTACTTTGGTGTATTGGGAAAGCTCTTTTATCAGCTTGTCATGGCGGTCCATAAGGTCATTGCTGTGCCCCTGAGTACGAATCATCGTGTGGTGTACTTCCACCAGCTCCTTACCAATCTGGTTGATTCGCTGGGTCATCGCATGGATTTGCTCAGTGGTGTCAAATGACTGCTGTTGGACAATACGCTGGATATCATTGAGCGCAGCCGCACTGAGTTTGGCTTTCTCAAGCACGACTTTCCGGGAACCCATATCGTTTGGCGTATCTGCCAACGCCTTTACCGCGCCAAAAAAGTCGTTGATATTGTCAGGAATTTTGCTGGCTGAGTTCGCCATAACATCGTTCAACAGAGCCAGTTGGGTATCCCGGTCCGCTGCGTAGTTGTGCGTTGTGGTGGCCAAATTCATTTCATTGACGGCGAACTGGTCATAGTTGCGGCGTACGGCAATAGCGCGAACACCTGTCCCCCAGTTCTGATCTGCCAGTATTGCGGCGCATTGGTCGCCTGCTCAACCATCTGCCGGCTGTAACCCTCAGTATTGACGTTACTGATGTTGTGGCCGGTTGTATTGAGCTGGCGCTGTGCAGTCAGGACGCCCTGCGCACCCAAATTGAGAAGATCAAACCCCATTATTCCTCCGGGTCATGCGGTTTGCCGCCAAGCGGCAAACATCAAACTACCCAAAGCAAATGCAATTATCGAGCCACTAGTTTTTATAGATATTTTACAGTGCGTTACAAGGTGAAAAAAGGGAGAAAACAGAAGAGAGGCAAGGCGTTGCTTCAAGAAAAATGCCGCTTACTGCGGCATAATTTCCTTCACTTTGTCGAATACCCGCATGACCTTATCCGAGTAGTTAGGGTCAGTCGCGTAACCGGCCTGGTGTAATCCGCGGATAAATTGGCTCGGGTCAGCGGCAGATTTGAGTGCTTCACTGTACCGAGGGTTGTTATGAAGGAAGGAAACGTAGTCGTCGAAGCTGTCCTGGTAGGAATTATAAGAACGAAATGCTGCGGTTTCCTGAACCGGGATACCGTCATACACTTCCAGGGTTTTCGTCGCCATCTTTGGGCCAGCCCAACGCGAATCTGCCTTAATATTGAAAAGGTTATGACTGAAACGCCCTGCATTATTGATAACCTTATTCCCCCAACCGGTTTCCAGCGCGGCCTGCGCCAGAATTATTGCAGGATCGGCACCCAATGCCCTTGCGGCTTTTTTCGCATAGGGGCTCAAGCCGGCAACAAATGCTTCTGGTGAGTCAAAGCTCTCGGTTTGCTTAGGCGTTTGTTGCCGAGCTTCCAACGGAACCTGCATCTGGCGGCGCAAGCGTTGTACTTCTGCCAGTGCATTGTCAGCAGCTTCTGCCGCCTGTTGTTCCTTAATGGGGAGACGCAATGCACTGTCAACAGCGGCAGTTCGCATTACCGCCTGGGGATGTTTGTCTTTATCACCGGAGAGTTGCTGGACAATCAGGTCAGCAAGCCCCAAAGAGCCCTCTTGGCTGAGGTTGGAGGCTAATTGCTCATCAGCCATCTGCTCATAGAACTTGCTCGTACGATTGTCTACCAAGTCTGATTCAAACACCTTGTTGGCATTTCTCATCGACTTGAAGAGCATCTGGGTAAACAGCGCTTCGAACTGCTTTGCTGCTGCATGAAGCGCCGCTTTCTCGTCATCGCCCCCTTTCTGCGCTTGCTGGCGCAGTGTGTCCAGAGAGGCAATGTCCTGAATAAATCCAATGTCAGCAGGTGATTTCATCGTCAGGCTCCTTAAATGACAATCAGTTGCCCTTCAATGGCACCGGCTTGCTTAAGCGCCTGCAAAATAGCCATTAAATCGGAGGGGGCGGCACCAACGCTGTTGACTGCACGCACAAGATCATCAAGGGTTGCCCCGGGCTGGAAGTTAAACATCCGGCCTTTTTCTTCTTTGACCTGCACATCCGAATCCGGCACGACAACGGTATTACCGCCTGCAAGTGCATTTGGCTGGCTGACTTTCAGGTTCTCCTTGATAGAGACAGTCATGCCACCATGGGTGATGGCAGCCGGTTTAAGATGGACATGCTGACCGACAACAATAGTACCGGTACGGGAGTTGACGATAATTTTGGCACTGCCTTCAGCAGGGTTGAATTCAAGGTTTTCGATGGTGGACAAGAATGCCACTCGCTGCCCCACATCTCGCGGCGCCCTGACACGGATAGACGTCGAATCGGTCGCTGAGGCCATGTCAGGACCGAGGAACTGGTTGATGGCATCAGCCATGCGTTGTGCCGTGGTGAAATCAGGTTGTTGCAGGTTGAAAGTCAGATAATCACCCCGGGCAAACGGGTTCGGGATTTCCTGCTCGACGGTTGCGCCACCGCTGATACGCCCTACGGTTGGCGTATTACCAATGAGTTTAGAGCCGTCCGCTCCTTCAGCGCTGAAACCGCCGACTATCAGGCTGCCTTGTGCAACAGCATAAATTTTACCGTCAAGGCCCTTAAGGAAGGTTTGCAGCAATTCGCCACCACGCAGGCTTTTGGCGGTACCAATAGATGAGACAGTGACATCAATTCTTTGCCCCTGCTTGGCAACGCGGGAATCTCTGCATTCACGACCACTGCGGCAACGTTTTTCGTCTTTGGTTTAGTGCCAGGCGGCAATTGAATGCCGAAGTTTTTAAGCAGTGAATTGAAGCTTTGGTCCATAAACGGAGATGATGACTCCCCTGTACCCGGCAAACCGACCACCAGGCCATAGCCCACAAGGCTGTTACTCCGCACACCAGCTACGTCCGCCACATCTTTGATGCGCGCCGCATGGCCGGGAAGGGAAAAGAGTATCAGTGCTGCCGCAATCGCTTTAGCCCAATTCATGTGTCAAAACTCCGCCTCTGAAAACCTGTTAGAGGGTCACATTGAAAAATCGTGCCAACCAGCCCTGCTCTTGCGTATCCTGGCGGTCTCCGGTACCCGAATACTGGATGCGAGCATTTGAGATCCGGTTGGAGGCAATCGTGTTATCCGGCTGGATATCATCTGGACGTATGGTCCCGCTCAGGCGGATATATTCATCGCCGGTGTTCAGTGTTAGCCACTTTTCACCACGCACCATCAGGTTACCGTTCGGCATAATATCAACCACTTCAACAGAGATTGACCCGGAAATACTGTTACTCTGGTCTGCGCTGGAGGTACCGGAGAACTTGTTATCATTTTTCACCGCGTAGGAAAGATTGTACTCGCCAATTTCCATCGCTTTACCACCAAGCTCCAGTGGGTCCATACTCAGGTCATTTTTCTTGTTCAGATCAGAGCTGGCACTCTTTTTAGCCTGGGTTTTCTCTTCCAGCATGACAGTAACAATGTCACCGATAAGACGTGGTTTGGTGTCATCGTACAGGTTATGAAGCTGTTGAGAGTTAAACAGTGAGCCGGTTGCAGTGGCATAATGTTCCGGCTGACGCTGTGGGCGAATCGGCACCCAGGCAGGATCCCCCGCTACAGCATCTTCACGGCGACGCAGGGAATCCAAAATGCCACCACCCTGGTTGGTATTTCCTTCAACCGCATCGGTCGTTGTGGTTGCCTGCTCCACATCAGTTCCAATATCCGGTACTGCACAGCCGTACATAACAACCGCCGCAAAGCATACCAGCAGCTGTTTCGCCAGGGATGATGGTTTGTTCGCTGACAGGTTGATCATTTCATTCATTCCTTACAGTTGCTGATTAACATAGCTGAGCATCTGGTCAACGGCTGAGATGACTTTTGAGTTCATCTCATAAACCCGCTGCGCTTCAATCATGTTGACCAGCTCTTCGGTCACGTTCACATTCGATGTCTCCAACATGGACTGGCGGATAGCCCCATGCCGTCAACACCCGGAACACCTTCCTGCGGATCACCACTTGCACCGGTTGGCAAGAACAGGTTCTGGCCGATAGCTCAAGACCGCCCGGGTTAATGAAATCAGACAAGGTAATCTGGCCCAGGATGGCATCCTGCTGCTGGCCACGAATACGGGCAGAAACCTGACCATCAGTAGCAATGGTAATTTTTACAGCATCATCAGGAACGACAATCTGAGGTTCGAGGGGATACCCGGAACCGGAAGTGACAATGGTTCCCTCATCGTTGAGGGTGAACTGACCATTGCGGGTGTAGCCGATATTGCCGTCCGGCATCAGAATCTGGAAGAAACCGTGGCCTTCCACCATGGCATCCAACGAGTTGTTTGTGGTCTGAACATTGCCCTGGGTATGAACCTTCTGGGTCGCGACAACTTTCGAACCGGCACCCAGCATCAAACCGCTGGGCAGCTCGGTATTCTGGGAAGACTGGCCGCCCGGCTGGTTAATGTTCTGGTAAAAAAGGTCTTCAAAAACGGCGCGCGCTTTTTTATAGCCAACCGTTGAGGCGTTAGCCAGGTTGTTCGAAATGGTCGCAATGTTGGTTTGCTGTGCATCTAGACCGGTTTTACTTACCCAAAGTGCTGGTTGCATACCTTAACTCTCCAAATATTCCGTTAGCCCAGACGCATCAGTGACGCAGAGGCCTGATCCAGCTCTTCTGCGGTTTTCATTAATTTGACCTGCATTTCAAAATGACGCTGGAGGTCAATAAGGCTGGTCATCTCTTCAATAGGATTGACGTTACTGCCTTCAAGCGCACCGCTCAGCAGTGTCACGCTTGCATCAGCATCAAATACGGCACCCGGTTGGATTGGCTTGAATACACCGTTGTTATCTTTGAACAACTGGCGATTGTCAGGACGGACAAGTTTGATTCGTCCGATTTCTTCGATGGCTTCAGCCGGCGCGCCTTGAGGGAGAACAGAAACCGTGCCGTCTTTGCCCACTTCAATCTTGCTGATCGGCAATGGCACGATAATAGGTGCGTCGTTGTCACCCAGAATTGACTGACCGTAGTCGTTTTGCAAAATGCCCGTCTGGTCAATTTTCAGGTGACCGGCACGGGTGTACCCTTCCTGGCCGGTACCATCCAACACAGCAATCCAGCCCTCGCCTTCGATAGCAACATCAAGATCTCGGCCAGTTGTAATGGTGGAGCCCTGGCGGAAACTGTAGCCCGGACGTTCTGTCATGCTAAAAACACGGGTCGGCAAACCCTCACCATATGCCTGCATAGAGCGAGCCTGCTCCATGTCAGCCCGAAAGCCTGTGGTATTGGCGTTGGCGAGGTTATTGGCTCTGACCTGCAATGCATACATATCCTGCTTTGCACCACTCATTGCCAGATATAAGGCACGATCCATATTCTTGCTCTCTCAAGGTTCTCTCACCTCAATGAAGCAATAGTTATGCCAATAGTTTATTGTGTTGATTTTAAAGAATTAACTCGGATAGTTCTGTCACTTTCAGGAAGGAAATTGCCGCTTGGCATGCAAGCGGCAATCAAAACAGGCAAGAATTTGCTGTTAGCGGATCTGCAGGATAGTTTGTTGCATCTGGTTACCCACCTCCAGTGCCCGCGAGTTGGCCTGGAAGTTTCGCTGTGCCGTAATCAGGTCTACCAGCTCCTGAGTCATATCGATGTTCGACTGTTCCAGGGTACCACTCTTGATCTGACCGAATGAACCTTGCATCGCTTCACCAAATACCGGGTCACCGGAAACCTGGCTGACTCGCCATTGGGTATTTCCGACCTGCTGGAGACCCTGTTGGTCCGCAACGCGTACCATGGCGACACGTCCCAGAGACACGTTCTCTCCGTTACTGTAAGTAGCAACGATGGTGCCCTTAGGATCGATATCAACCTTTGCAAGATAGCCGGTTGTTGCACCGTCATCGGTAAACTTCCGCAATTCAAACGGCGCAGCGTACTGTGTAGGGTTGTCAAAATTGAACGTCAGCGTCTGACCACCGTTTGCACCATTCATTTCGATACCCGCCGAAGCAAAATCTTGCGTTACGATCGGGTTTCCGCCATTGATGTTGTTGATAGAGCCGTCTGCATTGAAGTCCATGGTGCTGCCGGTAAAGCCTGTTGCGGTGGATGCACCACCACCATTAACATTAAGCGGCTTTTCACCGGTGCCGTCAGAGACAGTATAAAATGCAGCCCAACGGTTAGGCGCGGTGTTGTCTTTGACGTAATAGGTGGTCATTTTGTAAGCCTGACCCAAGCTGTCATAAATCGTGGTAGATGTCGCTTTGTTGTATGTGTCAGGATCTGCCGGGTTAAAGAGTGCGACATCTTTGCTTCCCGCACCTGCCGGAAGGTTCAGACCGATTTCAACGTTGGAAGATGCGCGAGGCTGACCAAACTGATCCGGCACTTCAAGCGCCTTTGGCTCATACGAACCTACATCACCGGTTTGCTGATCAACACCGTAACCGAGCAAATACTGACCGTCGGCGTTGATAATAAAGTTGTCTTTGTCGAGGTGGAAAGCACCGTTCCGGGTCAGGTTGTTATCGGATGTCTGCAAGCGGTCATTAGCAATCGCAAAGTAGCCGTTACCACTGATTCGCAGATCCATTGGGTTGTTGGTATAGATACTTGAACCTTCATGAAACTGCTGTGCAACAACCGACGTTTGAACACCTGCACCGTTAGTCGTTTTGGCGTTCGAGAAGATAGAGGTTGAATACACATCACCAAATTCCGCACGGGATTCTTTAAAACCAAACGTGTTGGCATTGGCAATGTTGTTACTCGTGGTGTTCATGTCCTTTTGGGCTGCACCCAGACCACTCAATGCAATATTAAATGACATTGTGACTTCTCCTCACTTAACTTTTGCTGACATCGCCTACATCGGCGTTACCGACCTCGAGTACCTCGGCAAGCTTAACAGGCGAGGCGAAACCAGCGAGGTTGAGCATGACGTTTCCGTCACCTTTGCCCAAAAGCACACTGTTGACATGTGCATAGGTTGAAAGGTCAAATTCCTTGGCCTTTCCGTCGACCATACCGCCGACGTTCAAATTGTATTTGCCCGGAGGCAATGGATTGCCGGCATCATCGGTGCCGTCCCATTCAATACGGTGATCACCCGGAGGCTTAGCCCCAAGGCCAAATGTTTTGAGCAGCTGTCCATGTTCATTCTCAACCCGGACGATAAGGTCGTTGACCGCTTGAGGAAGCTTCACCATCGCAGCCAGACCGCCGGCACCTTTCATCGCGGACTTGCCCGCAACCAAAACGTCACGGCCAACCAGTGAGGATGCCTGAAGCGCCTGGCTGGATGTCATGGCAGAGTTCAGTGAGCCAAACTGCTCATTCATTTTTCCAATGCCGTCAACGGTCGCAAATGACGCCATCTGGGCAATCATCTGGTCGTTACTTACAGGTTTAAACGGATCTTGCTGTGACAACTGCTTGGTCAGGAGTGAAAGGAAATCCTCCTGATTAAGATCCTTTTGACCCGTTACGTTATCAGCTTCCTTCTGCAGCTTTTCCTGCTGCATTTTCTTCAGCTGATCGATGTAGGACAAGCTGCCAGAGCCAGTGCCTTCAATGCCGGCCATGCTTTAATCCTCCTGCCTTATTGACCCATCTGAAGCGTGCGAAGCAGCATCTGCTTGCTCGATTCAGCGACCTGGACATTAGTTTGATATGCACGTGATGCAGAAATCATGTTTGCCATTTCCTCCATCACATTTACGTTCGGTTTATAAATATAGCCTCGTCATTTGCCATCGGGTGATCGGGGTTATATTCAGCCAGCAAAGGTTTGGCACTTTCTACCACGCCCAAAACCTTTACCGGAATTGCATTTGGATCACCGGTAATCCGGTTAAGTTCTGCGGCAAATACCGGCTCACGGGCCCGGTAAGTTTCAGCAGCGCTGCTGCTCACAGAGTTAGCATTTGCCAGGTTGCTGGATGTTGTGTTCAGGCGAACAGATTCAGCACTCATCGCTGACCCGGTTACGTTGAATACATTAAACAGGCTCATCCATTACTCTCCTTTCAATGCCTTGGTCATACTCTTGAACTTACTGCCGAGAAAATCCAGAGAAGCCTGGTACTCAAGCGCGTTCTGCATGAACAGGTTTTGTTCTACTTGCATGTCAACGGTATTGCCGTCGCCGGTATCCGGCTGGTCCGGCACGCGGTACATTTTCTCTCCGCCAACCGTTGTAGAGGCAGCAATATGCCGATCGTTAGTTCGGCTGAGGCCAATGTTTGCCCCTGACGTTGCCGCAGACAGAGCGCGTTTGAAATCGAGATCTTGCGCCTTGTAGCCTGGGGTGTTTGCGTTGGCAATGTTGCTGGAAAGCACTTCAGCACGCTTTTCACGTACTCCGACAGTGTATTGATGAACACCCAGTGCTTTATCAAATGAAATTGCCATTGGCCGCCTCCTAATATCTCTGAAGTTAACTAAGCAATTTCAGTGCCAAGATTTGATTGGGGTTTTCAGGCAAGAAAAAAGCGGCAACTTCTGTGCCGCTTTTTTGGGTTAGACAGGTGTCTTCACTTAAGCTTGTAAATGATGCCAGGGTTACAGCGGACCATTTCAAATTTGTCTGTCAGACCCGTCAGCGATTCTGACGCACCCAGCATAAGGTAACCGCCGGGGTTTAAGCTGGCAGCCATCTGGTTAAGCACCTTGGATTTAATGTCTGCGGAAAAGTAGATAAGAACATTTCGACAGAAAATGATGTCGAACTTACCCAGCAGTGAATAGCTTTCAAGCAGGTTCTGGTGGCGGAAATTAACCAGTCGCTTAACGTTATCCATCACTTCCATCCGGCCGTCGCCCAGGTCTTTGAAAAACGTGCGCTTGCGCTCCGGCGAGAGACCTCTTCCCAGTGCCAAGCTGTCGTAAATACCCGTACGGCAGTTTGCCAGCATCGTCGAGGAAATATCTGTCGCTGTAACCTGGACACTGCTCACTGAGCCCGGTTTCTTGGCCTGGGTTTCCAGAACTGTCATTGCTATAGAATACGGTTCTTGACCCGATGAACTTGCAGCAGACCAAATTTTGATTGGACGTCTGCCCTCACCAAGTTCAGGCAGCAACCTGTTAGCCAATACATCAAAGGGGTATCCGTCACGAAACCACAAGGTTTCGTTTGTTGTCATTGCATCGACGGCAGCGACCCGCAAGTCTCGGTTACGCCCGGAAATAACCTGAGTGAGTAATTCACCCAAGGAAGGGAGCCATGTCGGGAGACAAGCGGACTCAAACGGCTTCTGACCAAATATTGTTTGCTGTCGCCGAGAACAATACCGCATTGTGATTCGAGAAACCGGCAGAAGTCCCGATACTGCTGATCACTTATAGTTATATTTGTCATTTAGAACTCGTTATTAATATCAGTTCAGCGCAGCGTCGAGTACAGCGGTACCCAGTTCATCAGGGTCAAATTTAGCGATAAATGCATTGGCCCCAACGCGCTGTACCATCGCCTCGTTGAACACACCACTTAGGGATGAGTGCAGCACAACGTGCAATTGGCTTAATGTCGGGTCCTTCCGGATTTCTGTCGTCAGTGTGTATCCATCCATCTCGGGCATTTCAATATCCGAAATGACCATAGCGAGCTTGCTTTGGATATCACCTTCTTCAGACATCTCTTTCAGAATGTTCAGTGCTTCCCGGCCGTCTTTTGCCACAACCACTTCGTAACCAACGCCTTCAACAGCGCGTTTCACCTGACGGCGGGCAACGCTGGAGTCATCAGCAACAAGTACAAGCTTTGGTTGCTCAGCAGGCACATCCTGGATCTTCGCTTGAACGTCTTCGCTGATTTCTTCGTTGACCGGCGAGATCTCATTGAGAATTTTCTCTACATCGAGAATCTCAACCAGCTCGCCGTCGATTTCTGTCACTGCAGTCAGGTAATTTGATTTTCCGGTACCGTCTGGTGGTGGGAGGATATGCTCCCAGTTCATGTTGACGATACGTTCAACAGATGAAACCAGAAATGCCTGCACGGAACGGTTAAATTCTGAGATGATCACGAAACGGTTTTCAGGGTCATCAATCGGGCGGCCACCTGTTGCCAGGCTCATGTCAATGACCGACACTGTTTGGCCACGAATGTGCGCAACCCCCTTAACCAACGGGTGCAAATTAGGCATCATAGTCAGTCGAGGACATTGAAGTACTTCTTTGACTTTAAATACGTTTATGCCGTAACGTTGGTTGCGCATCAGCTTGAAAGTCAGCAACTCAAGACGGTTTTGGCCCACAAGTTGCGTACGTTGGTTTACCGAGTCTAAAACGCCCGTCATACCTGAAACTCCATCGTCTATCAAATGATTGGTAGCGTGGTGCCGGGCTCAGGATACCCAGTACCGTAACCTTGGTTTTTACGCCCTGTCGTCTGACTGCGACACTTGTTTTACCTTCAAGGTAGTCTGTTGATTATGAACGTTCTTCGCAAAGCCTGCATTATTATCGGCACCTTTTTTTATTTCTTAAGCCCAAATTGGGCCTACGCGAATACCGATCCCTTCTCTGCGGTGCGTCAATCTGCCGAGGAATTTGTCAGCAGTGTCGTCGAAGAACCTGCATTGGGAAAACTCAAAATTGAAGCTGGCTACATCGATCCCAGGTTACGCCTTACAGTTTGCCCCACGCCGCTAAAAGCCGTCATCCCAGGAAAGCAAAAACTCAATTCTACCGTTACCGTCCAGGTAAGCTGCCCCGACCACAGTTGGCAAGTCTATGTTCCTGTAGCAATAAAACTGTTCACTCCTGTCGTGGTAGCAAGGAGACCACTGGATCGGGGGATGATATTGCTTCCTGATGATTTATCCATTCAGTTGGTCGAAAGCCGGCTCCAGCGCGGCCAGAGTTTTGATGATATCAGTGACATTGCCGGAGCTCGGACCAAGCGATCTGTGGGGATGGGACAACCCATATCCGGTTTTGACGTTTGTGTGGTCTGCCGCAATGATGAAGTTATTATCAGGGCCAATGGGGAAGGACTGAATATCATTACCAAAGGCACAGCCCTCAGTGATGGTGGAATTGGCGAGCAGATAAAAGTAAGAAACTCCCGCTCTCGCAGAATCGTCGATGCAATTGTGACCGGCATAGGCGAAGTATCGGTTAATTTTTAACAATATGCGGTTTATTTGCTAAAGTTGAGTCAAGCGTGGCCGATAAGACGGTTAACTGAGATCTTTATACTTGCAAAGGCGCCTTACTATGCCAGGAATTAATCAACTTCGACCCGGTCAGACCTACGTGACCTCGAAGACCAATCAGGATACAACCCGGTCAGGTTCCGTGTCACGCGAGTCCTCTGAAACCAGCACCACAAAAGGTGATTCAGTTTCACTGAGCAGCGAAGGACGAGCTATCGGTCAAATGCAAAATCAGCTTGCCAGTGAGCCACAATTTGACTCGGCAAAAGTTGCCCGCATCAAGCAGGCCATTGCTGACGGCTCCTATTCTATTGATGCAGACAAGCTTGCTTCCAACATTATGAAGTTCGAAGACGAGCTTAAAGACATGCAATAACCGCGACCGTCGCTTTTGTTGGTAGTATGAGTAAAGAAAGCATCAAAATACTTCTCGAAACCCAAACCGAAAACATTGTCGGTTTAGAGGAACTGTTACGTAAAGAAACAGATGCCATTGCTTCTCGTAACGCGGGCCAGATTCAATGTGCAGCACAAGAAAAGTTAGACCAAATCCTTAAAATACAGCAAACAGATAAGGTGTTAGCTTCTACGCCTTCATTCAGGGAGTTGCTGTCAGACCCGGAAATCGCTGAAAAGATTGCGTCCATCCAATCGGCAATGACGCAGTGCAAAGCGCTCAACGAAGAAAACGGAAAAGCACTTCAGCGAGCTCAACTCAGCATGCACAAACTCCGCAACCTCTTCCAACAGGCAATCAAAGACCATGAGATGACCTACACCAATGAGGGCGTCGCTTCCGGTCGCAAAACACTGGGAACCAACATCAAAGCCTGATATCGGCCTGCTTACAAAGAAACAAAAAAACGGACTTGCATCTCTGCAACTCCGCTTCTGTGTAACAAGTCTGTTTCCCCGGTTAGTAGATGATCTGCTCGTTTCTTGGAACGTTATAGGATTCACCGAAGCTCTTCATTTTGGTCATTTTCTTCAGGTCCAGTCTCATTTCCGTCACGTAACTGTCACCGACGGGATAGCTACGAACTACCTCAGCTCCGCGAATGATGCCATCCACAGCACCATTGCTGCGATCTTCACCCAGGCTTTGATCATCCACCCCTGTCAACCCGCTGATTCGTAAGCCATAGACTTGCTCTGCGAGCTCCCGGTATGCCTCAACCTTCGAGGCTCGCATAGCTCTTACGCGTTTTTCTTCATCGGTATCACCACGTTGGGTGCTGATGGATGCTGTACCCACTGCGGTGATGATTTCGTCTTTTCGCATTTCGGTCAGGGGTTGGCAGGCCGTTACGAAAAGCACCAACAGTGCCATAAACCAAACTTTCATTCAGTTCTCCTAAGGTTTCAGCACAACAGTTTCGCGCGGAATTGTCTGGTCATCATCACGAATAATGACACCGTTAGCCATGCGAACTTTATTCAGGGTATCAATATCACGACCTATACGGTCTGACGGCAAGAAGCCTTGCGCAGATGCCACAACAACTCGAGACCTCAGGCCGATAATACGGGCATTGATCAACACGCCACCACTTTGCCTTAGCATAGTGCCGGTGAGGACAAAATCCACTTCCTGCTGAGAAGCCAGTTGTCGCCAGTCACGGCTGAGAGAGAAGTCCCCATCCTCCGTGACCTTAATGGTACCGGTGGTTTTATAATCCACAACGGTGTAGCCGCGCTTTTGCATCTGGAAAATAAAGCCTTCCGTCACGGTATTACCGAGCCAGTTGGTTTCTTCCAGGTGCTGAACGTCAACAAATGAGGTAATGGCAACCGGCGTACGAGGTGTCAAATAGTTGTTGGACTCCACCAACTGCTCAGCCATGTTCTCGATAAAGAAGTCAATCGTATGACGCGGGTTCATCTCAAGGGTGTACCGCGTACCAGAATAAGGTTCTTTACCGTTATATATTGGCTGGCCACATGACACGACTGATAACGCCAACAAAAGTACGATGCTGATTCTCATGCTTCCCGCTCCGCTCTCTGCGGCTGATTACGTCTTGTTCATTTATGGAACAGACCAGATGTTTACCGAAAAGGAACGCAAATTGCATTCAGAACGACATGCATTGAAACGCTAGTGATGCGGCAAAACATATCGCTGTATTCCAAATAAGCAATTTCCATACCCACGAAGAGCAAAACAATGAAAAAACATCTGCTATCACTGTTTTCCGTATTCGCCTTCATGACAGCAAATGTCCAACCGGCTCTTGCCGCCTGGTATGAAGTTACGGGTATTACGCCGATTTTAAAAAGCGACGTTGAAGCTCGGCAGCGCGCTTTAGAAGATGCGCTTTACCAGGCAACCGCCTTTTCTGGCGCGGATCTCGGCAGCTCAAAGACCTTTACCCCTATCTCAAGGACATAAAGAAAGACTATCGCTTCAGCGGTAACGAAATCCGGCACATCGAAGTCCTACAGCAACAAATTTCCGGCGGGAAGTTTTACCTCAGAGCGCGGATAGACATCTACCCTGCGGCAAATGGTTGCCACATCAGCCAATACCGTAAAGGGGTGTTGCTCAGCCGTTTTGATATAGTTTCCCCGCAACAGGCAAGCCTTGGGAGTATTTACCAATTTGGTGATGATTTTACCGTACTGCTGAAACGGCAACTTGAAACCGGTGCGCAAAGTTTTGTGGTAACCGGCATTACTAACGTCAACGTAAATCCCGGCCATCCGCAAGAAGCGACCATGGTAGCTGAAGACAATGATGCTCAGTTTATTGTGACAGGAGAGATCACTGACCTCTCGGCAACTCTCGAACAAAGAACTCTAGGTAAAAATCAGGTGAACCGGCAACTTGCTATTGTCATTAATGTTATTGATGGCCGAACCGGCGACGTGGTTTACACCCACAATTACCGGGATATCGCTTTATGGCCCTTTGACAGGTTCAGTCAGGTCGATACGATGACCGCCCGTTTTTGGCAATCGCCATATGGTGAGATGGCTCGCCGTATGAGCCGGACTATCCTGCTTGATCTGGAATCGGCTTTATCCTGTCGCGCTACTTACCCGTCGATTGTTTCTATACAAGGTCAGAGCGGGGAAATAAACGTAGGACGTATTCACGGTACAAGGCAAGGCGATGAATTGCAGCTTTGGCACAGCTCTTCATTTGTAGACCAAAACGGAATTCCGAGAAGCCGCTTGGTCAAAAGTGATATGAACTTGCGTGTAACCCGGGTATATGACAACACATCAGAAGTGTTGGTTGAACAGCCAGAGTTGGCGAACAGCATTCAAATCGGCGACTTAGTAACCAAACAACCCAAGAAAAAATAGGAAGTAGTTAAAACTCCGCTGCTTTTCTGTATAATCGGCGACTGTGCTCCTATAGCTCAACAGGATAGAGCAGTCGCCTCCTAAGCGACCGATCGGGGTTCGAGTCCCTGTGGGAGCGCCATCTTCCAACTTTCCTTTTCGCACGATTGCAACAAATCATAACTCCGCACTTATGTTGAACATCTAACCGTTCTTGGATTTTATTCGGCGATTTATTCAATGACTAACCCATTAATTGTTTTCGGTGTGGGTTACCACCAGTCCTTTTACCGCGCTTGTAAACCTTAATAAGAGCGATAAAGAGTTGACGGCATTCGCAGCTAGTGTCTTGCAAATCATCCGATTGATATCGGTTATTGGGAGTCTGCGGAACGAAGAAAGAAGGAGTTGAGATTGGAGCTGTACAAGCGGTATCCGCCCGGTAAGAATTCCGGGCGGCTTGAGTAATTTGTTAACCGTTGATGTTGTCCATTGCCCAGAGCATAAATGCTTTTTTGTCTTCAACGGGAAGATCGAGGAAAGCTTTTTTCAAAAGTTGGGTTTCAAAAGAGCCGTCAGTCTTAATTTCAGTACTCGTTTTCACGACAGGAGTGCCATTTGCTGCACTCGCTGAAACAACTGACTTTTTATTTTCTGCAGGTTTGTTTACAGCCAACGCTTCAGCTTCAGTATTGAAATTGTAGTTATGTGCTTGGTTATAAGCATCAAGCTCTTTCTCATAGTTTCGTGTAATGCCCTTTCCTGGCATCAATACACCCTGGTGAACAGAAAATTTATTTCCTGCAATATCTTCTACCACCACTTCCGGATTCAACTCAAACGCTTTGGCTTGGTCTTGCCTTGTTATAATTTGTGATGGCTTCACCACTAAATTCTGGTTTTTTGCGTCAAAGGTTAACACCACGGGATACGAACGAAACTTGTCAAACTCAGCTTGACGTTGAACCAATTTGGAAACACGAACCACGATTTGGTTCGTCCCGTTTTCCAGATCAATTTCACTCCTTTTCCCCAGAGTAAAACCAAGCTCCTCCCCATTGATAATCATTGGTTCGAGGTCCTGGTGCAGCTTCACCGTAACCGCAGCGTAAGAACTCATTGAACCAAGAAGAATACCGGCAACTGCCACGATTTTGATGAGCTTCATTATAATTTACCTCTTTTAGCAAAAAAGCGAGCATCCCAAGATGCTCGCTATATCGTTGTTTTTCCAACTCAAAGAATTAGAAGTAGTACTCAGCACCCAGCAGGATGTTAGTACCGTCACCTTCTTTGTCATCACCCTTCATGTCGTAGCTACGGATGTCCATGTAGAGGTAGCTGCTAGGAAGCAGGTAACCCAAGCGACCGGTGATAGCGGTTGAACCGTCGTCATTACCATCAGAAGAGTCAGATGTTGCTGCATAACCGGCCTTCAGAACCCACTGACCGTTAATGATGTACTGAGCGGTTGCAGAGTATGCATCCTGATCGTTGTCTGTCAGGTCATTACTCATGGCTTTCCATGCACCAGTCAGTGTTACGTCACCCAAGAACAGGCTACCACCGACGATGGTGTAAGATACATCGCCTTTTTTCTCAGTTGTAGTTTTACCTGATACTAACTCAACCGCACCTGTGTCTTGGTTGATTTCATACTTATCTTTAGTAGTGGTAGTTACATCGTACTTACCCTGACCATAGTAACCAGCGTGAACACTGAATACCTTGTTGGTGTAAGATGTAGCAAAGCTGTATACCATTGCATCGTTAGTAGTATCCATGCCACTCAAAGTAGCTTGGAAGTTGATGCCACCGAAGTTTGCAGAATCGAAACGGATAGTGTCGTTTGCGCGGTCTTGGTAGCTGGCATCAATGGTGTTGTGCCAGTCAAATACATTGCCCAGACCAGGGTTTGAGTGTGGCCAGTCAACGTAGTTGTACGCAGCTACCAGTTGGCGACCGAACTTCAGTTGACCAACGCCGTCGAAATCAAAGCCGAACCAAGTGTCACGACCACCGAACGCACCAAAACCATCGTTGTTACCACCACGGTTCCATGCGTTACCAGTTTCCATCTGGTAGATGAAGTTAGGTTCGAAGTTATCAAACTCTACAGTACCTTTGATACCGATACGAGATTCGATTTCAACAACAGTGTTGTTATCTTTTGCTTCTGGGTTGTTCAACTGCAGGCTACCCGCTGCCTGACCGTAAAGCTGTACAGCTTGGCCGTGCAGTTCGATTGCTGCGTTTGCAGAACCAGCCATTGTAGCCAGAGCTACTGCCGCGCCCAGAAGTGAACGCTTAAACATTTTCTCCATGGATAACTCCTTAAAAGGTATAAAAATTACCTGTCTGCTTTAGTGGCCGCCGAAGCGGACAGGTTTGGTTAGAAGTTTGTGTTTAAATGCAGGTACAACTTTACCTACTTTTTTTATTTCGAAAAGATAGTGATGTGTAATTCTTGATGTAGTTCAAATGATTGAATAAAAGATTTTATATCTCTGATTTAAAAGGAATTTAATAAAATAGTTTTTACTGATTTATAAATACCACGAATAATTTGTCCAATTTTTGCGACTAAAATCCCATTATCAGAAGGAACAAACCAAGGGGAATCTTTGTCTGTGTGTGGATAAGGTCACGAAAGAAGAGTTAGACAGGGGGAACGAACTGTAAAGCGGGAAAACCATGCATGGAAAAATCATCACACAAGGTTATTCGTTTCACTTCTTTAAGATTAAATCTCATTATTTTATAAAGATAAATTAACAGTTATGTTTTTCAACTTTACGCATAGTATTGACAGTTCTTTTTTCTCCTCATGAATTAATAAGATTTCAGTCACAAAAAAAGCCGGACATGCCGGCTTGCTTTTGGGTTTGTTCATGCTGAGCTGTTTTTATTGCGCTTCGCGCTCTGCGATAAACGCCAGTGCCATTTCGATGCGTGCAATAACACGCTCTTTGCCGATCAGACACATCACTGCGTCAACAGAAGGGGACTGTCCACCACCGGTAACAGCGACACGTAGCGGCATGCCAACTTTACCCATACCCACTTCGAGATCTGCACAGGTATCAGCGATAACCTGATGAAGCGCTTCGGTATTCCACTCAGTCAGCGCTTCCACTTTGGCTAAGGCTGTTTCAAGCGGCGCTTTTGCAACGGGGCGCAAGTGCTTCTTGGCTGCATCCGCGTCGAATACTTCAAAGTCCTGATAGAAGTAGCCGATTTGATCCGCCAGTTCCACCAGCGTATTACAACGCTCACCAACCAGCTTAATGACTTCTTTGATGTCCGGGCCGTTAGCCGTGTCAATGCTGCGTTGGTCCAGGTGCCACTGCAGGTAAGAAGCTACGTATTCAGGCTCTGATGTCTTGATATAGTGGTTATTGAGCCACAACAGCTTTTCAGTGTTGAAAGCTGAAGCGGACTTGCTGATCTTGTCCAGGCTGAACAGTTTGGTCATCTCTTCGATAGAGAACACTTCCTGGTCACCGTGAGACCAACCCAGGCGAACTAGGTAGTTGAGCAGCGCATTAGGCAGGTAACCGTCATCACGGTACTGCATCACACTGACAGCGCCATGGCGCTTGGAAAGCTTGGCACCGTCGTCACCAAGAATCATTGAACAGTGCGCAAACTCAGGCACCGGAGCTCCCAGAGCCTGATAGATATTGATCTGGCGCGGAGTATTGTTGATATGGTCTTCACCACGAATGACGTGGGTAATTTCCATATCCCAGTCATCAACCACAACGCAGAAATTGTACGTCGGGCTGCCATCTGTACGGCGGATGATAAGATCATCAAGCTCGCTGTTGGAGATCTCGATGCGGCCGCGGATGTGATCGTCAAATACCACGCTTCCCTCAGTAGGGTTGCGGAAACGGATGACGTGCGGGTTACCGTCTTTGGCTGCTGCATTCGCTTCAACAATACGAGGATGTGAAGCATCGTAGCGAGGCTTCACACCGGCAGTCATTTGCTCTTCGCGGATTTCGTCCAACAGCTCTTTGGGTGCGTAGCACTTGTACGCCTTATCTTCGGCCAACAGTTGATCAATCAACTGGTTGTAACGATCAAAACGCTTGGTCTGATAGTACGGACCCTCATCCCAGTTCAGACCCAACCAGTCCATACCTTCGATGATGGCATCTACGGCTTCCTGTGTTGAACGTTCCAGGTCGGTATCTTCAATGCGCAGTACAAATTCGCCTTCCATATGCTTGGCAAACAACCAAGAATAGAGCGCGGTTCTTGCACCACCGATGTGAAGAAAGCCGGTTGGGCTCGGTGCAAAACGGGTTTTTACTTTCATCACTTATGTCCAAATAGTTTTGATCGCAGATGATTATATCTACACAAAAGAGCCGACAATTGTATCACTCAAATGAATCGGGACAATCTTCATCCCGAATCATGAGTATGACAATTTCGGCTCTGGAAATATTTAAGGTTTAACTGCCGGCAAGAAGTGCCAGCATTCCGTCCTCATCGAGGACTTCAATGCCTAGTTCCTGCGCTTTGGTCAGCTTGGATCCGGCCGCTTCTCCGGCAATCACCAGATCAGTTTTCTTGGAAACGCTGCCCGTCACTTTTGCCCCCAACGCCTGCAGTGCCGCTTTTGCGTCACCGCGGGACATCTGCGACAAGGTACCCGTCAGAACCACCACCTTACCTTCCAGAGGTTGAGGTTTGTCTGCATCGACCTCTTCACTGTCCGGCCAATGAACACCTTTTTCCAGCAATTGTTGAATAACGACCTGGTTATGCGTCTCAGCAAAGAAACCGATGATATGACGGGCAACAATACCACCAACGTCAGGGACAGCAACAAGTGCTTCTTCATCCGATTCCATGATAGCGTCCAGCGTGCGAAAGTAGTTGGCCAGGTTTGCGGCGGTGGCCTCACCCACCTCCCGGATTCCCAGAGAATACAGAAAACGCGGCAGCGTGGTTTCTTTTGATTTTGCCAGCGCATCAATCACATTCTGGGCGGATTTAGGCCCCATGCGATCCAGCACCGTCACTTGTCCGGCGGTCAGTGAAAAAAGATCAGCAGGCGTGGTGATCATCTCTTTATCAACCAGCTGCTCTATGATTTTGTCACCCAAACCATCAACATCCAGCGCTTTGCGCGAAGCGAAGTGCTTAATCGCTTCTTTGCGCTGAGCCCCGCAAATCAGACCTCCTGTGCAGCGAGCCACCGCTTCGCCTTCTACACGTTCCACATGGCTGCCGCATACCGGGCAGGCTTCCGGAAACACAATTTCCCTTGCACCTTGCGGGCGACGGCTTTCAACTACGCCAACGATCTGAGGAATTACATCACCAGCACGGCGAATAATCACGCTGTCGCCGATATGCACGCCCAGGCGTGCAATTTCATCTCCGTTATGGAGTGTCGCGTTGCTGACTGTAACGCCACCGACAAACACAGGATCGAGTTTGGCGACTGGTGTCACCGCACCGGTGCGTCCGACCTGGAATTCAACATCCTGCAAAACAGTGATTTCTTCCTGAGCCGGGAATTTATAGGCAATGGCCCATCGCGGAGCCCGGGCAACAAAACCCAGTTGTTCCTGAAGGGTAATGCTATTTACTTTATTTACTACCCCATCAATTTCGTAAGGTAACGCATCCCGTCGGGTCAGGATATCGCGGTAGTAATCCAGCAATGCAGAGAGGCCTTTCACCTGTCGGATTTCCGGGCTTACCGGAAGCCCCCACGCTTTCAGCTGTTGCAAACGCTCGTACTGCCCTTCTGGCAACACCGCGTCAACGACACCGATACCGTAGGCGTAAAACTGGAGAGGTCGTGAAGCCGCAATTTTCGGGTCAAGTTGTCGCAGACTGCCGGCTGCGGCATTTCGGGGGTTGGCAAAAGTCTTCTCACCTTTTTTGAGCGCCCTTTCGTTCAGCGCATCAAAACCAGCTTTAGGCATGAACACTTCACCACGCACTTCAATGCGGGAAGGAACACCCTCTCCGCGAAGCTTCAGCGGTATATTGCGGATAGTGCGAGCATTGTGGGTGATGTTTTCGCCAGTCGAGCCATCGCCACGGGTCGCCGCGCGAATAAGCACACCATTTTCATATAAAAGGCTGACAGCAAGACCATCCAGCTTCGGCTCACAGCAATAAACAAATTCACTGGCATCTTTCAGGCGGTCAACAATCCGCTTTTCAAATGCAGACATGTCTTCATCGCTGAAAGCGTTGTCCAGCGACAACATCGGCATTTCATGCTTCACACTCTCAAAGCCGGCCAGCGGCTGTCCGCCTACCCGCTGACTGGGTGAGTCAGGCGTGATAAGTTCAGGATTCTCGGCTTCAATGGCCAGGAGTTCCTGCATCAAACGGTCGTACTCTGCATCGGGAATTTCCGGTGCATCATCGACGTAATAGCGATAGCCGTGATAATTCAGCTCATCTTTTAATTGTTGAAGTCTGTTTTGGATTTTTGCTGTCATCTTAGTTACCGGCCCGTTTCTGCCCTAGAGACTGTCAGGTTATGTGGGCCATTATCATACCTGATAAAGCCCATAACGGAAAAAGGGCCAGAAGGCCCTTTCTCGTTAATTTCGTATTGGGTTAAGCGCTGAAATCCCGGATTCGTTGCTTATAGGCATCTATCTTCTGAGGCGTCAGCATTGCCCGGCTTTCATCGAGTACCAAGCCACCCAGTTCATCAGCAATTTGCTGTGCGGTTTGCAGCATCAGCTTAAAGTTCTGGTCCGGCTCGCCGTAACACGGCAGTGTCATAAAGAACGAGATTCCCGGCGTTTCATAAGTATCCGGAGAGCTGATAATCAGGTTACCCGGCTTCACCATATTTGCGATGCTGAACAGAACTTTGCCCGTACCCGCCAGATCTGTATGGCGGTGGTAAATATCCAATTCGCCATAATGAAGACCGTGCTGCTCAAAGCTGTTAATCAGGTCGACACCAGAGAACACCTCGCCATTTGCCGCATGTACATGAAGTACAAGCACGTCACTCTTAGGCTCTTCGGGTGTAGCTTCCGGTTCTGTCGTTTCAGTTTCTTCCGCTGGGAGCACTTCTTCCGGGCTGACTTGTGGCTCAGGCATCACCTCAGTTGACGCAGGTTCAACCGATTCAGATTGCGTTTTTTCATCCTTCGGCACAGAAGAAGCCGGGGAGTGGATATCTTCAGGATCCAGTTTCAGCGACGGGACATCATCGTCATCGTGAAGTGTTCCCGGCATGTCAAAAAGCGGATCGCTGTCCGGCTTTTCACCAAATACCATTCCGGGTTCTTTCCGCTCTTGAGTTTGTTTGGATTCAGGCTGGTTGACGACGCGGACTGCACCGATACCATCCTGATCGAACCCATCATCGTCACCACGGTTTTCCTTCAGTTTACCCAAAGGCTTTTCGCTGAATTTGGTTCTTCTCTCTTTTCGGCTTGTCATAAAGCCATGTAGCAGCAGCGCGGCAATCGCCAGCGCGCCGACAACGATCAGTACAAGGCGCAATTCCTGCATCGGGTATTCTCGATGTTCAGTGATTCAAACTTTCTGGGCCAGCCCAAGCCTGATGGCATAGATGCCCGGACACCACACTATTGGGCTTACTGTACCAGAAGTTGAAAAAAAATTAATGCGTTCCTGTAGTTATTCTTGCTAAGCCAGTCAAAAAATCACCGCATCATAACAATGTGACGATAATCCATGCAGTTTGCACAAAGCTTGGGATTACCTTTACCATGCAGAAAAACTGTGCTTTTGCGTTATTGGAGTTTACATGGTTAAACAGACTGGTTCCGGGCTGCACTATTTCAGCCGGGGCTTTTCACTGATATTTACACCGGGTATCCGACGGTTCGTCATTATTCCGTTGGTCATTAATATCCTGCTGCTCGGCGGAACCTTTTATTACGCGCTCACCCGGATTGGTGACTGGGTAGACGGGCAACTCACCCAACTACCGACCTGGCTCGAGTGGTTAAGTTATCCGCTATGGGTTCTTATTGCCCTTGGGTTACTCGTCGTCTGCACGTATTTTTTCTCAACCATTGCGAACTGGATAGCAGCGCCATTCAATGGCTTGCTGGCAGAACACCTGGAAGCCAGACTGACAAACACCCGTCCACCGGATGACGGCATTCTTGATATCGTTAAAGATTTACCCCGCGTAATGAAACGCGAATGGCAGAAGTTGTGGTATTACCTGCCAAAAGCAATCGGATTGCTGATTCTCTTCTTTATTCCTGCAATAGGTCAGACGCTCGGGCCGGTTTTATGGTTCCTTTTTACAGCATGGATGATGTCGGTTCAGTATTGCGACTATGCCTTTGATAACCACAGAGTTCCATTTGCCACCATGAAAGGCGCCCTTAAAGAAGAAAAAGGCATTACTTTCGGATTTGGTGCACTGGTTACCCTTCTTACCATGACTCCGGTCCTCAACCTTATTGTCATGCCGGCCGCAGTATGTGGTGCCACTTTGATGTGGGTAGAACGTTATAAGGGTAATTTCGGGCGATATTAGTGAGTTACGCACAACAGAGCACGCTTTTGTTGCAATTGTAAACAACCATTAATGACAATAACTTATAACCAACTGATCCTTCGATGGCGTGTTGGATAGGTATAAGCTTAACCGTGACATACATTTATGGCGTGACGAAGGAACGTTAAGATGGCAAAGATTTTTGAAGATAACACACTGACAATCGGCAACACCCCTCTGGTACGCCTAAATCGCGTATCAAACGGCAAAGTTTTGGCGAAAATCGAAGCGCGTAACCCAAGCTTTAGTGTTAAGTGCCGTATTGGTGCAACATGATTTGGGATGCTGAAAAGTCCGGCAAACTCAAAGCAGGTGTTGAGCTGGTAGAACCAACCAGTGGTAATACAGGTATCGCGCTGGCTTATGTCGCCGCAGCTCGCGGTTATAGCTTACGCTGACCATGCCGGAATCAATGAGCCTCGAGCGTCGCAAGCTCCTCAAAGCTCTGGGTGCAAACCTGGTACTGACAGAAGCACCAAAAGGCATGAAAGGTGCCATTGCAAAAGCCGAAGAGATTGTGGCATCTGATCCTTCAAAGTACCTGATGCTCCAACAGTTTGATAACCCGGCAAACCCGGAAATTCACGAAAAAACCACCGGCCCTGAAATTTGGGAAGATACCGATGGTGAAATCGACGTATTTGTTGCTGGTGTTGGTACCGGTGGCACGCTGACTGGTGTAAGCCGCTATATTAAGGGCACCAAAGGCAAGGCAATCACCACAGTTGCTGTTGAGCCGTCTGAGTCACCGGTAATCAGCCAAACAGTGGAAGGTGCAGAGGTTCAACCTGCCCCGCACAAAATCCAGGGTATCGGCGCAGGCTTTGTTCCTAAAAACTTAGATCTCACTCTTGTTGATCGTGTCGTACAGGTTTCTTCCGAAGAAGCCATGGCGATGGCACGTCGTTTGATGGAAGAAGAAGGTATCCTGGCGGGTATTTCATCTGGTGCGGCAGTGGTTGCAGCAAATAAGGTTGCAGAACTTCCTGAGTTTGCTGACAAAAACATCGTTGTCATCCTGCCTAGCTCAAGCGAGCGCTACCTGAGCTCCCCGCTGTTTGCCGATCTCTTCACTGAGAAAGAACTGACGCAATAACAGAGAGTTGAAGGAAAACACCTCGTCATACAAATGACATAAAAGCCCCTTTGGGGGCTTTTTTGTTTGATTTTTCCAGCCACATCCAGTAAAAACGGTGACTGTTTATTTTAGGCACCGAAATAAAAAGTGTTTTGTCCCTGAGTCAGATGGGATGTGTTTAGAAAATGTCACAGAAATTTGACTTGGATTAAGCATCGGTGCCGATAACTTGGTTAGTTTACTACCATCGAATAGCAAATCATGGTTGTTCGGTTTAAGCTAACTAGGGATTTAATACATAAATTTAAAAAATTAGATCTATCGGGGTGAATAATGTTTCAGAAAGACGTAGTAATTACTGCAGAAAACGGTCTGCACACTCGTCCAGCGGCTCAGTTTGTTAAAGAAGCAAAAGGCTTCGATGCTGACATCACTGTGACTTCAAACGGCAAGAGCGCAAGCGCTAAGAGCCTGTTCAAACTGCAGACTCTGGGCCTGACCAAAGGTACCAACGTCACTATTTCTGCAGAAGGCGCACAAGCTCAAGAAGCTGTTGAGCACCTGGTAAAACTGATGGACGAGCTGGAATAATCCAGCTCTTTTTTTCATCTATTCGCTTTCTGTTTTGAACAACGTAAGGTAACGCTATGATTTCAGGCATCCTGGCATCACCTGGTATCGCTTTTGGTAAAGCGCTACTTCTTCAAGAAGAAGAAGTCGTCATCAACAAGGGACAGGTCCCTGCCAACCAGCTGGAAAACGAAATCCAGCGCATGTTGGACGCAAGGGAAAAAGCTAAGGAGCAGCTGGAAGTAATCAAGCAAAAAGCGCTTGAGACCTTCGGTGAGGAAAAAGAGGCCATTTTTGAAGGCCACATCATGCTGCTTGAAGATGAAGAGCTGGAAGAAGAAATCATAGCTTTCATCAAAGACAACAATGCTTCAGCTGATCACGCAATTTATGCCGTTATCGAAGAGCAGGCGGCTACTCTGGAGTCGCTGGATGACGAGTATCTGAAAGAGCGTGCAACTGACGTTCGTGATATCGGCATGCGTTTTGTTAAAAACGCACTGGGCATCAACATGGTGTCTCTGGCTGATATCAGCGAAGAAGTGATTCTGGTTGCCAACGACCTGACGCCTTCTGAAACTGCACAAATCAACCTGAACTACGTACTGGGCTTTATCACCGATATTGGCGGTCGTACTTCACACACCTCGATCATGGCGCGTTCTCTGGAACTGCCGGCTATCGTGGGTACAAATGACATCACCAAGCGTGTACACAACGGTGACATGCTGGTACTGGATGCGATCAATAACCAGATCGTCATCAACCCAAGCGACGAAGAGCTTGCCAAATTTAAGAAAATCCGCGACGACTACCAGTCTGAAAAAGAAGAGCTGGCTAAGCTGAAAGACTTGCCTGCTATTACGCTTGACGGCCATCAGGTAGAGGTTGTGGGTAACATCGGCACTGTGAAAGACTGTGACGGTATTAACCGTAACGGCGGTGAAGGTGTTGGTCTGTATCGCACTGAGTTCCTGTTTATGGACCGCAGCGCCCTGCCTACTGAAGAAGAGCAGTATCAGGCTTACAAAGAAGTTGCAGAAGCGATGAATGGCCTGCCAATCATCATCCGTACCATGGACATCGGCGGTGACAAAGACCTGCCTTACATGGATCTGCCAAAAGAAATGAACCCATTCCTGGGTTGGCGTGCAGTTCGCATCAGCCTTGACCGTCGTGAGATCCTGCGCGACCAGCTGCGTGCTATCCTGCGTGCTTCTGCTCACGGTAAGCTTCGCGTGATGTTCCCAATGATCATCTCCGTTGAAGAAATCCGCGAGCTGAAAAAGGCCATCGAAGAGTACAAAGCCGAGCTGCGTGCTGAAGAAATCGCCTTTGATGAGAGCCTGGAAATCGGTGTAATGGTGGAAACGCCTGCTGCTGCAGCGATTGCCCACCACCTGGCAAAAGAAGTTAGCTTCTTTAGCATTGGTACAAACGACTTGACCAGTATACTCTTGCAGTTGACCGTGGTAATGAGCTGATCTCACACCTGTACAACCCGCTTTCTCCTGCCGTGCTGTCTGTTATCAAACAGGTAATTGATGCATCGCACAAAGAAGGTAAGTGGACCGGTATGTGTGGTGAGCTGGCGGGTGATGAGCGCGCAACATTACTGCTGTTGGGTATGGGCCTTGATGAATTCAGTATGAGTGGCATTTCGATCCCACGCATTAAGAAGATCATCCGCAATGCTAACTTTGCAGATGTGAAAGCGATGGCAGAAGAAGCATTGAAACTGCCAACCGCTGCTGAAATCGAAGCACTTGTAGACAAATTCATCGCAGAAAAGACCATCTGCTAATGCTACTATTTGTGGCAGATGACTAAATACGCTTAGGAGCATCAATATGGGTCTGTTTGACAAACTGAAGAAACTGGTTTCTGACGACAGCAACGACGCTGGCGCGATTGACATTATCGCTCCTCTGTCAGGTGAAATCGTAAACATCGAAGATGTGCCTGATGTTGTTTTCGCAGAGAAGATCGTTGGTGACGGTATCGCTATTAAACCGGCGGGCAACAAGATGGTTGCTCCTGTAAACGGTACTATCGGCAAGATTTTCGAAACCAACCACGCTTTCTCTATCGAGTCAGAAGACGGTGTAGAACTGTTTGTTCACTTCGGTATCGATACCGTTGAACTGAAAGGCGAAGGCTTCAAGCGTATCGCTGAAGAAGGTCAGTCTGTTAAGGCCGGTGACACCATCATCGAATTCGACCTGGCTCTGCTGGAAGAAAAAGCGAAGTCAACACTGACTCCGGTTGTTATCTCTAACATGGACGAAATCAAAGAGCTGCAAAAGCTGTCTGGTGCCGTTACCGTTGGTGAAACACCTGTAATCCGCGTTAAGAAGTAATATTCTTCCCGGATAAGAAAAGGGCTCTTCGGAGCCCTTTTCTGTATCTGCAATTTGCTTGTTTCGCATTAGATGGCGGACAACTGCTCCATAGACGGCGCATAGAGGTAAGCCCCCGTTACCGCTTCGGTAAACATCAGCATTGCATCAGTGCTGCCATCGCGCTCGCCATACATGCTCGCAAGCATTTCACGGAAATTATGCTGGTTGTGGCAGTACGCTATGAACAACAGGCCATGATCACCGCTTACAGAGCCATATGGCAAGCTGTGACGCAATATCTTTAGCCCCTTTCCGTTTTCTTTGATATCTACACGGCCAACGTGTGATGTTGCAGGAACATCCTCCAACTCAACGGAGTCTGGTTTAGTGCGTCCTATGATCTTTTCTTGTTTTTCAACGCCCAGTCGCTCCCAAGCAGCCAACTTGTGAATGAAGCGCTGAGTCATTACAAAACTGCCACCGGCACAATTCCCGTCGGCGATAACGGCAATAGTGCGTCGGTCTTCCTCTGTTTTCGGGTTCTCAGTCCCATCCACAAATCCAGTCATATCACGAGAGTCCAGGTACCGGTAACCGTAGGTCTCGTCCAATACTTCCACATCCCGTGATACACCAGACATAAATTTGCGGAGTAAGTAGAAATTCAGATCGTGACGCGTGGAATGAACATGAACGAGGAAATCACTTTCTGTTGCCGGGGCATGTACTTTTCCGCTACCCAGAGGCTTAAACACCTCAAGATCCAACGGCATATCACCGCCAACAGCTTGCCAAAATGACGGTGTAAACGAAATGGCAGCACAGAGTTCTGCACCCGGTTGTGAGGCGTTAATTTCTTCAACCAGTGAATGCAATGCTTTTAAATGGTCGCATACGACATCTTTGTCACCGGTCACTTTGAAAAGGGTATAGAGTGCGAAAGGTCCAGCTTCAGGTAGGATGCCCGACTGCGGCGTTGCCATACTTATTCTCCTGTTAATGGCCTGTATTCATGTGATACTACGTGGTTAACCACTGCGTTTCTTTGCTTTTTATCATATAGCACAGGAAAGCCAACTCGTATTGGCCTCTATACACAAAAAACCGCAGACAGCGCTGCGGTTTCTTGGTTTTCATCAGGGGAAAAAAGGCGTTATACCGAAGTCACCTCGACTTTCAGATGCATATGTTCGCGAAGCTCTGAATCGTTCACATCAAATGACAGAGGTTGATGCAGCCCGGTCTGGAACGTTGGGGATGCGATAGTTCGCCAGCTCCCGTCATTGCACTGCTCCTGAAACTGGAGGCAAATTTTCACCTGCTCACCATCAAATTCGATTAGTTCAGCTTTGCCAAGCAAACCCGGCAACTGGGATCCATCATTTGAAAACAGAATTGTTTCTTCACCCGGTAACAGGGATACCGAGGTTGAGGCTTCGTGTGTGTATCCGTCACGGGACAATGCAAACGCTACATCCAGTTGCCAGTCTGCGACGGCAAAGGGGCTCAGCATCATGCCAAACAGCGCCAGGCCTTTTTTCCAGTCATTCATCGTTTACTTTCCTGGGTCTGAACCTGTATCTGCAAAGATCCGGCGGAGCGTACGGCTCCTCAACAAGTAGATGAAGAACCAGAACGTTGCCAATAAAGCCAAGGCATGGGGCCACTCAAACGTCCATTGAAATGTCTCCAGCGCCAGAATTTGCAGTACAAAATCTACACTTAATGCAGCGAACAATATCCACTGCC
This sequence comes from Photobacterium sp. JCM 19050, assembly GCA_001310455.1. Lineage (GTDB taxonomy): Bacteria > Pseudomonadota > Gammaproteobacteria > Enterobacterales > Vibrionaceae > Parasalinivibrio. The sequence goes on from BAXG01000009.1 coordinate 107,664, forward strand.
CAGACCGCCACAATGTATTTATCCATGATTTATTGAAGTGGCGGGCTCCTGCAAGCCAAGCGAGTAACAACCCCGGCAATCCGACAACTAAGCCGGTATAAAGTGCCATCTGGTGCGGATACAGCAGGTTCAACATATGAGAGCCATGACTCCGGCTCACTCCTGCCATCAACAACACCAACCAAGACCGGGACATAAAGGCAACCATCAACCAAAACCAAACTGTCGGCTTTAGGTAGCCATGCTTATCCAGTCTATTGAAATCTAACTCGTTCACTGTGATTACTCATAAAAAATCAGTGCTCTTCTTATGGAGCCTTGAACGGGTCATTTCAATAGCCAATCGCAATGGACTGCATCAGGAACGCGTCCAAATTCGCACTTAAGCCTTTATTGATAAAGGGATTAGAAAGAAATGTGCGCCTCAGCGCACAATTAGATTTCACAATTTACAGGTAATATCACGAAATTGAATCGTTTTACCTTTCCCTGACATTGATTTGAATACCACCAAGAAACGGTCATGATGCACAAGCCCGGTCAGAGAGAGAATACAGGGCATAAGGTCAGCCGGGAGGGTAACTGACCAAAAGGAGAGATATCAGTCCAGGCTGACGGCCGTACCACTGACGCTGACCATCATCATACCGCCATTTGCACCGACCACTTCGTAGTCCAGGTCGATTCCAACCACAGCATTCGCGCCCAGGGCGCGGGCTCTTTGTTCAAGCTCTTCAAAGGCAATTTCCCGGGCCCGGGAAAGCTCCTGCTCGTAAGCACCGGAGCGACCGCCTACGATGTCACGTACTGCAGCAAACAGGTCTTTAAATACATTCGCACCCAAAATAGCCTCACCGACGACCACACCATGGTAATGGACAATACGGCGACCTTCGACCGAAGGTGTTGTTGTTAAAATCATCTCGCACTCCTTGCTGTTTAATCATATCGTCGTCTGGATATAATGCCGTAAAGCCATGACAAAACAAATTAACATGAATAAAGACACGGTCTCCCCAGAAACCCAGCAAGAAGCCATGAAAGTTGCCAAGGCGACACAAAAGCCGGGGCAAACCAAAGAGCAGACTAAGCTAATCGCCCAGGGCATCGAGAAAGGCATTGCGCTATACAAAAAACAGCAAAAGGCGAAAGCGCGCGAGAAGGACAAGCAACGTAAAAAACAGTTGCGTGACAATCGCACCGCAACGGCAACCGAAGAAGAGTTCGTAACCTCCGAAGTGACTGGCCAAAGCAGAAACAATATGTTGCCGTGGGTTTTACTTGTGATCAGTTGGGTGTTGTTTACACTGACATTCGTCTTGATTAAGTAACGGGGACAAAATGACAATCAGGGATTGGGTGAAACATGGCGCAGTATGCATCGGCATATTTGCCAGTACAGGATGTTCATCAGGAGAAAATATGGAAAGGATGAAAGTTGATAGACTCTGTGGGGATAAGCCTAATTGTGTATCTACCAATGAAAGCAGGGACAAGTTTTCACTCGCCCCCTACCCGCTCAAGACTAACGATATCGGTGCCGTCAAAGAAGTTGCGTTGACTCTCCCCGGCGCCCGCCTTGCTGAGGAGAGCGAAGGTTACCTAAGAATAGAATGCGTCAGCAAGATCATGCGGTTTGTCGATGACCTTGAGCTGAAAATCGATAACGGTAACCTTGTAGTGCGCTCAGAATCCCGGGTTGGGTATTCCGATTTTGGCGTCAACCGCAAAAGAGCAGAAACGCTACGCGCAGCCCTGATAGAAGCCGGACTGACAGAGTAGTTATTTTACAGACTTGGAAAGGTCTTCCCGGCGAGAGAGCACCAATCAAGCTTGAAGGGTCCCCAGCTTTCAACCTTGTAGTAGCCGTCGTTATGGCGGCGACCATCCTGGACGAAACTCAGTTGGATCCCCAGACCCGGCAGAGATTTGATCACGTCCTGAATGGTTCGACGAGGCCAACCGGTGACTTCAACCAAACGCGGTACGTTCGGACGCTCAATATCCTGAACTAAATAGGCGAGATAGAGACGACGTGCAAAAACTGGATTCAGTTCCATTGATACCCCCATTAATACTGGAATAAATTCCATTATTGGCCCAGTTCTGGGGGAAATGTTGCGCTTGATCAAACGTCTGACCAATCCCGTCAGACGAGTTGCCCAAAAAGAGACATATGCAACAATTCTAATGAGTTATCAACGTCGAATCCTTCCCCTCTATTACAATGAAGGGTGTTTTTCGGCGAAGGTTTTCGGAGACTTCTCGAGTAGCTTTCCACCATAAAGCCCTACCAATAACCCGACGACAAAAATGACGGGTTGAATCATCCCCGAGCCTAATGCTGTCAGAGCAGGCCCCGGACAGATCCCGGCTAGCCCCCAGCCCACACCAAAAACAGCAGAGCCGCTGATTAACCGGAGTGTGAGATTGTTTCGAGCGGGTTGGGCAATCTTATCGCCATTCACTGCGCAACCACGCCGACGGATAACAAAATGATAAACGGGAGCAAACACACCAATGGCACCGGCCATGACGAATGCCAGGGAGGGGTCCCAATTGCCACTGATATCCAGAAAACCCTGAACTTTCGCCGGGTCAATCATGCCCGAGACCACCATGCCTGTTCCAAACAGAAAGCCACATCCCAATGCAGTTAACAGAGTCAGCGCATTTTTTTGAACAGAAGAAATCATGAGAAAAAGCCTCCGTGGCGAAGAAGGTACACGGTGATTCCCGCAGTAAACATGAAAGTAGCCGTCGCTGCGACAGACCGGAATGAAAACCGCCCGATACCGCAGATACCATGTCCACTTGTACAGCCATTCGCTAATTTGGCTCCCACGCCAACCAACAGCCCGGCGACCAGAAGTAATGCAGTGGATGGAGAAAAGTGTTCACCCAATCCATTGATATGGTCTTTAAAAACAAAACCCGCGGCCATCATGCCAGAACAAATAACACCCGCCACAAAATGTCCTGACGCACAGGTTTCAAAAGCCCGGCAGCAATTCCGCTGATTCCAGCAATTCTGCCATTAACTAACAGTAAAAGAGCCGCAGCCCCGCCAATCATTGCTCCGCCGACCAGAGCTGAAATGTAGTCATTCATTCTTTGTTGATGCCTTAAAATCGCCGCACCAGGCTCCCTGTATAGCAGCCATCAGCGACCTAACCTTTTCATTGTCCACGCGGTAATAAACCGTCTGTGCCTCTTTGCGTGTTTCAACCATGCCTGCAGCACGCAATACCTGGAGATGCTGTGAAAATGCTGACTGGCTCAACCGACTACTTTCCAGAAGCTGCGAAACTGACGCTTCGCTCTCACACAACTGACACAAAACCATCAGGCGATCCGGGTGGGCCAGAACACGTAGTGCGTTCGCTGCATCCTGAGCCTGTTCATATAAAGCTTTCATTATCGCCTCCAAGTGTTATTAGATTATTCTAATTTAAAAACATCAAGTCAAATCTAAATTAGAAAAAACTAATTATAATACAAGTTTCTTATGCGTAAGAAACCCTGAGCCACAATTCGTCCCAGATTTTTCTTTGGAGAAGGCGCGTGTTGAGCAGCCTCAAGATGGTGTGGGAATAACGCTCTGGCTTGCTTTCAAATCAATGCAATGTCACTCTTATCGGCTCCCCAAAGAAGGAAGTAGAAAGGAAATCACAATGACCACGGTTTACGGCATTAAAAAATTGTGACACCATCAAAAAAGCCCGTAAATGGCTGGAAGAGAACGGTATTGAGTATACCTTTCACGATTACCGAGCAAATGGCCTGACAGCAGAAATGCTTGACCGCTTTGTCTCAGAGCTGGGATGGGAGTCGCTGCTTAACAAGCGTGGAACAACTTTCCGCCAGCTTAGTGATGAACAAAAGAACGCTCTGGATGAAGCCCATGCCAAAGCACTTCTGCTCGAATATCCAGCGATGATTAAACGCCCGCTGCTGGTCACTCGTAACCAATATCATCTAGGTTTTAAACCGGCAGAATATGCCGACATCTTTAGTTAAGAATTACCGAAAGGAAGCTCCATGACAGATAGCGCTGTATTGTCATTGGCCAAGGATCTGATTGGCCGAGAATCTGTAACCCCGGAAGATGCCGGTTGCCAGACACTGATGTGCGAACGGCTCGAAAAGCTGGCTTTCACATCGAGTGGATGGTATTTGAAGACACTACCAACTTCTGGGCGCGCCGGGGCTCTGAAGGCCCCCTCTTCGCCTTTGCAGGCCATACAGATGTTGTACCGGCAGGCCCTCTGGGCCAATGGCACACGCCTCCCTTTAAGCCTACGGCCATAGACGGCTACCTTCATGGGCGTGGCGCTGCTGACATGAAAGGTTCTCTTGCCGCCATGGTGGTGGCCGTTGAGCGTTTTGTTGAAGCCAACCCAGACCACAAAGGCTCCATCGGCTTTTTGATCACCTCTGATGAAGAAGGCCCGTTCATCAATGGAACAACCCGGGTTGTTGATACGCTCATGGCAAGAAATGAGCTCATTGACATGTGTATTGTTGGAGAGCCGTCGAGCACACATTCCGTCGGGGATGTCGTCAAAAATGGACGCCGGGGCTCCATTACCGGCGACCTGACAGTTAAGGGAATCCAGGGGCATGTTGCCTACCCGCATCTCGCAAGAAACCCTGTTCACCAGGCGATGCCTGCACTGGCTGAGCTATGTGCTGTCAACTGGGATAACGGCAATGACTTCTTTCCTCCGACCAGCTTCCAGATTGCCAATATAAACAGCGGTACTGGTGCTTCCAACGTCATTCCCGGCGAATGCCTCGTCCAGTTCAATTTCCGTTTCAGCACTGAGTCAACCGACGAAGAGCTCAAACGCCGAGTGCACTCCATTCTTGATGCCCATGGCCTGGAGTACGATCTGAAATGGACACTGAGTGGTCAGCCATTCCTGACTGACGCAGGCACACTTGTTGATGCGGTAGTCGCTGCCATTGAGGAAACCACGCATCAAAAGCCTGAACTTCTAACCACGGGAGGAACATCTGATGGCCGCTTCATTGCCAGATGGGAGGTCAGGTGGTTGAGCTGGGCCCGGTAAACGCCACCATCCACAAAGTGAATGAATGTGTTCGTATTGCAGATCTAGAAACCCTTACTGACATGTACCAAAGGGTCCTTGAGAAAGCACTGGGATAACCTGTTCAACCTGTTGTTTCTGAGCCGGGCCTGAGCGCCCGGCTTTTTAATTTAGCCCCGTTCATAGTCCATCTATCGAGCGTCTAACTCTCAGGCACAACAGAAATTTTCACTGCACACAGGTATACTGGTTGGTAACGTTACAGATACGGTATGTTGAATACCCGCCGGAGAGGAGGCGCAGATGGAGTTTTTGACCAATCCCTGGGTAATCATTGCCATTGTACTAGCAGTGGTGATCAGCAATATTATGGCGGTGAAATATACAGCCAATGCCAAATTCGGGATGAAAAAGAAAAAACCGGAAGATGCCTTTGCCAAGAAAGAAACTACTCCGGCAACAAACAAGAAAAAGTCCGGCTACGATGACGATGATGACGAACCTTCCGGGTTTATTTGACGGTATGAAAAGCAAAAGGCAGCGAAGAAACGTCGCTGCCTTTGTATTTGAGTTACCCGGGTTTTAACCAACCAAGTGACGCAATCGTTTGCGTCTCGGCATTAAAAATTACAGCTTGAGACCGATACGCTCAGCCACTTCAATGTAAGCTTCAACAACACCACCAAGGCCCTGGCGGAAACGGTCTTTGTCTAATTTCTTGCGGGTTTCTTTATCCCACAAACGGCAACCGTCTGGGCTGAACTCATCACCCAGTACAATCTCACCCTCATATAAACCAAACTCAAGCTTGTAGTCCACCAGGATCATACCACCCTGATCGAACAGACCTTTCAGCACATCGTTGACTTTAAAAGTCAGCTCTTTCATGCGTGCAAGGTGCTCGGCTTTGGCAAATTCCAACGATTCACAAAGAGACTCGTTGACCATTGGGTCATGCAGAGCATCATTTTTCAGGAACAGTTCGAAGGTTGGCGGTGTCAGCTCTGTACCTTCCTCAATACCCAGACGGCGGCAAAGAGAACCGGCAGCAACGTTGCGAATCACACACTCAACCGGAATCATTTCCAGCTTTTTCACCAGCGCTTCAGTATCGGACAACAGACGGTCCATTTGAGTCGGTATGCCGGCGTCTTCCAGCTTCGTCATAATAAAGTGGTTAAACTTATTGTTTACCTCACCCTTACGATCCAACTGCTCTACCTTCTGGCCATCAAACGCAGAAGTATCGTTGCGGAATTCCAGCACAAAGCGCTGTTCATCATCAGTTGCAAACACTGATTTGGCTTTCCCACGATACAACTCAGCTCGCTTTTCCATTCACCTTATTCTCCGTTTAAGGGAAGTCACATCTGTGACCCACAAACACATCCAAACTACTCACATATACAAAGAGAGGACACCTGATGGCATCCTCTCTGGGCAAATCAACTTTCTGGTGACCCGCTGAGTTCAATCGCAGCGGCAAGCGCCTGGCTCACAGCATTCAGCTTGTCCTCCGGCAACGGTTTGCCATCAGAGTCCGCGATGCTGACCGATGTCCGGTTGGTCAGGTCACCCAATTGCAGGGTGAATGTCTTGCCTCCCATATCAAGTGGGGCAATGCCGAGTTTTTCCCAGACTTCATCATCCGGACGGCTGTATTTCACCTCGATAGTACCCTGAGAACGGTTGCGATCTTCGACAGCAAAACCCAGTTGGTCCAAAACGTCTGGCAAACGCTCCCAGAACACGTCATACGGAGCCCGGGCAATGATTACCGGCAAACCCCCCCGGTCTTTACCCATACTGATTGGAATTTGCTTAATCAGCTTAAGCGCCGCTAACCGGGCATTTTCGCGAATCTGGTCGTCATAACCCGCGGTAATGACGTTTGTCATCAATGCGGTATAACGGTCTCGGTAAATTGGCTGAGGTTCGCTTTGGCTGCCACCTTCTCGCCAGTCAGTCATCGCAATGCGCAAACCTTTGAGGTCACCACGGTCAAGGCGGGTAATTTTGTACTTCGCCGCAATCTGGTCATCATCTTCGCTGGACCAGATATACCAACCGGTATCAAGCTCGCTGTTGCCAATGGGGTTTACCGATACGCTGTCGTCTTTGAGCACTTTGGAAACGATAGGCCACAATGTGTCCATCTGGCTTGGTTCCGCCAGCCAAAGTGTCACGCCGCGCTCATCAACATCTGCACGCGCACCCGGAATCAGTGATAAAACCTGTTGTGGCGGACGGATATCAACACCACTACCGACTGCACCACTGACTTTCACATCAGGAATTTCATAAGCGCGATTAACAACGAACTTCTGCCCCGGAAGGGTATGCCAGGCTTCTAGTCCCGGTGTTTTCAGATAGTCAAAATCGTTTTGTGCCTGGCGACGCGAAGACGCGTCACCAGAACAAGCTGACAGGGTCGCAACAACAATGGCACAAAGACCCAGCCTGTAGGTTAACTTCATTGAAAGTCCTGTTTTCGAAATCTTAGAGCAAACCTGAATCTTTCAGCGCTTGCAGTACAACCGGACGTGCACCTTCACTCAGTACAGTCATCGGCAGACGCATTACGCCGCTGTCAATCAGACCCAGCTCGCGAGCGGCCCATTTTACGGGAATTGGGTTAGCTTCAACAAACAGGTTCTTATGCAACGGCATCAGTCGTTGATTGATAATGCGTGCTTCTTCAAACTGACCGGCCAGCGCAAGCTTCAACATTTTAGCCATTTCGGCAGCAGCGATGTTGTTGGTTACGGAAATCACACCGTGACCACCGGCTTCAACAAAATCCAGGCCGGTTAAGTCATCGCCACTCAGTTGGATAAACTTGTCGCCACAAAGTTCACGGGTTTTTACGACACGAGGCACATCTCCGGTAGCATCTTTGATACCGACAATGTTGTCGAACTCTGCAAGACGGGCAACCGTTTCAGGTAGCAGGTCAACAGCGGTACGACCCGGTACATTATAAAGAATCTGTGGCAGGTCAGTGGATTCGGAAATCGCCTTGAAGTGCTGGAAAAGCCCTTCTTGGGTAGGCTTATTGTAATACGGAGTGACGCTCAGGCAGCCGGCAACACCGGTATCTGTGAACATTTTGGCAAACGCCACGGCTTCGTGCGTCGCATTGGCACCGGCACCGGCAATCACAGGGATACGACCGTCGGAGAATTCCAGGGTTTTCAGGACAATGTTAACGTGCTCTTCAACAGTCACAGTGGCTGATTCGCCGGTAGTGCCTACCGCGACAATCGCATCAGTTCCCGCTTCTACATGATACTCAACCAGTTTTTTCAAACCGTTGTAATCGATACTGCCGTGTTCATCCATGGGCGTGATCAGCGCCGTAATGCTACCTGAAAACATGTCATTCTCCGCTTTTCTTCTAGACTGTCATGGTACTTTTGCGCCTGAGTAAAAACAAGCAATAGCAGCGCCCTGCTGGCACCAAAATAGCGCTTTTTTTGCGGTTCTCAGGTAAAGGTACGCATGCTAACATCGAAAGAAAGTTCTCCTTCAGAGTAAACATGGATCAGTATCTTGTTCTCACAGCTATGGGCAGAAACCGTCCAGGCATCCTGAGTAAAATCACTCAATTGATAACAGAGTGCGGGTGCAACATTGAAGACAGCCGGCTGGCCATTTTCGGCAGCGAGTTTACTTTGCTCATGATGCTCTCCGGCAATCACAATGCCATCGCGCGGGTTGAGGTATCCCTCCCCTTGCTGGGTGCTGAGCATGATCTGCTGACAATGATCAAACGAGCCCTCGGACATCAGCAGGAAAAAAGTGTCAGACGGTGGGCTGAAATATCCGCATCCGGCCCCGACAAACCCGGGCTTATCGACAACTTCACCCGATTTTTTGCCGAACGGGATCTTAATATCTCGTCCCTAAGTGCGCGTTCTGAAGCCGATATCGACGGTATCGTTACGCTCCAACTGCAAATGACAGTTGAGCTTTCAGACGACATTGATGAATCGACGCTGAACGCTGACCTGGAAAAAATGTGCCAATCGATCTCGGTTGACTGCCACTTTTATCTTGTCAGCTAACCCGCTGAAAATGACAAAAACACAGTAAAGTCAGTTCAATTTAAAAGGAAAAAACATGCAAACTCTGACCGAAGGCGCCCAAGCTCCTCAATTTTCCCTGCAAAATCAGGATGGCAACCTTGTATCGCTGGCTGATTTCAAAGGCAAGAAAGTACTGGCTTATTTCTACCCAAAAGCGATGACCCCGGGATGCACGGTTCAGGCATGTGGCCTTCGCGACAGCAAAGCCGAGCTGGATACATTAAATGTTGAAGTGTTAGGTATCAGCATCGACCCGGTCAAACGCCTGCCGAAATTTATCGAACGCGACAACCTGAACTTTACCCTGCTTTCTGATGAAGACCATGCCGTGGCAGACCTGTTTGGTGTATGGGGTGAAAAGAAATTTATGGGCAAAGTCTATGACGGCCTGCACCGCATCAGCTTCCTGATTAACGAAGAAGGCATCATTGAGAAGGTCTTCAACAAGTTTAAAACCAAAGACCATCATGAAGTGGTGCTGAACTACCTCAAGGGTGAATAAACGCATTCCACCCCGGCCAACCAAGAGCAAAAGAGAGGTGACGTGCCTCTCTTATTTTTATCAGTAAGACTTAGCCAGACTTTCCGGGTAGCCCCGTTCTGTCGCAAGCTCACAGGCCGTACGTTCAATTTCCGCCGGGTCTAAACATGCAACCAGCAGAAGTTCAGGGTTGGTTGCATTTTCAGGATGGGTAAATGCCCACCCGGATTCGGACAAGTGCCGTGCTATTTTTTGCGCACAGACAATGGCTGAAGAGGCTTGATGATTTCAGCCCGGACATAGTTCTTTCCTGCAAAACTGATGTCAGACGCACGGAGCGAAATATCATTTCCCGGCACCTGCTGCGCACCGAACAGCGGTTTCCCGCCCGGTGTCGCGGATGCAAACCCGGGAACCAACTCAGCCATATGTGCGATGGCCTCATGAGTGCGCTGCTCAACGGTTTCATCTCGCCAGCCGAGGGAGAGTTTCCGCACCAGGTGTTCCGGTAACACCGGCTGGGAACTGGTTTCTGTGGAACGAACCCGCCCCCCATCAAACAAGGTAATGTTCTCTGTCATACCATGAAGCTGCACGATGCCATCCGGGTAAGGGGTAAACTGCGCCATTCCCGTTGGTGTACCCCGCTCACCGTGGAAGATGACTTCCGGCCAATGTCCGGGTTGCGCCTCCCACTTTGCCAGGTAAGCAGATTTAAACTCCACCAGCCTTTGCCGCTGGAAACCAAGCCTGTTGTCCCACTCTCCCGTCTTGTACCCGCATGCATTAACGACAAAATCAACCTGCTCGGTGCGAGTGCCTGACTGGTAGTACAGTTTCATCTCCCAGCCGCCATTTTCAACTGGCTTCAGGCTTGTCAGCCTGTGTCCGGTGAGAAGTTCACAAGACGGAGACTGGCGAAGCGCCATATTGGCCGATGCAGCAATACGGAAAAGACTGAGGCCATATTCCTGCACCAAGACCCAGGGATAAACGAATTTCGACAGATCTACGCTTTTAGCTACCGGAATCAACCAGTCATCCGGGCTTACCGGAGACTCAGGGATATCCCGGGCAGCAAGGGCCTCCAGTTTTTCGCGGTCATACAAGCGGAAATAGTCATCAGGATCCCCCAGCACGCGGTTTCTGGCATCCGTCTCAACTAACTCTCTGTAGGTGTGCTGAAGCAGCCGAAGGCGAGGTATCAGGCTTTCTACTGAACCTCCGTCGCGTGAGGGTATGGCGATAACAGTTGGGCGGTGGTTAACGGCAAAAGGAAAAGCGCGAGCTGTGTCGACCGATTGGCTGAGAAGCGCCAGACACTGTGCATCGTCAAGTTCACGGTAAAGGTTCCCGCCTGCGTGGAGGTGACACATCGGCGGACCGTTCACAAGGCTTTCTCCCTGTTCAACCAATACGGTTTGTATACCCATACCCGCCAGGCGCAGTGCAATAGTTGAACCCGCAACACCTCCGCCAACAATGCCCACTTTTTTCATTCGCAATCCGCCACTCCAGCCAGCTTGCATGCCACACACCCCATCGCAAACAGCAAAAGAGGGCCTTAGGCCTCTTGAAAAGATGATAGATACACGGTTACTTAGCCGTTGTAAATATTTAGAGCAATCGGTCAGGCAATGGCGTCTTCTTCTGCATCAGGGGAAGGAATCGCATTTATGACAGCCTTCACAAGGGTGGCGAGAGGAATCGCGAAGAATACCCCCAGAACCCCCACAGTCCGCCAAATACTAAGACCGACACGATGATGGCAACCGGGTGGAGGTTTACTGCCTCAGAGAACAGAACCGGAACCAGCACATTACCATCCAGCGCCTGGATGATGCCGTATGCCACCATCAGCGACCAAAAATCCGGGCTCACGCCCCACTGGAAAAGGCCAACGACTGCAATCGGGACAGTCACAGCCGCTGCACCAATATACGGAATCAATACAGAGAAGCCGGTCAGTACACTGAGCAGGGCAGCGTAGCGCAGATCCAAGATGGCAAAGGTGACATAACTGACCGCACCCACAATCACAATTTCAGTAACCTTGCCACGGATGTAGTTGGAAATCTGTTGGTTCATCTCCTCCCCGACCTTGGTTGCAAGCCGTCGCTCTTTGGGCAGGAAACGTTTGAACATCATCAGCATTTCCTGCTTGTCTTTCAGCAAGAAGAACACCAGCAAAGGGACAAGAATGAGGTATACCGCAAGCGCTGCGAGGTTAATCAGGGAAGCCAGCGAGCTTTTCACCACGGTTTCACCCAGACCAAGAACGCGGGTTTGAATGGTATCCACCAACGCGGCAACCATATCCGGCTTAATAAGCTCCGGATAGCGATCTGGCAAGTGGTCAAGGAATCCCTGTAACCCGCTGAACATTTTCGGGGTGTCCGACACCAGGTTGATCACCTGATTCCAGATAGTTGGCAGCAAGCGAGGATTGCCATCAGCATCACACCGACAAAAAGGGTCAGGACAATAATGACTGACGGTGTGCGGGGTAATCCGGTTCGAACCATCCGGGCAACCGGCCACTCAAGCAGGTATGCCAACACAATGGCAACAAGAAGGGGAGCGATAAGGTTGCCGAAAAAATAAATAATGGCGAACCCTACAGCAAGGATAGCGACAAGGCTGACCGTGTTAGGGTCAGAAAAACGACGCTTATACCAGCGGTTAAACATCTCAATCATAGTTAGAGCTCGTAATCCTTTAGCGGGTAACTAAAAATTCTGTCAGGGTGCCACTTTGCCGCGTGCTGACCTGATATCCTTTCCCCAGAAAGTACCGGGGTATATCAGAGACAGACCCGGCATCGGATACCAAAATTCTGATGGCATGCCCGGGTTGTAACTTTGCCGCTGCCCGTTTTGCCAATATCAACGCCATCGGGCAGACAGTCTCAGACAAATCCAGTTGTTCTATTTCCATTATTCATGGGCACTCGTTATCATCGAGTGCATTGTATAGGACTTTCTGTTTCGCCCCAAAGAAACCTCTGTCACGCTTTGTGGTCAAACTCCCTATGTAGTGGAGAAATACCGCCCAAGCGGCGGAAAATAACAAAGGGATCACCTAACCTGCGATGTTAAAAAAGAAAGCGCTCGCCTATTTCCTGACCTCGACGCTTCTCCTGCCGTCATTTTCCGGGGTCGCCAATACTGTACAGTCCAGCCTTCCTGATATCGGGACAACCGCCGCAGGCACGCTGACCATCGACAAGGAGCTCGAATACGGCGATGCTACATGCGGATGCTGCGCGCAAGCCGTCCCATCATAAATGATCCATTGCTAAACGAATATGTCAGTTCCCTGGGTCACCGGCTGGTTGCCAACGCCAGTGACGTAAAAACCCCGTTCCACTTTTTCCTTATCCGGAACAAAGAGATCAATGCATTTGCATTCTTCGGGGGGTACGTTGCGCTGCACACTGGCCTGTTCCTTTACGCCCAGAATGAAAGTGAACTTGCTTCTGTTGTCGCGCATGAAATCGCACACATCACGCAGCGACACCTTGCCCGGGCGATGGAAGATCAGGCCCGTAAGTCACCGCTAACTATCGCTGCCCTTATCGGCTCGCTGATGCTGGCTGTCGCCGCCCCAGAGGCTGGTATTGCCGCGGCTCAGGCAACCACTGCGGCATCCATCCAAAGCCGGATAAACTATACACGCAGCAACGAACAGGAAGCCGACCGCATTGGTATCGACACCCTGGCCAGGGCCGGCTTCAATCCCAAAGCCATGCCGGTTTTCTTCGGGCGCATGCTGGAACAGTACCGCTATGCCAGCAAGCCTCCTGAGTTTTTGCTCACTCACCCGTTGCCGGAATCGCGTATTACGGAGTCCCGCGCCCGAGCCCAGCAATACCCGTCAGTCATGCTGCCGCCGTCTGAGCCTTATCATCTGGCAAGGGCCCGGATTATCGCGCGCTTCTCCGGTCTCGAGCCTGCAGCCGCGCTGGACTGGTTTACCCGCCAGGAGAAAAAGGCATCTCTGTCTGTCAAACCAACACTCGAATACGGCAAGGCACTGGTGTATCTGGACACCCGAAAACCGGAAAAAGCCGCAGCCATCCTGGACAAGTTGATAAGCGCTGAGCCTGAAAACCGCTTTTTCCTAGATGCGTTGACCGATCTCTATGTTCAGAAAAAGAATACGCAAAAGCTGCTGACATGCTTAACAACGCACTGAAGAACCAGCCGGATAACCGGGTTCTGGAGCTGAACCGTTATTACGTGATGATGGAAGCCGGAAAGTACCAGGATGCCATTTCTGCCCTGAACCGCTTTACCCATGACTTCCCTTCAGACATTTCTGCCTGGAGCATGCTTCAGGAAGCGTATGACCGCAGTGGAAAGCGCTCTGAAGCCCTGGCCGCGCAGGGGGAGCTCTTTGCTCTGGCTGCACAATGGCCTAAAGCCATTAACAATTACATACAGGCGAGTCAGCTTGCCCCTATAGGCAGCCTTGATCAGGCACGCTATGATGCCGTATAGATCAGCTGAGAGTCATGCAGCAGCGGTTTGAATCCCTGCAGTAATCCCGGCTGGATAAAAACAGAGAAAAGCAAAGTCAAACAAAAGAGGAATGGGAATGTCAGTCGTTATTTATCACAACCCTCGTTGTTCCAAAAGCCGCCAGACATTGGCGCTGATTGAAGAAAAAGGCGTTGTGCCGGAAGTTATCAAGTACCTCGACACCCCACCGGATGCGGAAACACTGAAATCCCTTATCCAAATGCTGGGATACAGCTCTGCCCGTGAACTGATGCGTACCAAAGAAGACCTGTACAAAGACTTGAACCTGGCTGATGAAACGTCTGAAGACGCCCTGATCAGTGCCATGGTTGCCAACCCTAAGCTTATTGAGCGCCCGGTTGTGGTGAACAACAGCAAAGCCGCAATGGGACGCCCACCTGAAGCGGTGCTGGACATCCTGTAATGACAAAGATCCTGGTACTGTATTACAGCCGCCACGGCGGGACCCGATCCCTTGCCCGCCAAATCGCCCGGGGGATAGAATCCACCGGGGCTGAGGCGGTGCTGAGAACCGTACCGGATCTGCCTCGTTACGAAACACTGCCAACGCCACTGCCTGCCAACCCCATTGATGACGGAGATTCCTTTGTCACCAAGAACGATTTGGCATCTTGTGACGGCCTCGCACTTGGCAGCCCGGTGCGGTTTGGCAACATGGCCGCGCCGCTCAAGCATTTCCTTGATGCCACCAGCGGTGAATGGCTTGCGGGGACACTTATCGGCAAACCGGCGGCGGTGTTCACCTCCGGCGGCAGCCTGCATGGCGGGCAGGAAAGCACTCTGCTTACCATGATGCTGCCTCTTTTGCACCACGGCATGGTTATCACCGGCCTACCCTATTCCGAACCTGCACTACACACCACGTCTTCCGGCGGCTCCCCATATGGCCCAGGGCATGTCAGTGGTGACGGCAAACAGCCGCTCGACAATGACGAAAAACACCTGGCCGTTGCCCTTGGAAAGCGGCTGGCAGAGATTGGACAAAAACTGAAAGAGTCTTAGACATGGAAAATGCATCTCCGCATTCCGGGACGCTCCGGCCTGCGGTTTTACTGAGTTATTTTGCCCTTATTGCCTGGGTCGGTTTATGGCACGGCTGGCTGTCCCCCCACGCACACGTCACTCCGTGGGCGGTTACCCTGGGTTGGCTTATCCCACTGATGTTACCGTTAAAAGGCATTATTCAGGGAAATGCCTACACTCACGCCTGGGCTAACTTTGTCCTGATGTTTTACTTCCTCCACGCGCTGACCATAGTGTGGGTGGACGAAGGGGAGCGCTGGTTGGCGCTGGTTGAACTGTTGCTGACATCCGTCGCTTTCCTTTGCAATATTTACTACGCGCGCTGGAAAGGCCGGGAGCAAGGCCTGAAGTTGAAAAAGCTCTCCCAGGTTGAAAAGGAAGAGCGGGAGCGGTTTGGTAACTGATTCAAAAAGGGGAAGCATTGAGCTTCCCCTAAACATTTCCTATAGCACTCTTTTTGTCTGCATCCTGGCCGTTACGCTTCCGGCCCAGCCGTCTCGCCGGTATTTGCAGGCACTGTTTCAGGTTCAGTGACAACCGGGGCTACAGACGCAGGGATATCCTGGTGAGTCCACATAAACTTCAGCATAGTTTCCCCGGTTACAGCCGGAGTTGCAGGTCCTACTCCACCTTCAGAAATAGCGGTACTCTCTGGTGCGGTAATATCTTCCACCGGTGCGTCGGTTCTGTCTGTTGGGACTGTTTCCCCTGAAATAACAGCCGGCGTATCGTTATCTACAGGCGGTTGAACATCCGACGGCTCCGGCATTACAACTGCCGTACCGAGCGATGTAATCCGGCTGTCATTCTCCAATTCATTGGTAAACACACTGACAGGTGCCAACAGCACAAGCCTGAAACGGACTTCGCCGTTCTGGATACGGTCAATCGTCACCGAGCCGACAGAGTTAAGTTGACCCAGCAGCTTTTCAAGGGCAAAGAAATCACGTGCACTGTTTACCCCATCAAACGCAACCAGCTGCGAGCCTTCACTCTCGCCACCAAGGACAACCGAATTGCGGCTGGCATAGTAATCAGAAATGCTGTTAATCATTCGGTCTAAAGACTGGGATACCGGCCCATTTGCACGGCCTTCCACCGGCTTTTGCTGTCGCTTGGCATCAGGAACCAGTGTCCAGCTCACGCCATTTGCGCGCACCCGGGCAATCAGGATGCCCGCCGTTTCATAGCGTTTGCTGGCCTCAGTTACCGGCCCAAGGAAACTGCCCCAAAGATCAGCCACATCTACGGCCGTCACATCCTGGAAATCACCAATTGGCACCAAAACCGGCAGGCCACGGCGCTCGGCATCGGCTTTAAGTTCGCTGATAAGTGGAGAGTTGGATTGTTCCCAAACAATCTGTCGGCCGGACGGTGAATCCTCAACCACCCACACGGTCAACTCCGGACGGGGCTCGCTCCATACTGGCGCTTTGGCCTGTACCAGCAAGTTATAGATCTGCTTGCTGTCATAAGTCACATCCAGTGTGCGCTGGCCATTTTCTTCACCGTAGCCAATCTGGCTGATAAAGGCACTGTTGCCCAACGCTTTCTTAATCACAGGATTCTCCGTGATAGTACGCTGGCCGGATACCTTAACCAGTACTTGTTGCAACGCCTGTTGCTTGGCGAGTTGTTCATTGTCTGCGCTGTTCGCTTCATCTAGCACAACGCTGGCATGGTACAGGTTAGTGGCCCATCCCTTTACTGGCAGTAATGCCAGGGCCAGTATCACCAGGAAACCTCTTAACACCGGATAACCCCTATCTCTATTCGATTCGTCGGTAAGAGTTCGATCATAAGCTGTTCTATTGCAAGCGGCAATCATCACACTCTGTTTCTGCTTATTTTCATCTTTTCCTGCTTTCACGAATTTAATGCGAATAAATACGCGAAAAAATCAGGTTCATCATGTTAGGCAAACGTTTACTCGTGTGATAATATTCCGCGATTTTTTTGCATTATGGATGGGTGTTGCTATGTTCCAAGTTATGCAGGGTGCCCAGATGCTGTTCGTCGCCTTCGGCGCGCTGGTTCTGGTTCCCCTTCTTACCGGTCTCGATCCTAACGTTGCACTGTTCGGTGCAGGTATCGGAACCCTCATTTTCCAAGTCATTACAAAACGCTCTGTCCCCGTATTCCTTGCCTCTTCTTTCGCGTTTATTGCACCAATTATGTACGGTATCCAGGCATGGGGCGTACCTTCAACCCTCGGTGGCCTGATGGCAGCGGGTTTGGTGTACGTCGGGCTTGGCGCAATAATCAAAGTACGTGGTGTTGCCTTTATCCACAAACTGCTGCCACCTGTTGTGGTCGGTCCTGTCATCATGGTGATTGGTCTGGGTCTGGCACCAGCGGCAGTCAATATGGCAGTAGGTAAAACCGGTGACGGCGCCGTCCAGTTGGTCGCACATGACGCGGCACTCTGGATTTCAGCAGCCTCGCTCATCACAACAATTGCTGTGTCGGTGTTCTCGAGAGGGTTCTTTAAGCTGGTACCTATCCTTTCGGGTATCGTAGTGGGTTACGCACTGAGCCTTGGTTTTGGTGTTGTTGACTTCACACCGGTTATCCAGGCTTCCTGGTTGGCACTGCCAAACTTCACCTTCCCAGAGTTCAACATCAACGCCATCCTGTTCATGATTCCGGTTGCTATCGCCCCGGCGGTTGAACACGTCGGTGACATGCTGGCTATCTCCAATGTAACCGGTAAGGATTACCTGAAAAAACCGGGCCTCCACCGCACCATCACCGGTGATGGGGTGGCGACCATATTTGCATCCATGTTCGGTGCACCGCCAAACACCACATACAGTGAAGTGACCGGTGCGGTAATGCTGACCAAGGCATTTAACCCGGCGATCATGACCTGGGCCGCTGTCACCGCTCTGGTGTTGGCATTCGTGGGTAAGCTGGGAGCAATCCTTCAGACCATACCTGTGCCGGTGATGGGTGGCATTATGATTCTGCTGTTCGGCTCTATCGCAACCGTTGGCCTGAACACCATGATTCGTAACCACGTTGACCTCCATAAAGCACGTAATCTGGCTATTGTGGCGGTAACACTGGTATTCGGTATCGGTGGTATGGCGTTTGGTATCGGTGAGTTCAGCCTGCAGGGTGTCAGCCTTTGCGGTATTGTTGCTATCGTACTGAACCTGATTCTCCCGGATAACTTCGGCGAGACCCATGTAGTTGATAATGCGCAGATGGAAGACGAGAAATAACAGTAAACTGTTTTTCCGTCCTCTGGCCCCTGTATCTCAGGGGCCTTTTTGTTTCCATTGCTAAACTTTCTAAAAAGCCAAAACAATGGAGGTGACAATGTCAGGTCATTCACCCGGCGCACGGATTGCGGATAACAAGCCCGTCGTGCTTAAACTTGAAAAAACAAAACCTACTATTTCTGCACGTGTGGACGCTCATCCAACCAACCGCTCTGTGATGGCTCTCATGCCGGTTCCGCGTTTTCCCCTTCGGTCTACACCGCAGACGAAACAGGTAACGCAGCAATATGTGCCTGCAAGCAGTCAGTCAGCTTTCCAATGTGTGATGGCAGCCACAACAATATTTCCCCGGAAGACGTTGGCAAATAGATGTAAAAAAGCCCTGCATCTGCAGGGCTCTCAATACTTAACTCTTCCGGAAACCGCTTATTTGGTGCCGAAGATTTTGTCACCAGCATCGCCCAGACCCGGAACGATATAACCTTTGTCGTTCAGTTTCTGGTCAATAGCAGCAGTGTAAAGTTCGATATCCGGGTGCGCTTTTTCCAGTGCTTCAAGACCTTCAGGCGCAGCAACCAGAACCAGAACCTTTATCTGGTTACAGCCCTTCTCTTTCAGCAGGTCAATAGTAGCAATCATAGAACCGCCGGTTGCCAGCATAGGGTCAACAACCAGAGCCATACGCTCATCGATGTTGGATGCGAGCTTATGGAAATAAGGCACAGGCTCCAGCGTTTCTTCGTCACGGTAAATACCGACAACCGAAATACGGGCGCTTGGGATGTGTTCGAGAACGCCATCCATCATGCCAAGGCCGGCACGCAGGATAGGCACAACAGTCACTTTCTTGCCCTTGATCTGATCCACTTCTACCGGGCCATTCCAGCCTTCAATAGTCACGGTTTCAGTTTCAAAGTCAGCGGTTGCTTCGTAAGTCAGCAGGCTGCCAACCTCGGTTGCGAGCTCACGGAAACGCTTGGTGCTGATATCACCTTCACGCATCAGACCCAGCTTGTGCTTAACCAGCGGGTGTTTGACCTCGACGACTTTCATCACTCACTCCTGCGAAAAAATAAAATCGCAGCATTATACACAATTAGTAGAGTGCTCGCATAACTACTCACTCGCAAGAAAACAAAGCGAAACAACTGTCATGAAATCGCCTTACGCAAACGTTTTCCTTAAAGCAAAACTCTTGTTAGAATGGCGCCGGCTTTTGGATACGTTGACGTGGTGAGGGATCCTCGTGAGTGGTAATAACACTTCTCTAAGTTACAAAGATGCTGGTGTGGACATTGATGCAGGAAACGCATTGGTGGACCGTATTAAAGGTGTAGTAAAACGTACCCGCCGCCCAGAGGTAATGGGTGGTATCGGTGGATTTGGCGCCCTTTGCCAACTGCCAACCAAATATAAAGAGCCAGTGCTGGTATCCGGTACTGATGGCGTGGGCACCAAGCTTCGCCTGGCCATGGACCTTGGCAAACATGACACTATCGGCATTGATTTGGTTGCCATGTGTGTCAACGACCTGATTGTTCAGGGTGCCGAACCCCTTTTCTTCCTTGATTATTACGCAACCGGAAAACTCAACGTCGATACCGCAGCTGATGTCGTTGCCGGGATTGGCGAAGGCTGTATGCAGTCCGGTTGTGCACTCATTGGTGGTGAAACCGCAGAAATGCCGGGAATGTACCACGGCGAAGACTATGACCTCGCCGGCTTTTGCGTTGGCGTGGTGGAAAAAGCCGGAATTATCGACGGCAGCAAAGTGGCTGACGGCGACGTGCTGATCGCACTGGCTTCAAGCGGCCCACACTCCAACGGTTATTCACTGGTTCGAAAGATTATTGAAGTATCCGATGCGGATCTTTCAGCCGATCTGGAAGGCAATCGCTGGCAGATCGCCTGCTTGCCCCGACGAAGATTTACGTGAAATCAGTGCTTAAACTGCTCGAACAAATTGACGTTCATGCCATTTCCCATATTACCGGTGGTGGTTTCTGGGAAAACATCCCGCGCGTTCTCCCTGAGGGGACTAAAGCAGTTATTGATGGTAACAGCTGGCAGTGGCCTGCGGTATTTAACTGGCTGCAGGAAAACGGCAATGTCGCAACCCACGAAATGTACCGCACTTTCAACTGCGGTGTTGGATTAGTCATTGCCTTGCCGGCTTCAGAAGCAGAAAAAGCTGTCGCGATGCTGAATGATGAAGCGAACAAGCCTGGGTTATCGGGCATATCGCTGCCGCAGCTTCCGGCGACGAGCAAGTGGAAATTAACTGATACCATGAAAAACATCCTGGTTCTGGTTTCCGGTAACGGGTCTAACCTGCAGGCGTTGATGGACGCCTGCGGGAAATCGATCAAAGGCGCTCACGTCCGGGCAGTTATTTCAAACAAAGCTGATGCTTTTGGCCTTGAGCGTGCCCGTCAGGCGGGTGTAGACGCGGTGGCTTTTCCTGTGGAGGGGCGTGATCGTGAATCCTACGATCTGGCACTTTCTGAGGTGATTGACCGTTTCGAGCCGGATTTGATTATCCTCGCCGGGTTTATGCGTATTTTGACACCGGGTTTCGTGCAGAAATATCTGGGCCGGATGCTGAATATCCACCCTTCCCTGCTGCCAAAATACACCGGCCTTAATACCCACCAGCGTGCGATTGATGCCGGCGACCCGGAGCACGGGGCGTCAGTTCACTTTGTGACGGAAGAGCTCGATGGTGGTCCGGTTATCCTTCAGGCCCGGGTGCCGGTTTTTGAAGATGACTCGGCAGAAGAGTTGCAGGAAAGAGTTCAGGATCAGGAATACCGGATTTATCCACTGGTAGCGAGCTGGTTTGTCGAAGGGCGTCTTGAAATGCGAGACGGGGAAGCGTGGCTTGATGGCAATGCGCTTCCCCAACAAGGTTACGCCAGCGAATAAACGGATTCACGTACCGCTCTTAAATAAAAACGCGCCAGGTTGGCGCGTTTTTAGGTTTTAACCTGTCATGCTATTGCGGCATTTCCATGTCTGTTTTGTCGGCAAACTTTTCGCGGTTGCAAATCACCACTTCACCATAATGGAAAACACAGTACTCCCCGGCTGACATTTTGTACCAACTTTCATTGGTCGTCAGTGGCTGGGTGGCAATCACAGAGACGACATCGTTGGGGGTGGTTTCCTTGTGGAAATCAATAGTGACATCTTCATCCAGGAGGGTTGCCTCACCAAACGGTGCCCGACGGGTGATCCAGTGAAGGTTGTTACTGCAGTAGGTCATTAGGTAATCACCGTCTGTCAGTAACATATTGAAAACGCCCAATCCCCTTAATGTATCGCAGCGGGCTGCAATAAAGGCGTACAGTGTGGCGTCATCCGGTCTTTCCGGAAAGGTTCGCTCCAATTCACACAGCAACCAACAGAATGCGCGCTCGCTGTCTGTCTCGCCAACCGGCCAGAAACGGCCAACCGCAAGGTCTTCCCAGCCGGAAAGCTGTCCGTTGTGGGCATAGGTCCAATAACGCCCCCACAATTCACGGGTAAACGGGTGGGTGTTAACCAGGTTTACATCACCCCGGTTTGCCTGCCGGATGTGGCTTATCACAGAACAGCTTTTTATCGGGTAATCCTGAACCAGCCGGGCAATTTCCGAGCGGCAGCTCGGGTTGGGATCCTTAAAAGTCCTGCAACCCTTCCCCTCATAAAAGGTGATTCCCCAACCATCCCGGTGCGGGCCGGTATTACCGCCCCGTTGAACCAAACCGGTAAAGCTGAAACAGATATCTGTTGGCACATTGGCGCTCATGCCAAGCAGCTCACACATGCTTCTCTTTCCTTGTTCTTGATACCTTGACGTATATTATGCCGCCATTTCCTTCTCAACCAGTTGAATGAGGATATGGATAATTTTGATATGAACTTCCTGGATTCGGTCCGCATAACCGAAATGCGGAACACGAATTTCAATGTCTGCCATGCCCGCCATTTTGCCACCGTCTTTTCCGGTCAGAGCAATCGAGGTCATGCCCTTTGCCTTGGCGGCTTCAATGGCTTTGATGATGTTGCCGGAGTTACCTGACGTTGACAGGCCAAACAACACATCCCCCTTCATGCCAACCGCTTCAACATAGCGAGAGAATACATACTCATAGCCAAAGTCATTGCTCACGCAAGACAGGTGGCTTGGGTCGGAAATAGCAATCGCCGGGTAACCGGGACGGTTTTCACGGTAACGGCCGGTCAGCTCCTCAGCAAAGTGCATCGCGTCACAGTGTGAACCACCGTTTCCGCAAGACAGTACCTTACCACCGGCTTTAAAACTGTCTGCCAGCAGTTTTGCTGCCTTTTCGATTTGGGCAATGTTGTTATCGTCACTCAGAAAATGGTTCAGTACATCCGCCGCTTCATTCAGCTCGGCACGAATAAGATCCTGATACATTGATTGGTCTCTCGATAGGGAGTGGAGGCAGTACACTGCCGTCATTGTTATTCAATTGACAGCAGTGTACCGAGAAAGCGCATCACCTGTCGACAGGGCGACGGGGACAATGTGAATTAGTTGGATGTAGGGCAGTTAAGCGTTCGCGGTGTGACGCAGTTCGGCAGGAACTTCGTCAGCAAGTACGACATTTGGCCGTGATGTCAGGCCCACACGCTCAATCTTGTTACGCAAAGCCGGAACCAATCCAACCAGATACACTTTCTTCTCACCCAACAGGTTCAGGCATTGTTCAAGGTAGTGCAATGCAGAGATGTCGATTGAGACAACATCGGACATATCCACAACGACTGTTTCATGCTCTGAAGAATCATGGGCTACTTTCTCAAACACTTTCTCCGATGCACCGAAGTAAAGTACCCCACCCAAGCGGTGTACAGAAATCGAAGGCAACAGATCGTCATGTTGATGGGTACGGGCTTCAATGGCGTGCTGACGACGCACTTTACGGTAAACCAGCAGGCCGATGGCCAGAACCATGCCGACAACAACAGCCACAACCATGTCGAATACCACAGTCAGCGTAAAGCAACTTACCAGTACTGCCACATCGTAACGAGGAGCCAGTTTCACCATACGAACGAAGTGAGGTGCTTCAGACATGTTCCACGCCACCATGATCAGAAGGCCGGCCAGCGCACTCATCGGTACGTAAGAGAGTACCGGAGACAAAGCAATCATCGCCGCCAACACAAACACTGCGTGAATCATGGATGCAACGCGAGAGTTTGCACCTGCACGAATGTTCGTTGCAGTACGGGCAATCGCCGCAGTTGCAGGAATACCGGCAAAGAACGGTGCAATGATGTTACCGATACCCTGGCCAATCAGTTCACGGTTTGGATTGTGGCGCGTCTTGGTCATACCGTCAGCCACCACGGCACAAAGCAGAGACTCAATCGAGCCGAGCAGTGCAATGGCAATAGCAGAAGGTAACAGGTCAAGCACGGTATTCATGTTCAGGCCGTTTTCACCCCATGGCAGGGCGAATGCTGGCGGTACAGGTGGAATACCCTGACCGGTCACACCGTTCAGCGTGTAGTGGAACTTCTCTCCCAGCGTCGTTACGTGAGGCAGGCCACCTACGTGGTTAATCACCAGCGCAAGACCTGTACCCACCAGCAAAGCAATAAGGTGCGGTGGGACTGCACGCTTTTTGCGGGCCCAAAGGATAAACGCCATGATACTGGCAACGCCCACCAGCGCATCACTCCAGATCAGGGTTGGCCCTGCCTGGAAATACACTTCCACTTTCTCAATAAAATGGATTGGAGAAGAAGCCAGTGTCAGACCCAACAGGTCTTTAAGCTGCAGGAAGGCAATAACGAAACCGATACCGGCAGTAAAGCCTACAGTCACAGGAAGCGGTACATAGCGGACCAGCTGCCCCAGACGCAACACACCCATCAAAAGCAGGATGACACCGGACATGACCGTGGCAATCAGCAAGCCACTCAAACCATACTGCTGGACAATAGGGAGCAGAATTACAACGAATGCTGCAGTAGGGCCTGAAACGTTAAATCGGGAACCACCAAGCAAGGCGATTAAAAAACCCGCCACAATAACAGTGTAGAGACCGTGCTGGGGAGGAACACCTGCAGCAATAGCCAGCGCCATACCCAGAGGAATGGCAACAACACCGACGGTTATCCCAGCAATGAAGTCAGATCGAAATGCAGACGCGCCGTAGCCGGCCAGCTGCGTCCGCCATTTAGTGGCAAAACTGTTCAACTTACACCTCAAAAATTTGGATCGCGAAGACCTCGGCTGCAGCAAAATCCATTGCTTCCGGCGGGCAACTGTCTGTCTGTCGGAGATAACCTGCAGGGAGGTCAAGAATGATAGGCACCCTTTTATGCGAAAGGATGTGATGCATATTGTAATTGTATGTCAAATGAGCGCAACCCAAACATTGGGCAAGACTGATCTTCCTCAATCCTCTTTGGTCGACAGTCTCATTTTTACGAACAATTTTTGTTCTTTTTCCTTTTCCCCTTGCTTCTGGTTTTACATTTCGTTAAAAACTCAATTACAATCATAACTGGTTAGACCTCTTACCAATCATGATGGATTTGTTGCAAGATAAGGAGAATTACGCCATGGCAACAACCCTGTTTTTACTCTCAGCGCTGGTACTGATGGGAGCTCTCGCCTATCACCGCGCAAACCTCAAGCTGGTGACTGCCACAGCTACCGGTATCATGCTCGCCGGCTCTGTTCTTGGAATTGTCGGCCAAATCAGCTGGCTGGTTTTTATTGCCCTGGCCATTCCGCTTAACATCCCGGCTTTTCGGCAGGCGTGGTTCAGCAAACACGCCCTGAAAGCATTCAAGTCAGTGATGCCAGAGATGTCATCCACTGAGAAAGAAGCTATCGATGCCGGTACCATTTGGTGGGAAGCAGACCTGTTTCGCGGTAACCCTGACTGGAAAAAGATGCATGACATTCCAGCCCCGCGTCTGACCGCAGAAGAAAAAGCGTTCCTCGACGGTCCTGTCAATGAAGTTTGCCGGATGGCAAATGACTACGAAATCACCCATGAACTGGCAGACCTGCCACCGGCGATCTGGCAATACCTTAAAGACAACAAGTTTTTCGCCATGATCATCAAAAAAGAATATGGCGGACTCGAATTTTCAGCGTATGCACAGTCCCTGGTCCTGCAAAAGCTCACCGGCGTTTCCGGAGTTCTCTCCTCCACTGTGGGTGTCCCGAACTCTCTCGGCCCCGGTGAATTGCTCCAGCATTACGGCACGATCGAACAGAAAAACCACTACCTACCAAGGCTTGCTGCCGGCAAGGAAATTCCGTGCTTTGCCCTTACCAGCCCGGAAGCCGGTTCCGATGCCGGTTCAATCCCGGATTACGGCATTGTCTGCAAAGGAACATGGCAAGGTGAAGAAGTGGTGGGGATGCGCCTGACGTGGAACAAGCGCTATATCACCTTAGCACCGGTTGCCACAGTCCTTGGCCTGGCATTTAAACTGCAGGACCCGGACGGTCTGCTGGGAGGTGAAGAAGATGTCGGCATTACCTGTGCCTCATCCCGACAGATTTAGACGGGGTGAAAATTGGCCGCCGTCACTTCCCGCTTAATGTGCCTTTCCAGAACGGTCCTACCCAGGGTGAAGATATTTTTGTCCCGCTTGATTTCATCATCGGAGGACCCAAGATGGCCGGGCAAGGCTGGCGCATGTTGGTCGAATGCCTGTCAGTGGGTCGTGGAATCACCCTGCCTTCCAACTCAACCGGCGGCCTGAAAACCGCAGCGATGGGAACCGGCGCGTACGCCCGTATCCGCCGCCAGTTCAAGCTTCCTATCGGAAAGATGGAAGGCATTGAAGAGCCGCTGGCACGTCTGGCCGGTAACGCCTACGTTATGGATGCTGCCAGTGAATTCACTGTCAGCGGTATTGACCTTGGCGAGAAGCCATCCGTCATTTCCGCCATTGTGAAGTACCACTGCACCCACCGCGGACAACAGGGCATTATTGATGCGATGGACATTGTCGGCGGCAAAGGTATCTGCATGGGGCCGAAAAACTTTCTGGCCCGCGGTTATCAGGCGCGCCAATCGCCATTACCGTGGAAGGTGCAAATATCCTGACCCGCTCGATGATCATCTTCGGCCAGGGTGCAATTCGCTGTCACCCCTATGTTCTGGCAGAAATGGAATCCGCTTACCTTGATAACAAGCAAAAAGCTCTCGAACAATTTGACGGTGCACTGTTTGGACATATCGGTTTTGTCTTCAGTAACATTGCCCGCTCATTGTGGCTCGGCCTGACGGACGGATACGGTTCTTCCTCACCTCGTAACGAAGAAACCAAACGCTACTACCAGCAACTCAACCGCTACAGTGCAAACCTTGCACTGCTGGCCGATATGTCGATGGCAGTGCTTGGCGGCAGCCTCAAACGCCGTGAAAGGTTGTCGGCTCGTCTGGGTGACGTCCTAAGTCAGCTCTATCTCAGTTCCGCCACCCTCAAGCGCTGGGTAGACGAAGGATCGCACCAGGAAGACTTGCCAATGGTTCACTGGGGATTACAGGATTCGCTGTACCAGACAGAACAGGCACTGGACACCTTCCTGAAAAACTTCCCAAACAGATTCATAGGCAAAGCGCTTCGCCTGGTTGTTTTCCCTCTGGGAACCAAGCGCAGCCAGCCGTCCGATGAGCTGGACGGCCAGGTCGCCCGTATCATTCAGCAGCCGGGTGAAACACGCTCTCGCATAGGTCGGGGTCAGTTCCTCGAAGCCTCTGAGAACAATGCCGTGGGCAGGATAGAAAAAGCGCTGGTCGACATTCTTGCCGTTGAGCCAATTTACGAGCGCATCTGTCGTGAAACCGGTGAGAAGATGCCATTTATGTTCCTGGACAAAGTTGCTGACAAAGGCCTTGCTGCAGGCGTTATCAGTCAGGAGGAAGCCGAACTGCTCAGGCAGGCAGAAGAAGAACGTCTTTACACCATTAATGTTGATGACTTCGACCCGGCTGAACTGGCAGCATCTGTCCCGCTGGAAGGCCACTCGCTCTCCACTGCTGCATAAGCGGCGCCTTAATCAAAACGGGCAAATGATTAAGGGGAAGCAATTGCTTCCCCTTCTTTTTGCCTGGTATCCGGCTAGTCTTTTTTCTCATCATCCGGCGGCGGTACTGCCAGGTTATTCTCTTCTTCTTCCGCCGCGGCCTTTTTCTTTTTACGCCAGCGCAGGAAGAACATCACTCCGAAAAACAGCAGAAGGATGACCACGTTACCGGCCACAATCATGATGATCGCCTGCTGCCTTGCCGCGGCCTTTTCTTCTTCGATGCGCTTTTCCTCTTCCAGGCGCTTGCGCTCGGCTTCTTTGGCCAGCCTTTCTGCTTCTGCCTTTTCCACTTCACTGAAATCTGTCTGGGCGAAGCTGTGTTCCGGCAGGGTGAACATTAGACCTCGGCCTTCCAGCTTATCGGTCGCATACACCCAACCTGACCAGGAAAATCGACCCGGCTCGCTGGCTTTGTTCAGGTTAACAATCACATCTGTTTTACCTTCTCCAGCCACACCTTGGAACGCCTGCTTCTCGCCTTCTGGGTTGGTGATTTCGACCTGCGCAGCAAGGCTTCCCGCCTCAATACTGACCTCGTCAGACTGCACCACAAGCTGGTGCGCCTTTTCAGCGTTAAAGCTCTGGTTGAATGTCACCATAAGTGGGTTCGGGTACACCAACACTTGCTTTTCTACCGCGCGGAAAAATACGCCATTACCGGTCGCAACCCGAACCCGGTACTTGCCCGGCTTAACATCAACAGGAATCGCGACAGTGAAAACCCCGTCCCCCGGCTTTTCATCAAGCAGGGTTCCATCATCATTGAAATCCCCAAGAGAAACCGGCTGAGGGCGGTGGACTTCCTTAACCTCTTCCTCATTTTCCAGGTACTGAGTGAATGTTACGTTGAGTTTGACTCGGTGCAGAAAGTCACGGTCTTTCAGCAGGTTTTTTCCCTGCATAAGGCGGGCAGTAAACTTAACCGTTTCACCAGCATAGAGGCTCTCAGGCAGGTAATCCAACTGGACACTCAGGTTAGACAGTACCTTAATTTTATTTTCCGGCGTGATTTTCCCGAACGCCTGCCAGGGGCCCGGCATAGGGTTTTCGACCAGAATAATGTCGATATCCGGTTCCTGGTACCAGCTTACGTTTTCCGGATGGCGCCACGCGTAATACTTCACGCCATCAGGGCGCACCAATACAACCGGCTGGCTTGGTTTCTCGCGGTAAATAATAAACCCGGCCTGCGTCATTGTCGGGT
The DNA here is from genome assembly GCA_001310455.1 of Photobacterium sp. JCM 19050. Lineage (GTDB taxonomy): Bacteria > Pseudomonadota > Gammaproteobacteria > Enterobacterales > Vibrionaceae > Parasalinivibrio. The sequence goes on from BAXG01000009.1 coordinate 136,364, forward strand.
CTACCCGGAACCTGTTATCCAGCAAGCTGATTTCACTCTCAGCAGCCAGGCTCCCAAACTAACCAGGCACAACAGCAGCCCGCCAAGCCATCGCTTCATAAACTCTCCTGTCAGGACGAAATGCGAGGGTTAAACACGCCCTATCGCCAGAGGCAGACACCGTCGGCCTTTTTTTCTATTACGTCTAATTTTTCTTCGTGTTTGGAGAGTTCATCGGCAGATGCCCGGATAATCTTTAGCGCCTTTCTCGATGTTGTGACCGGCCGGACAATATCGGCCCCCTGATTATTGGCATTGTTACCACCAAACGACAACGTCGTCTGGCCACCGGTCATCAGCAGATACACATCAGCAAGAATCTCGGCATCCAGCAAAGCCCCGTGCAGGGTACGGTGGGAGTTGTCGATTCCGTAGCGTTCGCAAAGCACGTCCAGATTGTTTCTCTTACCCGGGAAAATGCGCTTTGCCATAGCCAGGGTATCGGTAACCTTACAAAGCTGGTCTGTTTTCACGTCTTCGCCCAGCTTGCTGAACTCGTAGTCCATAAAGCCGACGTCGAAGGGCGCGTTGTGGGCAACCAGTTCGGCACCTTTTATAAATTCGAGAAACTCTGCATGAACATCGGCGTAATCCGGTTTGTCCCTCAGAAATTCATCCGTAATACCGTGTACTTCCACCGCTTCCGGGTCGATAAGGCGGTCCGGTTTAATATAAACGTGGAAATGGCGGCCGGTCAGTTTACGGTTGATAATTTCCACTGCACCGATTTCAACAATCCGGTGGCCTTCATAATGCGGGCCCCCTTCGCGGTTCATACCCGTGGTTTCGGTATCGAGAACGATAATACGGTCGTAGCTGGCGTTCATAGGTGCAACTGTGTCAGACTTTGGCAAATAACAATCTTCAAATACTAACAGATATGACGAAACAGGTAGAGATCTTCACAGACGGATCGTGTCTGGGTAACCCGGGACCGGGTGGCTATGGCGCAATCTTACGATACAAACAGCACGAGAAAGAATTCAGCGAAGGTTTCCACCTCACTACCAACAACCGTATGGAGCTGCTGGCAGCGATTGTTGCACTGGCGGCATTGAAAGAATCATGCGATGTCACGCTGACCACCGACAGCCAATACGTCCGTCAGGGGATCACACAGTGGATCTTCAACTGGAAAAAACGTGGCTGGAAAACAGCGGATAAAAAGCCGGTAAAGAATGCAGACCTCTGGCAGCGTCTCGACAAAGAAACTGCCCGCCATACCGTTCAGTGGAACTGGGTAAAAGGTCATGCCGGCCATGCGGAAAACGAACGCTGTGATGAATTGGCGAGAGCGGCAGCGGAAAAGCCTACCCAGCCAGATACTGGGTACCAACCAAACGAATAACGCTAAGAGGCAACGCCTGTAAGGTCTATCAGAAGTTGGCACCAATAGGTGCCAGCCCTTTCCTCACTTTCCATTTGGGTTTAATTGGCTTCAGAGGATAAGTCCGTTTACGGCACACAATGAAATACATGGATGCCAGCCCGGAGAGGCCCGGCATTAATGCACCTTCCATCCATGCTCCCCACGTGCGGTTTTTTGTAGAAGGGAAAAGGCCGATACAGGTTGTTTCCATCACCTGATAATTGAGTACACCTAACCAGTCACGAATCCGGTATGGGGTAAACATACGCCCGTTCCACGGCATCTTATTTTTGCGCCATGGCAGCAATGCGCCAACACCCATAATACTCGCAGGGTTTACACCAGAAACAATCAGGTAGCCGTCATCAATCATTACCCGGTCTATTTCCCGTAAAAGCCGGTGCGGGTCCTGACAAAAATCGAGTTGGTTGGCCAGAATACACACGTCGAATGCCTTGTCGGTAAAGGGAAGGTGGTGAAGTTCTGCCTCCATATTCCGGACAGGATTTTTAAGATCTACATGTACTTGATGACGAATGTTACAATATCCGGTAGTCAATTCGCAGCTCAGGCCACCAAGCTTGAGCATGTGATAACCAAATAGACGCGGCAGCCATTCATCCAGTTGAGCCTGGACGTGAGCACGGCCCATTCTCCATGCGGGAATTGGTTCCAGGTGTATGGGTATTCGATAGGATGTGGACTGAGCGCTGGTTTCATAACAAAAACTGTTAAATTTCAGACCCCGGGAGAGTTTATATGCTCACGGTAAAAAGCATACCTGCATTCAATGATAATTACATCTGGTTGATTCAAAATACTGATCGCCACTGTATTGTTGTTGATCCGGGCGATGCCACACCTGTTTTAGACGTGCTGGAGCAAGAAGGGTTAACCCTGGATGCTGTCTTACTCACCCACCACCACGCAGATCATGTCGGCGGCTTACATGCACTGGTTAGCAAGTTTCCGCGCCTGCGTGTCGTAGGGCCGGAGGAAGAGGCTATCGCATATATTAATGTTCCAGTCCGGGATGGCGATCAGTTCGAACTGTTTGGTGAGCAGTTCTTGGTGCTTGGTGTTCCGGGTCATACCCGTGGCCACGTCGCCTATGTCGGCGATGGCAAACTGTTTTGCGGTGATACTCTGTTTTCTGCCGGTTGCGGGCGCCTTTTTGAAGGTACGGCGGAGCAAATGCACAACTCGTTACAAAAAATTGCCGCCCTTCCCATCGAAACCGAAGTCTACTCCGCCCACGAATACACAGCATCCAATGTGGCATTTGCCCTTGCGGTTGAACCGGAGAACCCATCCCTGCGCGAGTACCGAGATGACGTTAACCGCCTACGCGCACAGTCAATGCCGACACTGCCGTCTACCATTGAAAAGGAGAAACGTGTCAATCCGTTTCTTCGGTGTGATGTTCCGGAAGTTAAAAGTGCTGTCTCAAGCAGAGCGACAGGTGATTCTGATGTCGAAACATTTGCGGCATTGCGCCAGTGGAAGGATAACTTCTGACCGATGTGGCTTGTCTCGCATCTGGGGGCAAAGTATTATCATCGGCCATTGATTCAAAGGGCTGTTCTATGAAATTGAAGCTTGCACTGTTAAGTGCGTTGGTGCTTTCTGGTTGCCAGATGACGTCTGGCGAGCGAGCGACAACTGCACCAGAAAACACCGCGCCAAAGACCGAAACGGTTGTGCAGGCGCCAAACACAAAAAACGCTGAAAAACAGAAACCTGTGGAGCTGTCTCCTCAGGAACAGAGCGACGTCTGGCAACGTATCGCCATGCAGATGGAAATGCCTGTACCGGATAATAAACGTGTTAACTACTACCGGAACTGGTACCTCAAGCATCCAGGTCATCTGGAAACCGTTTCAGAGCGCGCTAAACCATTTCTGTACCTCATTGCTGAAGAAGTGGAAAAGCGCAATATGCCGCTTGAACTGGCCCTTCTGCCGGTTGTAGAGAGCTCTTTTGATCAATTCGCCTATTCTCATGGCAGGGCTGCCGGTCTCTGGCAGTTTGTCCTGATACTGGCCGCCGTTTCGGTCTCGAGCAAAACTGGTGGTATGACGGTCGTCGGGACGTAACGGCGTCAACCAAGGCTGCACTTGATCTGCTCGAATACCTGAACAAAAAATTTGATGGTAACTGGCTCCACGCCCTCGCGGCTTACAACACGGGTGAAGGCCGCGTATTCCGTGCCATCCGGGCGAATAAGAAAGCCGGGAAACCAACAGATTTCTGGTCGCTGGATCTGCCAAAGGAAACCAGTGGCTACGTACCAAAACTTCTCGCGCTGGGTGATGTGGTGAGAAACCGGACCAAATATGGCCTGGACATTCCAGTCATCGCCAATAAGCCGGCTGTCACTAACGTTGACCCGGGTATCCAGATGGATTTGGCATTAGCTGCAAACTATGCCGATATCCCCCTGCGAGAGCTTCAGAGCCTTAACCCCGGATACAACCACTGGGCAACAGCGCCGGATGGCCCGACGCATTTACTGTTGCCACTCGGCAAAGTAGACCGCTTCAAGACCCAACTGGCAAAAAATAACAACCGCGGGATTAAAGTCATCCGCTACAAGGTTAAGTCCGGCGACACGCTGAGCGAAATAGCCTCCAACAACAATACTACAGTCAAAGTTTTACAGCGTGCCAACAACCTTAAGGGCAGCAGCATCAGAGTCGGGAAGCACCTGATTGTGCCAGTAGCACTCAAAGATGCTAACCAGTATTCACTGAGCGAGCCTCAGCGCCTTGCCAAAACGCAATCTACCCGTCGCGGCAATTACAAAATGACGCATAAGGTCACCAGTGGCGAGAGCTTGTGGAGCATTTCCCGCAAATACGATGTTTCTTACAAGTCGCTGGCAAAATGGAACGGCATGGCACCGAGCGATCCACTTCGTCCGGGCCAATCCCTCGTAGTTTGGAAAAAGGCACCATCCGGCGGCACCATCCGCAAGATCACTTACAAAATTCGCCAGGGCGACTCGTTGAGCGTCATTGCGGACAAGTTCGATGTGTCCGTTTCAGACCTCCTGAAATGGAACCAACTGAACCGTAAGGCATACATCAAACCAGGCCAAACATTACGCCTTTTTATTGATGTCACCAAGGTCAGTTCATGATCCATCCATCATCAAACCCGTTCAGCGCAATGCGGGATTCGGTCACTGCGCCGATATCCTGTTTTGCTGCACTTTATGAACGCCCAGTGTGGGGCTGGATTCCATACCTTTTGTTGATTGTAAGTTGCATGCTTTTCTGGGGAGCTTACTTCGATCACGTTAATTTTGAAGCACTGGCGACAACGTTAAGCTCTTCACTCTCACTTTCACCCGAACAACAAAGCGCCTGGATGCAAAAAGAGGTTTTGCTGGCCGGGGAAGTGATAGCAGATGTTATCGGCAGAACCGGGACCATTGTTATGATGGCACTGTGGCTGCATCTGGCTACCAAGTCTCTTGGTCAATCCCCGATGTTTCGCCAGTGGCTTGGCGCTTCCTGCTTTATATTTCTTCCGTCAGTCGTCGGGGATCTCGCCAGCTATGCTAACCTGCTATTCAACAGTTCGTTGCTCTTACCAGCGTATGCAGATCTCAATTCGCTGAATGCTTTTATCAAAACGGGCTACACAAGCCCTTGGAATAGTTACCTCAGTACCTTTCCTATCCTGCTTCCGTGGTATTGGGTAAATACACTGAACTTGCTGACATCCTGGGTTCCAATGGAGCGAGGGAAAGCGTTCGCTATTGCCAGCCTTCCTTGGCTTCTGGTATTTGGCGGGTGGGGTGTGTTTATTGCTGTAGCTTAAAGGTTGCAGTAATCATCGAATGATCAGAGGCGCTCGTTCCGGGTGCCTCTGCTTTTTCCAACCAAAGCCCACGGTAATAAATATGATCCAAAGGACGGCCAAAGACCCTCAAACGGTTGTCCGGGTTTGGCCTCACACTCTTCAACCTCAGAGACGTTACAAAATCATCCAATGCGTTCTGCCGTCCGGCACTCCAGGTATTAAAATCCCCGGCAACAATAACCGGCCCGTTTACCTGTTCCATTGCCCTTTTCAGCGTATTGAGCTGCGAAATGTAGCTATCCAGTGTCGGCGTGAAATTCACTCCATGCACGTTAAGGACAGTCAACACCTGACCATCACTCAATGGGTAATATGATGCCAGTGCCGATTTAGGAAGCCGTAGTAACGGCTCCATTGCCCGGTAGGCACAACTGCCAGCAGAAGACACACCCGACGCAGTCATTACACCGGCAACGTTATCAAGTACGGCAAATGCATAAACCTGATCAGCGTGGAGCTGATGTTTATGAATGAAGTTTGCCAATTCAGGGGTATAGCTGGCTTCCTGTAGCAGCAGGAGATCGTTTGACGCTGTAAGCTGCGAGAGCGCCTGCGCCCAACCCTCTTTTTGCTGTTTGTATATATTCCAGACAGCTAGGTTAATCACGCCATTTTTATCAAGGACTTCGGAAGAGTCCCGCTTGACGCACTGCGTATACGAATGGGCGGATGTGACAACCATGTCTTCATTGGGAATATTGAAAACCTGATCAATAGTAATTCCAGTACCCGCCAGAGTCGCAGCGAGAACGCCTGCAAGGATACCGGCTGTTTTTTTCTTCATTTTCAGTAGTGGCTACCGTTATCGTAGTAAGCCTTCGGGGACAGCGAAGTGAAAATCACAGCGACATCCTGTTCAGGCTTCTCTAAAACATGACGAACTTCCTGGGTAACAATTGCAGCCACTTCGTCCTGTGTAGCCTGTCCACGGTCAAACCAAAGCACATCTACAAATGGATACGCTTCTGATGCTTGTCCGGCAAAGAAAAACTCTGTCGCAACACACTCAAAGGTAAAGTCTTCAAGCGGGCAATCCATTAGCGGTTGCAATTTTTCACCCAGTGTTTCTGTCAACTTGGCTACATCCTTGCGCTCAACTGCGCGAAATCGTAAGTGCGGCATAAAGGCTCCTTCATTAAAGCCCGTATTTTAACCGTTTAAAAATGGGTTGGTGTGGGAAATTTGTCATGGCGTGGACAGAAATGTTCTTTGGCGAGAGGCGAGAGGCGAGAGGCGAGAGGCGAGAGGCGAGAGGCGAGAGGCGAGAGGCGAGAGGCGAGAGGCGAGAGGCGAGAAAGTGTATCGGCTCTCTCGTGCGGAACAAGGCTTTTTCTCGCCACACACCACTCCGTACTCGCCACTGCTCTTTCTGCCCTGCTTTCCCAGGACCTTGTTTTCCCAGGTCCGGTTTCTTTTCCCAAACGCAAAAAAGCCCTGACGG